>JASBUL010000097.1 GCA_030147945.1 Oceanococcus sp. | reverse complement strand
GCCTGAGCCTCGCTGCCCGGCGCGCACAGAATCACGAAATTCAGCCGCCCACGCAGATTGTCGAACACCACCAGTTCATCAGCGCGCAGCAGCAGAATATCTGGCGCGCCAACCGTGTCCTGGTGGCTCACACCGGCCAGGCGCGGTTCGATCATGCGCACCGTGTCGGCGCCAAAATAGCCGACCAGCCCGCCGTTCAAACGCGGCAGGTCAGGCAGATCAGGCGCTTCAATCTGGGCCGCATAATCGGCGATCCACTGCAACGGGTCTGCCGGCGTGCAACGGCTGATGACTTGCGCGTCGCGGCGATGTTCCAGTACCCCGCCCTGCACCCGAATCTGCTCGCGCGCGGCCAGACCGATGATCGAGTAACGGCCCCAGCGCTCACCGCCTTCTACCGATTCGAGCAGAAAACTGTTCGGTCGATCAGCCAGCTTGCGGTAGGTGGAGAGCGGCGTTTCCAGATCCGACAGTGCTTCACGCACTACCGGAATCAGCTGCTCTTTCATGAGCCGATCTGCTCACGCATTTTGGCGATGGTCGCGGCGTAATCGTCACTGCCAAAAATGGCTGATCCGGCAACAAACGTATCGGCCCCGGCTGCGGCAATCTCGGCAATGTTGTCGACTTTGACGCCGCCATCAATCTCCAGCCGCGTGGCCAGCCCCGCTGCATCAATGCGCTGACGAATCGCGCGCAGCTTGTCCAGCGCTGAGGGGATGAAAGACTGACCGCCAAAACCCGGGTTCACCGACATGACCAGAACCAGATCCAGGTTGTCGAGCACGTGGTCCAGCACGCTCAGCGGCGTGGCCGGATTGAGCACCAGACCGGCCTGACATCCCTCGGACTTGATCAGCTGTATGGTTCGATCCACATGGCGTGAAGCCTCCGGATGGAAGCTGATCAAGCTGGCGCCAGCGGCCGCAAACTCCGGAATGATGGCATCGACCGGTTCGATCATCAGATGCACATCCATCGGGGCGCTGATGCCGTAGGCGCGCAGCGCCTTGGGAATCATCGGGCCGAAGGTCAGGTTGGGCACGTAGTGGTTGTCCATCACGTCCACGTGCACCCAATCCGCGCCGGCATCCAGAACGCGTGAGACATCCTCGCCAAGGCGAGCGAAATCGGCCGACAGTATCGACGGCGCAATGACCGGCTTTTGGGTATTCATGAACCTGAAACGACGTAGTAACTGCAAAATAGGAGACCGCCTGTCAGGCGGCAGGGGCGCTACTTTACCTAAAAGGGCACCTTGGCATAAAGTTGCGCCCTTTTTTCGCAAATTCGCACCACCCGTCTGGAGCCGCGCATGACTCAAGCTGTTCACACCACAGACCTGCTTGACCTGCCGCTTGTGAACCGCGGCAAAGTTCGTGACATCTATGCGGTCGACGACGACAAGCTGCTGATCATCACCAGTGATCGGCTGTCGGCGTTCGACGTGGTGCTGCCGGACCCGATTCCGGGCAAGGGCGCGGTGCTGACCCAGCTGGCCAACTTCTGGTTCAAGAAATTCGCCGACTGGCTGCCCAACCATCTGTCGGACACCCCGCTGTCCGACGTGATCACCGACCCCGACCTGTACGCGCAACTCGCCGACCAGGCCATCGTGGTCAGAAAGCTCAAGCCGCTGCCGGTGGAAGCCATCGTGCGTGGCTACATCATTGGTTCGGGCTGGAAGGACTACCAGAGCACCGGCGCGGTATGCGGCATCGCACTGCCGCAAGGCCTGCAGCAGGCCGAGAAGCTGCCGGAACCGATCTTCACACCCTCGACCAAAGCGGCGGTGGGCGATCATGACGAGAACGTCGATTTCGACCACATCGTCAACCTGATTGGCCGCGAGCTGGCTGAAAAGGTCCGCGATCTGAGCCTGCGGCTGTACGCCGAAGCCTCCGCTTACGCGCGTGAGAAAGGCATCATCATCGCGGATACCAAACTCGAGTTCGGCCTGGATGAGGACGGCAACGTGGTGCTGATCGATGAAGTCCTGACCCCCGACTCCTCGCGCTTCTGGCCCGCAGATCAGTACCAGCTGGGCATCAGCCCGCCGAGCTTCGACAAGCAGTTCGTGCGTGATTACCTGGAAACGCTGGACTGGAACAAGAAAGCACCGGGCCCCAGCCTGCCTGAGGCCATCATCGCCAAAACCGCAGAAAAGTACGCCGAAGCGCGCAAGCGCCTGGAAGGCTGAACGACGCGGTTACAAACCCGTACACTGGCCTCTACCTGACATTAGGAGAGCGGTGTGCAGATCAAGATCGAAATCGACCTCAAGCCTGAAGAACTGCGCCAGTTCCTCGGCATTCCTGATGTGCTCGGCATCCAGGAAGATCTTTTTCGCTATGCGCGCGACAAATTCTCGGACGGCCTGGATGGCGTGGACGCCAAAACCTTCGTCAAGGAAAACATGGACGCGGTGCGTGGCACCAAAGCCTGGCAGCGCTTGATAGCGGCGGCCTTCGGTTCGCTGGAAGAAACGCCTGGTGAGCCGGCCCGCAAGAAGGGTTCACGACGCCGCCGCACGACGGACAGCGACGACGCCTGATCCGTGCCCACCCCACCCACTCGAAACACGCCTTTACGGCAGCCGGGACAAAAAAAACCGGGCGCTTCCGAAGGAAGCACCCGGCGGGGGCGGCAGTGCTGACGCACCGCCGAGGGGGGGATCGTGGCTTAGGAAGCCGCAGCCGCCTTGGCCGGAGCCTTGCGAGCGGTGGTGGTCTTCTTGGCCGGAGCCTTGCGAGCCGCCGGCTTGCGCGCGGTGGTGGCTTTCTTGGCGACCGGCTTCTTGCCTTCAATGGTCACTTTGATCTGGTCGGCGCTCTTCTTGAGCAGCTTGGCCAGGTCTTCACGCGTCTTGGTCACGGTGGTGACGGTCACGTTGTAAGCCTTCACAACGTCGTCCTTACCTTCCGGCAGGAACGCAGCCGGCTTGGCCGCCACTTCCTTGATACCGGCTTCGCGCACCTTGGTCAGGCTGACCTTGGCGTTGTCGAACAGACCCTTGGCCGTGGTCTGGTTGGTGTCGGCAACTTTCTTGGCGTTTTTCTTGACCAGATCGCCAGCCTTCTTGGCGGTGTCACGCGACGTTTTGATCACGTCCTGAGCCTGCTTGCTCACCTTCTCGTAACGAGCCTGAGCTTCTTTGCTCACTTTCTCGGCACGACCTTTCACGTCATCAATAATTTCTTGAACCTGCATGGACTAATCTCCCAAAAGCGCATGTGTGATGTTCGGAGGGCACAAAATGCTGTGCTGCAACATTTGTTGCGCCGCATCATAGTGGTGCGCCAAATTGCTGTCAAGTGTTGCAGTGCAACATCATGGGTCCAGCCGACGAACGGCGCATCAGGTGTAACTTTATGAATATAAAAGAGTACTGGGACGAGCGCCTGAACCTGCTGTGGACCCGCCCCACGCAAGGATGGCAGCGCCGCGCGGTGCAGGCCGGGCGCCTGGTGTTCTGCACGGTACGTGAACTCACCGCCGGGGAACTGACCCTGCGCGCCATGAGCCTGGTCTATACCACCCTGCTGTCGCTGGTTCCGCTGCTGGCTCTGGCCTTCTCCATCATGAAGGGACTGGGTGTTCACAACCGCGTGGAACCCATGATCGAGGCCCTGCTGGAGCCCCTTGGTCCATCGGCCAGTGAAATCACCACAACGGTGATCGGCTTTGTCGACAACATCAAAATCGGCGTGCTCGGTTCGATTGGGATCGCGCTGCTGTTCTACACCGTGCTGGCGATGATCCAGAAGGTCGAAAGTGCCTTCAACTTCATCTGGAAAATCCCCCGCCAGCGGCCGCTGACACAGCGCATCTCAGAGTACCTGGTGGTGCTGCTGCTCGGCCCGCTGGCCATTACTTTGGTCATAGGCACCACCGCCAGCCTGAGCTCCAACCGGCTGGTTGAAAATCTGCTGAGCAGCGCGCTGGTCAACCAGTCGGTTTACCTGGCCGGCTTGCTGCTGCCCTACGTGCTGATCGTGGGCATGTTCACATTCGTGTTCATGTTCATACCCAACACCCGGGCACGCCTGCTGCCAGCATTTGTCGGCGGCCTGGTCAGTGGACTGCTGTGGCAATCCGCGGCCTGGGGGTTTGCCAACTTCGTGGCCGGCTCATCCGGCTACAACGCCATCTATTCCAGCTTCGCCATCCTGATTCTGCTTTTGATCTGGCTCTATCTGGGCTGGCTGATTCTGCTCACCGGCTGCCAGATCGCCTTCTTCATGCAGCATCCGGAATACCTGACCCGGGTGCGTCGACACGCCGAGGCCTCGGGGGCGACACGGGACATGCTGATTCTGACCTTGCTTGGGCTGGTGCAGACCCGCTTCGGCGCCGCGCAACGCGGGCTGAATCCCTCGGAACTGGCCCGCCGCAGCGGCGCACCACCGGACCTGGTCAACCCCATGATCAACAGCCTGCTGAGTTGCGGCCTGCTCGCCGAGAGCGCTGATGGCGCCCTGTTACCGCGCATGGATTTGGGCCGCATGACACTGGCCGAGCTGCTCAACCGGGTCGATGCACGCAGCGTCATCCACCGTCAGGGGGGTCCAGTGCACGAACGGGCCCGTGAGCTGGCCGAGCAGCTGGCCCAAGCCCGCAGCACGGTGCTTGGCGAGCTGACCCTGAATCAGTGGCTGGAGAGCAGCGACTGAAGGACTGACTTCAGTCGCGGTTGTCCGGCACGACGATGTTCAATTCGAGCACATCCATGTCACCGTCGCGCTCCACATCGATCTTGACCGCATCGTCAGACACCTGCACGTACTTGCGGATAACCTGCAGCAGGTCTTCCTGCAGCTTGGGCAGGAACACCGGCGCCTGCATATTGCCGGCGCGGCGATGCGCCACGATCAGTTGCAGACGCTCCTTGGCAACACTCGCGCTTTTCTTTTCGTTGGCGCGAAACAGATCCAGAAGGCCCATGATTAGCTCCCGAAGAATCGGCCCAGCAGGCCTTTCTTCTCGGCACTGAGGAAACGCATCGGCTTGTCTTCGCCGAGGAAACGATCGACCACATCGCTGTAGGCCTGACCGGCATCAGCCGACGGTTCGGCGATGACCGGCAAACCGGCATTGGAACTGTTCAGCACCGACTGCGATTCCGGGATGACCCCGAGCAGCTCGACGGCCAGAATCTCCTGCACATCATCAACCGACAGCATCTCGCCCTGCGCCACGCGCTGCGGGGAATAGCGGGTCAGCACCAGATGCTCCTTGACGCCCTTGCCCTCCATGGCCAGCTTGGTCTTGGACTGCAGAATGCCAAGCACGCGATCCGAGTCGCGCACCGAGGAGACTTCCGGATTGGTCACCACCAGCGCTTCATCGGCGAAGTGCATGGCCAGCATGGCGCCTTTCTCGATGCCTGCCGGCGAGTCGCAGATGATGAAGTCGAATTCCTTGGACAACTCTTCCAACACCTTGCCAACGCCATCCTGAGTCAGGGCGTCCTTGTCACGCGTCTGCGAGGCCGCAAGGATGTAGAGATTGTCGAAGCGCTTGTCCTTGATCAGGGCCTGGCGCAGGTTGGCCTCACCGTGGATCACATTGACGAAGTCGTAAACCACGCGTCGCTCGCAACCCATGATCAGGTCCAGGTTGCGCAGGCCCACGTCAAAGTCGATCACGACTGTTTTGTGTCCGCGCTGGGCCAGACCACAGGCAAAAGAGGCACTGGTGGTGGTCTTGCCCACACCACCTTTGCCGGAGGTCACCACAATAATCTTGGCCACGGAGTCCTTCTCCTCAATTCAATGGGTCAACACACAATTTCTCGCCGTCCAGGTAAATCTGGACGGGTCGGCCACGTGCCGCGTCACCGATATCATCGGCCACTTTGTATCGGCCTGCGATGGCCAGCAACTCGGCCTGCAGATCGCGACAGAAAATGCGTGCACTTTCATCGCCCTGAGCACCCGCTATGGCGCGGCCACGCAGGCTGCCATAAATGTGGATGCAGCCATCGGCGATGACTTCTGCCCCGGCACTGACCTGGGCAGTAATGATGAGATCACTGTTGCGCGCATAAATGCGCTGCCCCGAACGGACTGGCGCGGTGATCATGCGCGATTCGACCATCTGCACCGGCGCATCAGAGGCCGGGGGCACGGGTGACTGCGGTGCCGGCGGCTCGGCAGCCGGCGGTTGCGGCGCAGGCACAGCCTCCGCAGGCTCCGATTCCTGACCCCGTTTCTGCTCCAGGATCACCGGCAGGCCAGTACGGCGCACGGCGGCTTCCATTGAAGCGGCGGTGCGATAGGCACCCAGCACGGTGATGTGCTGCTTGCGCAGCACGTCGAGCAAACCATCGACATCAATAATCTGCACGTTGATGTCCAGAACCACCGGCAATTCGCGCAGCAGTCCGTTGCCCTTGTTGACCTGATGTTTCAGGTAATCGGACAGTTCATCTAAATCGTTGTGCAGGATGCGCAGGACGGAAATACCCATCATGCGCCCCTTGAACTCGAGAGGCGCGGGCGTCGACATCGGGGAGCTACTCATAGGATGGGTCGAAGTGTATCGAAGGCGTCCGGGATTTGCATGCGGGCACATGCATCAAGCCGCCGACGGGCCGATCCAGCGCTCATTAGCACTGGAGAATCAGTCATTTCCAATGTTTCGACCGATCCGCCATGATGAGCGCCCGGCGAAGATCAGGCTTGCAATGAACACCCCTCGCGCAAATTCCCGCAGCGCCCGCACCCGCCATCACATGGTGCGAAATTTCAGCATGCATGTGCGCCACTGGGCGGGCAGCGCCCAACCCCTTCGCGTAATCCTGCACGGCTGGCTGGATTTGTCCGCCACCTGGCAGCGGCTGGTTGATCACCTGCCCGCCGACTGGGCCATCGCCGCGCCGGATCAGCGCGGTTTCGGTCATTCCGATGCAGTTGGCGACACCTACTGGTTCTATGACTATGTCGCCGACCTTGATGCCCTGCTAGAGCAACTTTCACCGGATCAACCCATCGACCTGATTGGCCACAGCATGGGCTCACAGGTGGCCGCGCTATACGCCGGGGTGCGCCCACAGCGGGCGCGACGACTGGTCCTGCTGGATGGTTTCTACCTGCCGCAGAGCGCGCCGGAGCGTGCGCCGCAACAGCTGCGCAACTGGCTCGACGAGCTGCGCAGCAACCCCGAGGAAAAACGCTATCCGGATCTGGAGACCCTGGCCGCCAAGATCGCCAAGCGCCAGGATGGACTTGACGCCGAAGGCGCAAGATTCGTCGCCGAATGCTGGAGCCAACCCACAGCGGATGGACAGATTCAGCTGCTTGGCGACCCACGGCATCGTCAACGCGGGCCTCTGCTGTACCGCGATGAAGAGGCCAAGGCGATCTTCCGCGAAGTGCGCGCCCCCACCTTGCTGGTCGACGCCGGCAAATCGGCGCTTGCAGCGATGGCCCAGAGCGAGGTGCGACAGCAACGACTGGCCTGCTTTCAGCGGCAAACCCGCGTTTGTCTCGAATCCGCAGGGCATATGCTGCATTTCGACGCACCCGCTGAAACCGCAGGACATATCGAGCAGTTCCTGAGCGCAGTAGAGGTCGGCTAAAAAAACGCCCGCAGCATGCTGCGGGCGCAATCCCCAGGGGTGGGGGTGGGAGACCTTGCCAGCGGGACACAGTCCCGGCGACATGGCAAAAGCCTATGGGCGAAAACGTGAAGTGGATGTGAAGAAAATGTCATGCCTGCCGCGCAAGGAAGGCAGGCCATTGGCGCGTCGAAGCACCTGACAACACACTAGAGGCGAATCGGCTCCGGCTCGCCGAGCATCTGAGGTGCGGTGTGCAGCACATGCAGATCGAGCACCGCCAGCAGCCGCGCCATGATCTCGCGCAACTCCACCCGCCATCGTTCGGCCAGCGGTGGCTGGGCCGCGGCATAGCCCTGAACCTGTAAGCCGTGGGCGCGCGCCAGATACATGGCGCGGTACAGATGATAGGGCTGCGAAACCACCACAAACCGCTCAAGCCCGAACACACGATGGGCACGCACCACGGAGTCCAGCGTGCGGCGACCGGCGAAATCCAGCGTGATATCGGATTCCGGCACACCCCGCTCGACCAGCGCCTCCAGCATGCGCTGCGGTTCGTTGTAGTAGATCTCGGGATTGGCGCCGCTGGCCAGAATATGTCGCACCTTGCCAGCGTGATACAGCGCTGCAACTGCATCCATACGCCCCGCGAAATGTCGGTTGGGATGGCCTTCCACAGACCACTGACTGGTGCCCAGCACCAGCGCCACATCAACAGCCGCAACGTGCTCCAGTTCCTGCACCGGCGCACCGGCGCGGACCATGACCAGGGCATTGGCCAGCACGATCAGGCTGACCGACAACAAACCGCACAGCAACAGCGTCAGCAACAGACGGCGCATCAGCGACCGTGATCCTGGTCAAGCACCCTCAGCACCTCACGCATGACCGGCGCGGACACGATCATTTCCATGTGCCCGACGCCGGGCAGGGCGATACTTTGCCCATAGGTATCGGATACGCGACTGCCGAGTTGCGGCGCCACGATGCTGTCATGCGGCGACCAGATCGCGGTGAAGGGCACCGGACAGGGCTGGTTTTCGAAAGCCGACAGCGCCTTCAGCCAGTCACTGCCCAGACTCATCTGGCGCAGGTTCTCACCCAGACCCGACGCCCCCTTGGCCAGCACCGTGCCTCCGAAGGGTGAGCCCAGGCTGATGGCGCGGGCGATGCGTCTGGCGCCACCGAACTTGTCCAGATAGGCCCGGATCACCACGCCGCCCATGCTATGACCGATCACGATCACCTTGTCGGCACCGGTGGCGGCACAAATCTGCTCGATGTGCCGATCAAGCGCGTGGGCATTGTCGTCGATGCTGCCGAACACCGGCTGAAGGGTGACGGCCCACACATTGCCGTAGCCGTGCTGACGCAGGAAGCGACGAAAGGCCCCGTAGTAACCACGATTGCACAGAAACCCGGGGACCAGCACGATCGGCGGGCCACGGTGCGGCAAATCCGCTGGCGGCGCGTTCGGCACCAACCAAGCCTCCAGCGCAAAATAGAACGGGTAGGTGCGTATCGCCGCATACAGCTCGTTGTAGAACAGCCGCGCGGCGGTGAACAGATTGAGCCGGTGCTGCGGCGCTGCAGGCGAGCGCGCCAGCCAGGTCTGAACAAAATTCGCAGCCACCAGCAGTGCTCGAATACCGATAAATATCAACGCGATACGGCCAAGCATCGGGAGCACGTCACGGCCACCAGACAGGCCCCACAGGAGATACACCGCGTACAATCCAAGCTCCACGCACATGGCAATGAAAAAGGCCCGGGCGTGAACCCCCATGGATTGATGCATCGTGTTGATCCGCAACGCTGAATGAATCCGGACATTGTGGCAAAGCCGTGGTGAGCACTCCAGCGCCAGCCCCCATTGAATCCTTCGCCCCGCTCCTGCCCCCACGCCCAAAGGTGCTGGTGCTGGGCTCGATGCCGAGCGTGCAGTCGCTCAAGCAACAGGCCTATTACGGCCATCCACGCAATCGCTTCTGGCCGCTGATCGCCGCCCTGTTTGATGGCGACGCACAAGCCCCTTATGCACAGCGCGTCCAGCACCTGCTGGAACAGGACATCGCGCTGTGGGATGTCCTCGCCCGCTGCATCCGCCCCGGCAGCGCCGACGCCGCCATTCGCAGCGACAGCGAGATCCCCAACCGCATCGACCGCTTGCTCAATGAGCACCCCGAAATAAGCCGCGTGTATTTCAACGGGGCCGCCGCGCAGACCTGCTTTCAGCGTCATTTCAGCCATCTGACCACGCTGAACAGCCAGCGCCTGCCTTCCACCAGTCCGGCCAATGCAGCCTGGTCATTGAACGACTTGATCCGTGACTGGGCGCCACTGCGCGACAGCCTGCGCGGCGCCTGATTCACGCGTGTCGCCAATCGCGGACACCCCGCCGCGCAGGGCAAATCCGCAGCACGACGCCGCCCGACGCGAAGATCCGCAGCACGCCTGTCGCCAATTCGCCACAGGTTTGCGCGCACAGCCACCCCGGCCGCAGGCCATCTTCCCCGAAAGAAAAATAAGTTATTGATTTATTTTAACTTTTAAAAGTTGGCCCGATTTCTGCCCCCTAGCTTGGCGACTCTCACTTACAGGAGCCGACCATGAAGAAAACGCTGACCTGCCTGGCCACCGCTGCGACGCTGGGGGCCGTACCGGTGACCACGCTGGCTGCCACGCCGGAAGCCTATCTGGGTGGTAACCTGGGTTATTACCGCTTCGAGCAGGAAGAATTTCCCAACTCAAGCGACGAATTCGAAGATGAACGCGGCAGCTGGAAAGCCTATGTCGGGGTGCGCCCCAACGACGTGCTGGGCTTCGAGGCCGGCTATGTCGAGTTTGGTGAAGTGGACCATAACGGTGCGCGCTTCGACTCGGATGGTCTGCAGGTCGCGATGACCGCAGGCATTCCGTTCACGCCCAATTTCTCGGTCTACGGCAAGCTCGGCCAGTTGTTCTGGGACCGCAAGACCCGCTTCACCAATTTCACCGGCGACAGCCGTGATGGCGACGACACCTTCTACGGTGTCGGCACACGCATCGGCGTGGCCAGCAATCTGGATTTGCGACTGGAATATGAGCGCTACGAGATCGACCGTGCTGACGTCGACATGGCTTCATTGGGTCTCAACCTGATGTTCTGAGCCCCCTTCTGCGTCCATCCCCAAGGCCTGATCCTCGCAGGCCCCTCCCCCCGGGCGCAGAAACCCGCCGGCTCCGGATGTTCTCCGGAGCCGGTTTTTTTGTGCTGCGCTGCGCTAAGCCTGATCAGCCAGCATCAGCAGGGCCTCGGCAATCTCGGGGCCTTTGTGCTCTTCGATGAAGTGGCCGACCTGCGGGTAGCGCCAGGTCGCGCGGCGCAAGCTCGGCAAGGCCTGCTGCCACTGCGCGATCACCTCGTCCTTGCCGCAAGCATCCCACTGACCGAAAAAGCCACATGCCGGCAGCTTGCGCCCGTGCTCGCCCCAGGCCTTGGCAACGCCAGCCTGCATGCGCTGGTAAAACGCATGGTTGTCCTGCACGCCGTGGCGGCCGTCGTGATAGCGGTAACCATGCCCCCAGCGCGGCGTCTGCTTGACGTTGCGCTTGGAACTGCGCGCATTGGCCTTGGAGCGCAAGCCTTCGGCCCACACATGCTCGGGAGTGCCGGGCGCAATGCGGTGGGTGGCGTGACGCAGCAGGTAAGCGGCTGTGTTGAGCAGGAAACGTCCGCTGCTCTGGGGCTCGGCATGCGAAACCACACAGCCGGCCACACCACCCCACAGGGCATCGGGGATCACATAGGCCGTACTCGCCCAGGGCAGCCAGCGCATCGGAAAGTTGGTGTAGGTGATGCCAGTGGACGGCATCGGGAAGATCGTGGTGTTGAGCACCGCAAGGTGACGCACCCGCCACTCATCTTCAATCAGGGCACCGATCCCGATGGGGCCACCCCAGTCATGCACCACCAGACTGACGTCGCGCAGATCAAGATGTCGCACCAGCTGCAACAGATTGGCCGCATGGTGCATGTCCACCATTTCGAAATCGGCCTGATCCGACAAGCCGAAACCGATGTGATCCATGACCACGATACGCACGCAGCGCCCGCTACCCACCAGCGCATCACGGATATGCCGGTAGGTGTAGGAGCACTCCGGATTGCCGTGGACCATGAGCACGGTCAGCTCCGGCTCACCCTGACCACTGAGATAGTCGTAATAGAACATGCTCTTGCCAGCGTCATGGCCTTCGCTCAGTTCGAACCAGCGCGCGCTGCCGGGCGGGCAATAATCGGCCGGAACCTGACGCAAGGGGGTGTTGGTGATGATCTGCATGCTACCCATCCACAAGAAAACCGCTTCAGCTTGGGTCAGCCGGGCGACGCGGTGAAGTGTTAGGCTCGCCAACAGGGTGTCATTTCACGCCAATCACCGCGCACTTGTATGCATTTTGTCTCCACTCATTTCGCCCGACTGATCGTCCGTGAGCTGCAGCTGGCGCCGGCGCAGTGGCCGGCCCTGCTTGCCGGCACCCAGCAAACTGAGGCGGCTATCCAGCACCATCAGCAGCTGCCACTGGCCGAGTTCAACACCCTGCTCGGCAACGCGCTGCGCTTGAGCGCCGACCCGGCGCTGGGCCTGCGCTTTGGCCGCCACGCCAATCTGCTCGCCCTGGGCGAGGGTGGCATTGCTGCACTGACCGCCCCGAACCTGCTGCTGACCCTGCGCAGCTTCGTGGACTACGGTCGCTTGCAGGCCGACTACATGAACTTCGACATCGTGGTTGGTGAGGTCCTGCGCTTTCGCGGACACGAGAACATCGCACTGCCGCATGCCGTCCGCCGAATCCAGCATGAGGTCATGGTGCTGACCCTGCAGAACACCATCGAAATGATGCTTGGCCGTCCCTTCACCCAGGGCCGCTACTACTTTGCGTATCCGCGCCCGGACTATGCCGCGCTTTACCCGCAACGTTTTCACAGCGCCTGCGAATTTGATGCGCCGGCAACCGGCGTCGATGTGCCACGGGCGCTGGGTGACGTCGCATCGCCCTACTACGACCTCAACCAGTGGGAGCGCAGCAAGAACCGCTGCATGCAACTGATGCAGGCGCTCAACGGCACACAGCGCAAGCTCCACCGGGAATATGTACTGACCCTGCTGCGCTCTCACAGACCACCGCTACCCGCGGCCCAGCAGGTTGCTGCAGAGCTGAATCTGTCGACCCGCACACTCAATCGGCGGCTGGCCGAGGACGGCGCCAGCTACCGCGCGTTGCGCAACCAGGTCCTGAACGAATGGGCGTGCCACGCCCTGCAAGAAACCCGCGACAGCGTCGAGACCATCGCCGCCCAGCTGGGCTATCAGGATGGTGCCAACTTCCGCCGCGCCTTCAAACGCGCCAACGGCTGCTCGCCGCAGGCCTGGCGTCAGTCAGCCGGGGGCTGACATCGGCCGGGCTTAGAGCAGCCGCTTCATGCCGCGCTCCAGACCGTTCAAGGTCATCGGGAACATGCGTTCCTCAACCAGCTCACGTGCGACCTGTATCGACGGGTGGTAATCCCAATGTTGCTCAGGTTCCGGGTTCAGCCATATCACTTTGTTGAAATGCGAGGTGATGCGCTGCATCCAGGTCGAGCCGGCCTCCTCGTTCCAGTGCTCGACGCTGCCCCCCGGATAGGTGATCTCATACGGGCTCATGGTCGCGTCGCCGACGAAGATCACTTTGTAATCCTCACCGAAACGGTGGATCAGGTCCCAGGTCGAGGTTTTTTCGTTGTGCCGGCGGTGATTGTCCTTCCACACATTTTCGTAAATGAAATTGTGGAAGTAGAAGTACTCCATGTGCTTGAACTCGGAACTGGCCGCCGAGAACAACTCCTCACAGACCCGCACGTGCGGATCCATCGAACCACCCACATCGAAGAACAGCAGCACCTTCACCGCGTTGTGGCGCTCCGGCACCATCTTGATGTCGAGGTACCCCGCATTGCGGGCTGTGGAACGTATGGTGTCGTCGAGGTCGAGCACCTCCTCGGCGCCGGTGCGGGCAAACTTGCGCAGACGGCGCAGCGCAATCTTGATGTTGCGCGTGCCCAGCTCCAGCGAATCATCCAGATTGGCGTACTCGCGCTTGTCCCACACCTTGACCGCACTGCGGTTGCCACCTTTGCCCCCGACCCGGATACCCTCCGGGTTGAAGCCACCGTTGCCAAACGGTGAGGTGCCACCGGTGCCGATCCACTTGTTGCCGCCTTCATGGCGTTCTTTCTGCTCTTCGAGGCGTTTCTTGAACTCCTCCATGAGCTTGTCCAGACCACCTAGCGACTGGATTTTCTTGAGCTCTTCCTCGGACAGGTTGAGCTGTTTCATCTGCTCCAGCCATTCCTCGGGGATGGCCGCATTGAGCAGATCGCCCATCACATCTTCCACCCCCTGGAAGTAGGCGCCGAACACCCGATCGAATTTGTCGAACTTGGTTTCGTCCTTGACCAGCGTGGCGCGAGCCAGATAGTAGAACTCGTCAATCGAACAGAATGCGACCCGTGCCTGCAAGGCTTCCAGCAAGGTCAGATACTCGGTCACGCTGGGCTTGAGCTCAGCCTCGCGCAGGGCATAGAAAAAATTGTTCAGCATGCGAGCACTCCCGCGGCGATCAGGCCCAGCAGCCCCAGCAAGGCCACCACGAAACTCAACGTGCGCGCCAGATTCCAGCCCAGGTAGTAGGTCAGCATGTGCCCGATGCGCCCGGCCACATAAGCCCAGGCCATCAGGTTGACCAACGCTGGCTGTGCGGCCAGTGCGATGCACACCCCGAGCAGCAGGATGAACACCGCAATGCTTTCATTGGTGTTGTGAAAACTGCGGCTGGCGCGAAAGTGGAAACTGGCCGGGTTGTAGTCCAGGGGTTTGCCCGGCTGCGTCTTGGCCCAGATCGCTGCGATGTCGGCGATCAGGATTTGCGCAAACAGCAGCACCGCCATCAGACCGGCGGCCAGAATTGCGGGGCTGTAGGGCTGCAGGGCGTCGGCCATGATGATCAGCTGTTGCGGCGGTTCAGAAAGATCAGGCGCTCAAACATGTGCACGTCCTGCTCGTTCTTGATCAGGGCGCCATACAGCGGCGGCAAGGATTTCTTGTCGTCTTTGTCACGCAGCGCCTCCGGCGGAATGTCCTCGGCCAGCAGCAACTTGAGCCAGTCGAGCAATTCCGAGGTCGACGGTTTTTTCTTCAGCCCCTGAATCTCACGCAGGCCGAAGAACACATCCATGGCTTCCTTGAGCAGGGTTTTCTTGATGTCCGGGAAATGCACCGCCACGATCTGCTCCATCGTGTCCTTGTCGGGGAAGCTGATGTAGTGAAAGAAGCAGCGGCGCAGGAACGCATCCGGCAGCTCTTTTTCATTGTTCGAGGTGATGATGATCAGCGGACGGTGCTTAGCCCGGATGGTCTTCTGCGTCTCGTAAACGTAGAACTCCATGCGGTCGAGTTCACGCAGCAGGTCATTGGGGAACTCGATGTCGGCTTTGTCGATCTCGTCGATCAGCAGAATCGGCTGCTCTTCCTGCTCGAAGCATTCCCACAGCTTGCCCTTGACGATGTAGTTGCTGATGTCGCCCACGCGACCATCACCGAGCTGGGAATCACGCAGACGTGACACCGCATCGTATTCGTACAGGCCCTGCTGCGCTTTGGTCGTGGATTTGATGTGCCATTCGAAAAACGGCTTGCCCATCGAGCGCGCAACCTCTTCGGCCAGCATGGTTTTGCCGGTGCCCGGCTCGCCCTTGATCAGCAGCGGCCGCTCCAGCGTCATGGCTGCATTGACGGCCAGCTTGAGATCGTCCGTGGCGACGTAACGTTCGGTGCCTTCAAATTTCATGAGATGTTCTGTGCTTCAGTGGATATTCGGATTGTACATGGCGCCTGCCATCGCTCAGGCCCGGCGCAGCTTGAGCCAGCCATCCAGACGCAACAGCACGGTTGGCAGGAACAGCAGATCGTAGACCAGCGCAATCGAGATCGTCAGCGCGGTGAGCAGGCCGGTGATTTCGTTGACCACGAAGTCGGACAGGCCAAGGATCGAGAAGCCCAGCACCAGTATGGTGGTGGTGACCAACAGAGCCGTGCCCACCGTGCCGTAGGCGTAGCGCACCGCCTCCTCGGCCGAATCCCCGTGGTCCTGCCGGGCGCGCAGATACTTGGACAGGAAATGCACGGTGTCGTCGACCACGATACCCAGCGAGATGCTGAAGATCGCCGCCACGGCCAGGTTGACCTCCTGCACCAACAAGCCCCACAGCCCGAACGCAATCAGCGACGGGAACGCATTGGGAATGAGGCTGACCAGCCCCAGTCGCCATGAGCGCAGCGCGATCATCAGGGTCAGCGAGATGCTGATCAGGGCCACCAGCGAGCCGCTGAGCATGCTGCGGATGTTGTTTTGGCCGATGTGCGCGAACATCACCGTCACCCCGGAACCCGGCGCGGCCATGCTCGGTGCGTTGTGCTGCAGCCAGGCCTGAGCCTGCTGTTCGAACTCGACGATGCGGTCGGCCTTGACGTGACGCAGGGTGACGGACAGCCGCGTGGCGGATTTGTCGAAATTGAGCTGATTGCTCAGGTCCAGCCCGAACGGCAGAGAGAACTCGTACAGCAGCAGGTACTGGGCAGCCAGCTCCGGATCGTCCGGAATGCGGTACCAGTTGGGGTCGCCACCGTGCATATCCCGGTTGAGGCGTTTCATCACGTCGCTGAACGCGTTGACGTGAACCACATTGGGTTGCTCCAGGGCCCAGCGGGTGAAGGCATCCAGACGGTTCAGGTAGACCGGATCGGTGACCCCGTTGGACTCACCGGCCGGCAACGAAAAGGCAATGGTGTCGAAGCCGGTCAAGCGCTGCTCCAGGAACTCGGCCGCATCGCGGATCGGAACACCCGGGTCGAAATACTGGTAGGTGCTGTCGCTGAGCTGATTGCGTGGCGCCCAGGCCATCACGAACAGCGCAACCACCAGACCGCCCCAGAACAGCACGCCACGATGCGCCAGCACCCAGTCACCCAGGCGGTTGGCCAGCGAGGCCTTGCCCTCGGCGCGTGGCTTGACCCGCATGCCGCCCATCAACAGTGGCAACAGGCACAGCGACAGCAGCCAGGCGAACATCACCCCGATGGCGACAAAGGTGCCCAGCTCACGAAACGGCGGGGAATCGCTGAAGTTCAGGCACAAAAAGCCGATCGCGGTGGTCAGGCTGGTCAGAAACACCGGTTGCATATTGATTTCCAGCGCACGCCGCCGCGCCGCCTTGACCTCCATGCCCTGACGCTGCAATTGCAGATGGCTGACCAGAATATGGATGGCGTCGCACACGCACAGGGTCATGATGATCACCGGCGAGGACACGTTGATCTGGTTGAGCGCAAAACCCAGCCAGCCCACCGTGCCGATGGTCGCCGGCAAGGTGGTGACGATGACCAGCACCACAGCGAAGGTCGCCAGCAAGGAACGCAGCAGCAAGGCCGAGACCACGATCATCACCGCGAACATGGCCGGTACCAGGGTCTCCATGTCGCGCACGGTGGAATCGTTGAAGGCCTGATCGATTGCCGGCACACCCATCAGGTGGACTTCGAAATCCGGATGCTGGGCGACGAACTCTTCCCTGAGCGCGCGCGCATCGGCCATGATCGAAGCGGTGGCTTCACCACGCTCCAGACTGCTGCCGGTGGGCATCTCCAGCCGCGCATTGACCACCGTGGCGCGACCGTCAGCTGCGATGACAGCGTTGACCAGGGTGACTTCATTCAGTGCCACCGCCTTGCGCCGTGCGATCTCGGCCGCCGACAGCGCCTGCGGATTTTCAAACAGAGCGTAGACCGTGAGATCGTCGCCCTGCGCTTCGGTGTGCTGGAAGTTGGTGACCGAGTCCACGCGGATAACGCGCTGGAAGGTCCACATGCGCTCGGTCAGATCGGCAATCGCCTGCAAGCGCTGCGGGGTGAACAGATCGCCCTCTTCCACCCCAATCAGAAACGAGATGCTGTCGCTCTTGGTGTAGGCGTCTTCCATGGCCTCGTGGGCCACCAGATGAGGATCATCGTCGGTGAAGAAAACCTTGTAGTCGTTCTCGAAAACGAGACGCTGTGCGCCCAGCGCACAGACCACGACCAGAGCCAGCCCCAAGACAAACAGCGGATAGCGCAGCCGGACCAGCAGGTCCGCCCAGGTTTGAGCAGAAAACATGATTGGTGGAGGTGAGGAAAAGCCCAGTCTACCGCAAGATACATACCGGTTGGTATCTAACGCCACACGCACAAGGGCGGGAGGCTCAGGCAAGATAGGCGCCCGTTTTACCCCGCCGATGTCCCGCATGCCCGCGCGCCCCGCCTACCGCAATCCGCAAGCCGTTCTCCAGCAAGTTTTCGGCTACGAGCAATTCCGCGGCGAGCAGGCGGCCGTGATCGAGGCCGTCACCCACGGCCACAGCGCCCTGGTCATCATGCCCACCGGCGGTGGTAAATCGCTGTGCTATCAGGTTCCGGCACTGCTGCTGCCCGGCGTCACCGTGGTGGTGTCGCCGCTGATCGCGCTGATGCAGGATCAGGTCAGTGCGCTGCGTGCCAACGGGGTCAGCGCGGCCTGCCTGAACTCCAGCCTCAGCCGGGAGGAGCAGCAGGACATCGAGCAAGCCGTGATGCAGGGCGACATTGATCTGCTGTACTGCGCGCCGGAACGCCTGTTGCAGGAGCGCACGCTGAACCTGCTGCAAAGCGCCAAGCCGGCGCTTTTTGCCATCGACGAAGCCCACTGCGTGTCGCAATGGGGGCACGATTTCCGCCCCGAGTATCGCGATCTTGCCCGTCTGACCGAGCTTTTCCCGTCGGTCCCGCGCCTAGCCCTGACGGCGACCGCCGACGAACCCACCCGAGAAGAAATCTGCGAACGCCTGGGCCTGGGCGACTCGCCACGCTTTATCGGTGGCTTCGATCGCCCCAACCTGCGCTATCGCATCGCCGAAAAACGCAGTGGCCGCGAACAGATCCTGCGCTTCATCCGGGAGGGTCACGAAGGCCAGGCCGGCATTGTCTACTGCCTGTCACGCCAGGGAGTGGATACGCTGGCCGCGTGGCTCAACACCCAGGGCGTGCGCGCGCTGCCCTACCATGCCGGCCTGTCGGCGGATTCACGCAGCTTCAATCAGCAACGTTTCCTCAAGGAGGATGGCCTGGTCATGGTCGCAACGGTGGCCTTTGGCATGGGCATCGACAAACCGGATATCCGCTTTGTCGCCCACCTCGACATGCCCTCGTCGATCGAAGCCTACTATCAGGAAACCGGCCGCGCCGGTCGTGATGGTGCTCCGGCCGACACCTTGATGCTGTACGGCCTGCAAGACATGGTGCGGCGTCGGCAGATGCTCGAAGGTGGCGACACCCCCGCCGAACGTATGATGCTGGAACGCCGCAAGCTCGACGCCCTGCTCGGCCTGTGCGAAGTCACCACCTGCCGCCGCCAAACGCTGTTGCGCTACTTCGGCGAGGAGCAAAGCCAGCCCTGCGGCAACTGCGACACCTGCCTGGAGCCTCCGAAAACCTTCGATGCCACGGTGGCCGCACAAAAAGCCCTGTCGGCGGTCTACCGCACCGGCCAGCGCTTTGGCGTGGCACACCTGATTGATGTGCTGCGCGGCGATGACAACGAAAAGGTCCGTCGCTTCGACCATCACACGCTGAAAACCTTCGGTTGTGGCCAGGAATACAACAAAACCCAGTGGAGCGGCCTGTTTCGCCAACTGGTGGCGATGGGGCTGCTCGAGGTTGACCTGTCCGGCTACGGCGGCCTGCGCCTGGGCGGCGACGCCAAAGCCGTCCTCACCGGTCAGCGCAGCCTGCAACTGCGTGAACCTAGCGCCGGCGGACGACGCAGTCGCGGCAAGGCCAGCGCCGCACAAACGCTGGTTTCGACCGAGGACCAGGATCTGTTCGAACGCTTACGTCTGTGGCGCAAGGACACCGCCGAAGAACAGGGCGTGCCGCCCTACGTGATTTTCCACGATGCCACCCTGGCCGCCATCGCCGCAGAGCGGCCCGACAGCATCGAGGCGCTCCAGCATGTGCAAGGCATCGGGGCGAAAAAGCTTGATGCTTACGGTTACGAGATTCTCAGCCTGATCCAGGCCGATGTGAACTGAGTCACTCGCTCGCACGCAAACGCGCAGCGCCTTTGACCACAGCCACAATCAGTCCGCCGGACACAACGCCGACCACGGCATTGAACAGCATGCCGGACAAAACCTTGAGCACCACGCCCACGCCGGGCACTAGCTCGGCGGCGTGCGCGGCGCCTTCAGCCCAGTGGTGCAGCACCTGTACGCCATGCACCAGGATGCCACCACCAACCAGAAACATCGCCGCAGTGCCCACGATGGTCAGCGCCTTCATCAGGCGCGGCGCCAACCACAACAGCCCACGCCCCATGGCCTG
>JASBUL010000086.1 GCA_030147945.1 Oceanococcus sp. | reverse complement strand
TCAGCAGGCCTGCCTGCACATCAGCCATCCGGGCGCCCCAATGTATTCCGAGAATTTTACAGATGGCAGCGCACAGGGGCTTTTTAGACATTCCTGTGACACCGTAATTGAAGCTGGCGCGCTAGTCGGCTTTGCAGGACGAACTCAGGCCGTAGGGCACCCTGCACAAAAACCCGTCTCGGTGTTTGAGCCCTTGATTAAGATGAGCACCCAGCCAGGCGATCTTGTGTTGGACATGACCGCGGGATCAGGAACCACCGGTGTGGTCTGCCAAAAGCTAGGCCGTCAAGCAATCTTAAGCGACCGATCTGACCGCTATGTGCGCATGATGGAAAAACGGTTGGGCATTTGTCGGCTTGCGAGTTGATTAAAGTTGTTTTTTGCCCGGTACCACCCTGGCATGAACAAGCAATCACCAAACCAAATCACCGCCCAAGACAACGAAACCCTGGGCATTTCCGACGCCGCAAAGTTACTGCGAATGAACGAAACGACGCTCTACCGCAAGGCCAAGTCAGGGGAAATTCCAGGAGCCAAACCGGGACGCAGCTGGGTATTCATCAAAAGCGATCTTATGGCGTACATCAGGTCGCTGTATAAAATTCCGCCGAGTGCTCACGTTTGCGTGAGTGAGAAAAGCCAATCACGCATACCCCAAAACACTGAACATTCACGGCACGCCGAGTTCTATCGGCAGGGACGAGTCAACTGAGAAACTGACGCTGTAGTTCGGCAGCGGGCTCGGGGACACGTCAACCATCGAACGACTTTTGCCCTGATGAGACTGTTCTGTACCACGGTGCAGTTGGCAGATCGATTCAGCAGCCTTTGCGTGCATGTCATATGACGCATGTGAGTAACGAACCACCATCTCAATGGTGTCCCAGCCACCCAGTTCTTTGAGCATAGGAAGCGGCGTCCCTGCCCGCACATGCCGGGTAGCCCACGTGTGCCGCAGGTCGTGCCAGCGCCAGTTGCGATCAAGTTTTGCGCGCCGTAACGAACGCGCCCAAGTTTCTGAATGAAGAGCCTTAACCTCGAACCATTCACCAGCATGATCCTGACGCCAAAACACCTGCTTATTGTCATCACGCATGATTGACCGGGCTCCACCCGGTCTGTGTTGGGCCGCCCATTTCAACACCTCAATAGCACGACTGTTCACCGGGACATCCAGGTCCTTCGAGTTTTTGGTGAACTCGCCGGGAACACGCACGACTTTGCGGGAAAAATCAATCCAATCCCATTGCATCCTGGCAACGTTTGAATACCGCAACCCGACTTCTAACGTCAGCTCAGCCATCTTTCCCAAATGAATTGGTAAAGATTTAATCAGAGCTTCTGCCTGATCATCTGAAAAGAACCGGGTTCTGGCTTTCTCAGGGAATTTGTCCGGCAACGCTGGTACATCTTCCAGCCATCCCCAGCGCTCGCACTGAATCAGAACAGACTTGAGAACAGTCAAGTAACGGTTTTTGGTAGCCGGGCTCAATGGCCCACCTTGAACTTTTCCGCCGGCACGTATGGCACGCATTTTTTCCAGCATAAGATCAAGGCTATCTTCGTCGATCTCGCTGATCATTCGTCCGTTGAGACCTTCGTCGCCGAGTCGCGCCAGACGCTGCCGATCATCTTTGGCGCTTCTCTTATGCTGCTTCTTCTCCAACCAGCGGCCTGCGGCGACCTCCCAGGGGATTTCCGGGATATCTTTGCGTATCAAGGAGTCACGGATCTCCTGCACCTTGATCTCAGCATACTGACGTGCGTCAGCCTTAGTAGTGGTTTTGGTGCTGCCACGGTAGGTCTGACCGGCATGCTCCCATTTGAACCACCAATAACGACTGTCTTTTCTTTTGTATAGGTTAAGAATGTTGCTCATAGAGCCACGGTACCCGGTGGCCCGACAAGCTAGCTCGGGAGAGCCTCAAAACCCAAATAATCCGTACACGTTTTCGTACACGTTCACGAAAAAGCCCGCACAAGGCGGGCTTTTTGATGCGCGTAACTGTTTGGAATTACGCGGCTTTTTATGGCTGGGGGTGAGGGATTCGAACCCCCGCTGACGGAGTCAGAGTCCGTAGTCCTACCACTAGACGAACCCCCAGTAACTTTCAGCGTGCCAGATCCAGGATCTGGCCTTGTGGTCAGCGACTCCAGCAAAAACTGTAGCCGCAAACCTGACGCCAGTTTAGCGCTTGCTGTACTGCGTTGCTTTACGTGCTTTACGCAGACCGACTTTCTTACGCTCAACCTTACGCGAGTCGCGGGTCAGCAAGCCGGCAGCGCGCAGCGGACCACGCAGCTCTTCGTCGTAATCAACCAGGGCACGAGCCAGGCCGTGGCGAATGGCGCCAGCCTGACCATTGGCACCACCACCGCTGGTGGTGACGTTGACGTCGAAACGACCCAGGTTCTCGGTCACTTCCAGCGGCTGCATGACGATCATGCGCGAGGTCGGGCGACCGAAGAATTCGTCAAGCGGCTTGCCGTTGACGGTGATCTGGCCGGAGCCGGATTTCAGAAAGACGCGTGCCGTGGCGGTTTTGCGACGGCCAGTTCCATAGTTGGTTTGCATAATCAGTTCTTCAAATCCAGAACTTGCGGCTGCTGAGCAGCATGAGGATGCTCGGCGCCACGGTAAATCTTGAGTTTCTTGAACATCGCACGACCCAGCGGGTTCTTCGGCAGCATGCCTTTGACGGCCGCTTCGATCACGCGCTCGGGGTGGTCACGCAGCTGGTCGTCCAGGCGCACTGCGTGCAGGTTACCCGGGCGGCCAGAGTGGCGATAGTAGAATTTCTGACTGGCTTTGTTGCCGGTCACGCGCACTTTCTCGGCGTTGACCACAACAATGTAGTCGCCGGTATCGACGTGCGGGGTGAATTCAGGCTTGTGCTTGCCGCGCAGACGATGAGCGAGTTCGGTGGCCAGACGACCGAGGACCAGATCACTGGCGTCGATCAGGACCCAATCGCGGCGTACTTCGTGCGGCTTGGCGGAAACTGTGGTTGTCATTCTTGAAATGATCCCGGTTAGCGCGCAAAGGCGCCAAGACTTGGGGTGGACAGAAAGGGCGCGAATTCTAGGGATTCAGCTGACAAAAATCAAGCCGAATCAAACTCTAGTATTCGTAGGACAGTGAGACCGACGAGATGGTGTCGGTTTGCTCGGTATCGGCGGGCACGTCGCTGTTGTGCTTCACGGTAAAGGCCAGGTTGGCAAACACCCCGCCGATCACCGACAGCTTCAGCTCGCTGAGCGATTCCGTATAGGTGTTGGTATCACCATATTCGGTGGTCACGGTCTGAGCAAAGCGGCTGGTCTCGCTGATCTGCCAAGCATAGATCAGACCTGCGCGGCCGACCACTTCGGATTCTCGCTGCGCACCATCTTCCTGCGCCAGCGTCTGGCGCGCACCGGCGCCCAGCTCAAGATCCAATTTGTGCGAGTCCCCGTGAATCACCCGGCGGCCATAGCCCAGCGTCTGCGCAGTGCGCTCGCGAACGCCGCCGAACAGATCTTTTTCGAAATCCAGCTGCAGGAACAGGTAATCGTTCTCGGTGAAATCCAGCGCGCTGCGCATGCCGACCACGTAGCGCTCGGAGGTGGTGCGCTTTTCAACGTTGCCCGCATCATCCTCGCTTTCACTGCGCGCCTGCATGGCGCTGGCCTTGAGCGCGTTGTGCCAGACCTCTTTGTCGTAACTCAGGCCGAACTCGAAATTGAAAGTGCTGGTCTCGCTGTTGCCGTTGGCGGCGATCGCGCCAACCGCAATTTTGCCGCCCCAGGGACTCTCTGCGACGGCCCCGACGCTGTGCAAACTGGCACACAGCGCGAACACAGCCGTGCCAAGACGCATCGGATAAAATGTAGGGTTCATCTGCTTTTTCAGGGCAAAGGGCCGCGTATTCTAGGAAATGAACCATCGATTTCCAATTGAGCAGGCGGACCTGTGCGTGAAATGCGGCCTGTGCGCGCCGCACTGCCCCACCTATGCCCTGTCGGGCATGGAACCGGAGTCTCCGCGCGGCCGCATCGCCATGATGACGGCGATCGCCGACGGCACGGTCGCGCCCAGCGATCGCGCGCGGGAGCACCTGGACCATTGCCTGTCCTGCCAGGCCTGCGAGGCAGTATGCCCGGCCAAAGTGCCGTATCTGTCGCTGCTCGACAACCATCGCGCCTTGCATCCACCCCGCGCCCCGCGCATCCAGCGCTGGCTGCAAAGCGTATTGAACGGGCAACGCTTGCGGGGCCTGCTGCGCACCACACTGCGCCTGGCCCAGAGACTCAGATCTTGGCTCTGGCCGATCAGCCGCGCGCTGCGGCTGACAGCCCTGACACGTCAGCTCAGCCTGCTACCGCAAGGTCGAACCGCGGCATTGCCAGCCTTTGCGCGCAACGCCGAGGTCTACATCTTTGCCGGTTGCGTCGGCGATCTGGCCAATGCGCCGGCTGTTGAGGCCCTGCTGAGCTGCTGCCGCGCCCTCAAACTCAAGGCCAGCGTGATTCCGGCCGGCCATTGCTGCGGCGCCCTGGCCCAGCACGCCGGTCAGCCGCAGCAGGC
The DNA here is from genome assembly GCA_030147945.1 of Oceanococcus sp. Lineage (GTDB taxonomy): Bacteria > Pseudomonadota > Gammaproteobacteria > Nevskiales > Oceanococcaceae > Oceanococcus. Next base: position 12,319 of record JASBUL010000086.1, on the reverse strand, counting down.
AGAGGCCTTGCGTGCGCGTCTGAACGACCTGCTCGATCCGTCCAAACCGCTGCTGGCACTGGATTCGGCCTGCGCCAATCAGCTGCGCGACAGTGGCTGGTCACAGGTCGAAGAGGCCTGCCACTTCCTCAATCGCCAGCGCTGGCCGGAACAGGCGCTGCGCGCCCCCGAACAACGCGTGCTGATCCATCAGCCCTGCTCCCAGCGCAACGGTCTGCGCCAGCCTGAGGCCGCGCGCAGCCTGCTGCAACGCGTGGCCGGCCTTGAGCTGCACGACATGCCGGATACCTCGTGTTGCGGCGCCGCCGGCACCCACATGCTGCAATTTGCGCAACGCGCAGACACCCTGCGCGAGAGCAAACTGGCGGCCTGCCAGGCAATCAAGCCCGCCACGCTGGTGACCACAAACATCGGCTGCGCCATGCACCTGGCCGCCGGCTTGCGCTTGCACGACGACGCCCCATTGACCACTGTATGCCACCCGGTTGAACTGATCGCACCCTGCCTTGAGTCTGTATAACCACCAGCAAATTCACGCCGCCCTGATTCAGCGCCGCACCATCCACGATTTCCTGCCGGATCGGGTGCCGCCGTGGCGCGATGTCGAAGTGGCCCTGCAGGCTGCCTGCTTCGCGCCCAACCACTATTTCACCCAGCCGTGGCGCTTTTACGCGATCGGTGACAAGACCAAGCAAGCGATTGTTGATCTGAATGCGGATCTGGTGGCCCGCAAACGCGGCCCCGAGGCCGGCGAAAAAAAACGCCGACGCTGGGCCGAAATTCCGGGCTGGCTGGTGATCACCTGTGAGCGCTCAAGCCAGCCGCTGCGTGCCCGCGAGGACTATGCGGCATGCTGCTGCGCAATCCAGAACCTGATGCTCGATCTATGGGCCCGCGGGGTCGGCTGCAAATGGACATCCGGCGATATCATCCGCGAGCCGGCGTTCTACCGCCTGCTTGGCATCAAGGCCCAGCAGCAAGAAGTGGTCGCCCTGCTCTGGTACGGCTACCCGGCGGTGATTCCGCGCACCATGCGCTCAAAGCTGGACAGCAAGCTGACCCGTCTGCCCTGACCGCCGTCACGGGTTTGCAGACAACTGCGCCAGGGCCAGCTGCATCTGCACCGTTTCACGTGTCTGCGCCATGAGCATGCGCTGGGCCAGCTGACGCACCGGCGTAAGACGGGCCTCACGGGCCGCAAACTCCAGCATCGGCAGGCCGCCTTCATGGTGCGCCATCATCAGCTTCAGAAACAGGCGATCTCGCGCCTCAGCATGCGCCCGGTCCAGCTGTTCGATCTGGGCACCGGTGGCCAGCCCGGGCATGCCGCTGGCCGAGTTCTCGCAGGCCACCAGATACGCTTTGAGCTTGGCATCCGGCGGACTCTGCCCGGCCAGCATCCAGTCCATCGACCGCCCCGAAGGCGCCAGGGCTTGATCCCACAGGCTGAGCCAGCCGCGCATCTGACCGAGTTCTAGCAGCTGGTTCTGGCGCACCGCTTCAGCAAAGCCGCTCAGACCGGATTCATGACCGTGCAGAAACAGGGTGGCCAGAAATATGGCCTGATCGTGATGCTGGCTCATGTGCTGGGCAAAGCCGATATCGACCACACCGGGCGTGTTGTCCGCATTGTGCGCGGGCGCGGCCTGCGGCATCGTCAGCCACGCCCCGAACACGCCACAGGCCACCGCTGCCATCAGCGTCAGCGCATATTTCACGGCGCCTGATCGGACAGCGGATAAACCCCGTTTTCGAATTCCAGCACCAGGAAGCCGTTGTCCATGCAGGTCACCCACAACTGCTCACCCACAAAGCGTGGCGGCGAGCTGCACCAATCCGCGCTCATCTCGCCATGCACCGCGCCCAGCCCCATGGCCAGCAGCTCGGGCACTGCAGCCACGTAATCGAACAGATAGGGGGTCAGCGCCAGCGGGTTTTCGCCACTGGCGTTCTGGTCGGAAATCACCGGCAGCACGCCACCGCCATAAGCATGCAGTGAACCGTGCAGGCGCGGCGCTGCATCGGGCTGGGCCGGCGGATTGAAATAGGCGATCTCGCGTGGCTCACGCGGATCGCGAATGTCGAACACGCGGATGCCGGACTGGAAATACCCGCAGGCCATCGCCGTCGGGTTCTCGACACGGTCGACATCGCAATAATGCGCCTCATAGGAAAACGCGCCGTTGCGCGCGGTGTCTTCCACACGCAATGCCGCGTGTTCAGGGCGCTGGATCTCCAGCTGAAGATGGGTGATCACCTCGGGTGCGGTTTCATCGCTGATGTCGATGATGCGAATGCCCTCCGAGGCAAATTCATCCGGCGCGATCAGATGCGGCACGCCATCGAAGAACACCGGCAGCGCATGCTGGCCACAACTGCGCGGATTCCAGGTCAGGCGACTGATCTGGCGGACCTGTGGCGAACTGGCGCGGTTCTGCACCTCACTGATATCCAGGGTCAATACCCCACCCGGCAGGCAGGTCGCCAGATACATGCGCGTGCCATCTGCATTGAATTCAGCGCCGTGATTGGCCGGAAAGCCCTGCAAGCCGGAATACACCACCCGAGGCTGGGCCGGCTCGCTGACATCAATGGCGGTGAGGCTGCCCGCGACCAGCCCGGTCGCCCAGTAGGTCTGACCGTCAGGCGCCCAGTTGCCTTCATGACCGAGCAGATTGGCTGGCAATTCCAGCGAGGTACCGAGCAAACCGTTGCGGTGCACCGGCTGGGCGCAATCCTCATTGATGTCATACACGTCGAAAAACCCGGGCGCGGTCAGCAGGCCCACAGCCACACCACCAATCAGGCCGCGCTGCTCGTTGACCTTGAGCGACTCCCAGGTCCCCAGCAGCATGCCCGGGCTGGCATGGTGTCCGGCAAAAACCGGTGCGCTCGGATCTGACACATCCACAACCTGCATACCGGGGGTTGCACTCAGCACCGCCGCAATCGGCCCGCTGGACATATAGGCGCAATGCCCACTGGATGCACTGACCACCGAGGCACCCTGCCCCTGGTACTGCCCGACCTGTTTGAGATTGCAGGAATACGCCTGCAAATTGCGTCCGCTGTCGCGATCGGCACGTGGCACCTGGCCTTGCAGTCCGGTTTCGGGCTGGCTGCCCGGCCCACATTGAGCCGCCTGCGGCACCACCGAACGAACTTGAGAGGGCGGCGTATCAATGCGCCCTCCGTTACAGGCGCCCAGCGCCAAACTGAGGCCAACGCAGGCCGTCGCCGCATTCCATGCACGCATTACCGTCTCCCGATCTGATCCGCTGTGGGTTTTGTTATGTCAGACGAGTATCTGGCATGCCTGGCACAGGCACAAGACGCGTTGCGACCTTGTCAGGCATCACCCGGCAGGCTGCGCAGATCAACCTCGGCACGCAGCAGCAGCAGCTCGATCAGGTCACGCGCGAGGCCCTCGCGCAGACGCGCCTCTTCAACATCCTTGGCGAGCACCACCGTGGGGTCGAAACTCATGCGCCGGTCGGCCGACAGGCTGTAGACCTCGGAGCGCCATTCACCGGCCAGAATCTGGAAATCGACATGCCGGCCCAGTTCGTATTCCACCGCCTTGCCATCCGCACCAATTGCCGCCACCACTCGGGTATCACGCAAGCGGTGCAGCTTGATGGTGAAGCGTGGCTCACCCTGCGCGGTCACGCCGCGCTGTTGCAGGGCGCGATCCAGTGCGGTGGCGAAATAGAGCATGGCCGGTTGCCGCGCGGAATAGTCCAGACGGTAATGTGGCCATGCCGACGGCCAGTTGTGACTGCCTTGCAGCTGAAACCCGCAGGCGCTGAGAAACCCGATCAGGCCGATCAGCAACCCGCAGCGCAGCAAACTGTTCACCCCACCACCAGGTTGACCAGCTTGCCTGGCACGTAGATTTCCTTGCGCAAGGTCATGCCCTCAAGGTGACGCTTGACGTTCTCGTCCGCCTTGGCCTGGGCAAGAATCGCGTCCTTGTCGGCCGCAGCATCCACCTCGATACGCCCGCGCAGTTTGCCGTTGACCTGCACCACCAGCGCGATGCTATCGCTGACCAGTGCGCGCTCATCAACCTGCGGCCAGTTCGCATCGATCACTGCACCCTCATGCCCCAGCGCCTGCCACAGCTGGTCGCAGACATGCGGGGTTATCGGCGCCAGCAGCAGCACCGCAGTGTCCAGCGCCTCCTGCACCACCGCGCGGCCCTGCGCGCTGTCATCGGCAAAACGCGAGACCGCATTCAAAAGCTCCATCACCGCGGCGATGGCGGTATTGAAAGTCATACGGCGACCGATGTCGTCGCCGGCCTTGCTCAAGGTTTCATGCACCTTGGCGCGCAGGCCTTTCTGCTCGCGGCTCAGGGCACCAACATCCAGCGCCACCACAGCGCCGCCCTGCACGTGCGCATGCACCTGACGCCACAGACGCTTGATGAAGCGCAGCGCACCATCAACACCGGCATCCGACCATTCCAGCGACTGATCCGGCGGCGCCGCAAACATCATGAACAGGCGCACGGTGTCGGCGCCGTAGCGTTCGATCATGACCTGCGGGTCGATGCCATTGTTCTTGGACTTGGACATCTTGTTCATGCCGTCGTATTCGACAACCGAACCGTCCGACTTCAGCGTGCCACCGACAATGCGCCCGTCGGCATCGCGCTCAATCTCAACATCCAGCGGCGACACCCACTGCTGACCGCCCTTGTCATCACGGGTAAACCAGCTGTCGGCCAGCACCATGCCCTGGGTCAGCAGACGCTTGAACGGTTCATTGGAACTTAACAGCCCTTCGTCACGCATCAGCTTGTGGAAGAAACGCGCGTACAACAGATGCAGGATGGCGTGTTCGATGCCTCCGATGTACTGATCAACCGGCGCCCAGTAGTCGGCGCGCGCATCGAGCATGGCGCTGTCGGCATCCGGGCAGGCGAACCGGGCGTAGTACCAGCTCGATTCGAAGAAGGTATCGAAGGTGTCCGTCTCACGCCGGGCATCGCCGCCGCAGGAGGGGCATTTGACCTTGATCCACTCGTCCATCGTGGCCAGCGGCGATGCGCCCCCGGTCACCGTCACATCTTCAGGTAACGCCACCGGCAGCTGGTCTTCCGGCACCGGTTGATCACCACACTGATCGCAGTAGATCACCGGAATCGGGCAGCCCCAGTAACGCTGACGCGACACACCCCAGTCGCGCAGACGGAAGTTGACCTGCTTTTCGGCGGCCTCGCCCAGATGCTGCTGTAACGCGGCAAAGGCCGCGTCAAAATCCAGACCGTCGAAATCGCCCGAATTGATCAGACGACCGCGTGCGGTGTAAGCGGCCTCGGAAATGTCCGGCACCTGCTCGCCATCAGCCGAAATCACCGCCTTGAGCGGCAAACCGTAGGCCTGGGCGAACTCCCAGTCGCGCTGGTCGTGCGCCGGCACACTCATCACAGCGCCCGTGCCATAGGACATCAGCACGAAGTTGGCGGCCCACACCGGCACCTTCTCGCCGGTGACCGGGTGCACGGCATCAATGCCCAGTGCGATGCCTTTTTTGTCCTGGGTTTCGAGATCCGCCGCAGCGGTTCCGCCGCGCTGGCACTCGGCCACAAAAGCCGCCACTTCGGGTTTGTCCTGCGCGGCCTGCTGGGCCAACGGGTGGCCAGCAGCAACGGCCAGGTAGGTCACCCCCATCAGGGTGTCAGGGCGCGTGGTGAAAACCTCCAGCGGCTCGGCATCGGGCACGGCGAAGCGAATGCGCAGCCCTTCGGACCGCCCGATCCAGTTGCGCTGCATGGTCTTGACCGCCTCAGGCCAGTGCTCCAACTCATCCAGCGAGCTGAGCAGCTCCTCGGCGTAATCGGTGATCTTGAGGAACCACTGCGGAATTTCGCGCTGCTCGACCAGCGCACCGGAGCGCCAGCCGCGGCCGTCGATAACCTGCTCGTTGGCCAGCACGGTGTTGTCGACCGGGTCCCAGTTGACCACCGAATTCTTGCGGTAGACCAACCCCTTCTTCATCAGCCGTGTGAACAGCCACTGCTCCCAGCGGTAGTAGCCCGGATCGCAGGTCGCCAGTTCACGCGACCAGTCGTAGGCAAAGCCCAGACGCTGCAGCTGACCACGCATGTAGTCAATGTTCTCGCGCGTCCACGCCGCGGGCGGCACCTGATTCCTGATCGCAGCGTTCTCGGCCGGCAGGCCGAAGGCATCCCAACCCATCGGCTGAAGCACGTTTTTGCCGCACATGCGGTGGTAGCGCGCGAGCACATCACCGATGGTGTAGTTGCGCACATGGCCCATGTGCAGGCGCCCGGACGGGTACGGGAACATGCTCAGGCAGTAATATTTTTCCCGCGCCGGGTCTTCGCTGGCCTTGAAAGCCTGCGTCTCATTCCAGCGCTGCTGCACCGCGATTTCGATCGCCTGCGGATCGTATTGGTCCTGCATCACAAGTCGGTCTTGAAAAAGGCGCGCTATGTTACCAGCCTGCGACGCATCAGCAGGCCCAGCAGCAAAGCCACGACCAGGTAGCCAAGCAAAGGCCAGCGCCCCCAGCGCTGGTAGGGCGTAAGGCCGTCACGCGGCACCACCCGGGCGCGCAGGCTGCCGCGCACGCCCCAATCCAGCTGTTGCTCGACCATGCCATCCGGCCCGATCACCGCGGAGATCCCGGTATTGGCCACGCGTAGCAGGCTGCGCCCGGACTCGGCCGCGCGCAAGCGCGCGATTTGCAGATGCTGCTGGGGCGCCGCCGAACCGGAAAACCAGGCATCGTTGGTCACGTTGACCAGCAGCCCTGCGTGGCGCGAGGTTTCGCGCACTTCCATCGGGAAAACGTCCTCGAAGCAGATCGACATCGAGACCGCATGACCGTTCACATCGAGGCTGCGCTGTCCGTCCAGCCCGACCGCAATCGACGGAAACGGCAGATTCAGCACATCGAACATCGGGCGAATCCAGGCTGGCGCGGGTATGTATTCGCCAAACGGCACCAGATGCTGCTTCACATAACGCCCCTGATCCTGGCCCAGGGCGTAGACGGTGTTGTAAGTGGCGCCGTCCTGCTGGGTCAGTATGCCGGCGTAGAGCGTGCCGCCCGCTTCACGGGCACGCAGGTCGAGCTCTTCGAACAGCCAGGTGACATAGTCATAGGGCAGCGGTATCGCCGCCTCTGGCCAGATCACCAGATCCGCCGGCCAGGCCTGTGAGGTCATGCGCTCGTACAGCTCGATGGTCGGCAGGCGATTTTCCGGCCGCCATTTCTGATCCTGACTCATATTGCCCTGAATCAGCACCGCTTCGATGGGTTCTCCCGAAGCCTGGGTCCACTGCGATGGCGCTGGCAGCAGCACATGCACCGTGATAACCGCCAGCACAGCACCCGCCGCCAGCAGTCGCGCGCGCCCGGCCAGCAGCGTCAGCAGCGCCACCGCAAGCAGCGCGTACACCGCCGACACGCCATGCACCCCCAGCACGGCCGCAAGCTTGAGACCACCGGGCACCTCGGTGGCCACATAGCCGAGCGAAAACCACGGAAAGCCGTCAAACAAGGTGTCGCGCGCAAACTCCGCAAACATCCAGCAGGCCGGCCATAGCCACAGACCACGCAGACCGCTGATGGGCGGATGCAGCCAGGCCTGCAGACCGGCGGCCAGCGCCGGAAACAGACTCAGATACAGCGCCAGCATGAGCAGCAGCAGCAATGACAATGACAGCGGTGCACCGCCATAAACCCAGGTGCTGATCAGCACCCACCACACGCCACTGAGAAAATGCGCAAAGCCGTACAGCCCGCCCAGCAGCAGGGCCTGGCGCGGTGAGTGCCCACGCAGTGCGTACAGCAGCAACAAGGGGCCAAGCACCACCCCCGGCCAGATATTGAGCGGCGCGAACGCTGCGGTGGTCAGCAGCCCGCCCAGCAGTGCAGCGATGACGGACCGGCGCATGACGACTAATCCTGCTGCGGTTGCCCGCTCACCGTGACCCGCAGCATGGCCAGCCGTCGGCTGTCAGCCCGCGCCACCTGGAACTCGAACTCGCCCAGGGTGAGGGTTTCGCCCGACTTGGGCAGACGCCCGAAGTGATGCGTCACCAGCCCGCCCAGGGTGTCGAACTCCTGGTCCGAGAAGGTCGCCCCGAAATAGGTGTTGAAATCCTCGATCGAACACAAACCCTTGACCAGATAGTGGCGGCTGTCCTGGCGCAGGATCGAAGCCCCTTCGGTTTCGTCGTACTCGTCGTCGATATCACCAACAATGGTTTCCAGAACATCCTCGATGGTCACAAGGCCGGACACACCGCCATATTCGTCGACCACCATGGCCATATGGTTACGCCCGCTGCGAAACTCTTTCAGGAGCACGTTCAGGCGTTTGTTCTCAGGCACGAATTCAGCCTTGCGCAGGCAGTCCTGAATGCGGAATTCGCTGGTGTCCACGTCCTGACCTGCATACTTGAGCAGATCCTTGGCCAGCAGGATGCCGAGCACATGATCGCGGTTCTCGCCAATCACAGGAAAACGCGAGTGACCGGAATCCACCACCGCGCGCAGCACGTCTTCGATCACCATGTCGTGCTCGATGACAACCATCTGCGAGCGCGGAATCATGATGTGCTCGACCGGGGTGTCGGCTGCCTTCAGCACACCCTCGATCATCAGTTGAGCGTCGGCATCCATCAGTTCGAACTGGCGCGCTTCGCGCAGGATGGCCGAAAGTTCTTCGCGACTGCGGGGCGCCCCGGCAAGGCTGCGGCCCAAACGCCGCATCCAGTTGTCGGAAGGCCCCTCGGTACTCGAAGGATTATCGTCAGACATGATCGTGTTACTCGTACGGATCGGAAAAATTCAATTCAGCTAGCAGTTTGCGTTCCAGGTCTTCCATGCGTTCGGCCTCATCGGCCTCGACATGGTCATGACCCAGCAGATGCAGGCAACCATGGATCACCATGTGGGCCCAATGGGCCTGCAACGATTTACCCTGAGCCTGGGCTTCGGCAGCGACCACCGCTGCACAGATGACCAGATCACCAAGCGCTTGTTCATCCGCCAGCTCGGCAAACTCTTCAGGCAGGGGCTCGGCGGTAAAGGACAGCACATTGGTCGGCTTGTCCTTGTCTCGATACTGCGCATTCAGGGCCTGCGATTCAGCCTCATCGACGATGCGGATGACCAGCTCGCCAACGGAGGGGTGATCACGCAAGGCGATGTCGGCCCAGCTTTGCAGCAGCGCATCTTGCGGCGCGTCATGCTCACAGGCGCGCTGAACGACCAGCGACACGCTCATCGCGCATCCCCACCGTCATTTGCGCCTTCATGTTCGCCGTAGGCATCGACAATGCGCTGCACCAAGGGGTGACGCACCACATCGCCGGAACGGAAGTAGGTAAAGCTGATTCCCGGAACGCCGTCCAGCACCTGGGTGGCGTGACGCAGGCCGGACTGGCCTGGCCGCGGCAGATCGACCTGGGTCACATCACCGGTCACCACGGCGGTGGAGCCGAAGCCCAGCCGGGTCAGAAACATTTTCATCTGCGCCACGGTGGCGTTCTGCGCTTCATCCATGATGATGAAGGATTCGTTCAGCGTGCGGCCACGCATGTATGCCAGCGGCGCCACTTCGATGATGTTGCGCTCGATCAGCCGCCCAACCTTCTCGAAGCCGAGCATTTCATACAGGGCGTCGTAGAGCGGGCGCAGATACGGGTCAATCTTCTGGGCCAGATCGCCAGGCAGAAAACCCAGCCGCTCACCGGCCTCCACCGCCGGGCGCACCAGCATGATGCGGCGCACTTCGTCGCGCTCCAGCGCTTCCACTGCGGCCGCCACGGCGAGATAGGTCTTGCCGGTCCCGGCCGGACCAACCCCGAACACCAGATCATGACGCTGGATGCTGCCGAGATAATGCGCCTGACTGGGATTGCGCGGACGAATCACACCGCGGCGCGTGCGGATGCGCAGAGGCTCGGCGCTGTCTTCGGTCACCTGCTCACGCGCCGCCATGTGTACGGCTTCGCGGTCCACCGTCGCACCGCCATTGCCGCCGTACAGACGACGCACGGTCATGGCCGCCTGCTCAACCGCTTCGGCACTGCCGAGGATTTCGAAGTCATAGGCGCGGTTGCGAATCTCGACATTGAGATCCCGTTCGAGCTGACGCAAATGCTGGTCCGCAGGACCACACAACGCAGATAGACGATCCTGCGACTCCGGCTGGAGTCGCAGCTGTTTGGAGGTGTTCACGAGCGCAAGGCAATCATCAGGCGGCGTGGGCTGCCGGGTTGACCAGCACGCCACGCAGGGAATTGGGCAAAGCCTCGGTAATTTCGACGTCAACAAAGCGCCCGATCAATTCCGGCTCGGCCGTGAAATTGACCCAGCGGTTGTTGTCGGTGCGCCCGGCCAGCTGGCCCACATCCTTGCGTGACAGACGCTCGACCAGCACACGTTGGGTCGTGCCGACCATGGCACGCGAGAATTCGTCGCCGCGCGCGCGCACCCGATCCTGGAGGATCTGCAGACGCTGTTTCTTGACCTGCGCATCGACGCCGTCATGCAGCTTGGCCGCCGGCGTGCCCGGACGGGCGCTGTAGACAAACGAGAAGGCGTGATCGAAGTCGGCGAAGCCGACCAGTTCCATGGTCGCCTCGAAATCGGCGTCGGTTTCGCTCGGGAACCCGACGATGATATCGGTGGACAGGCTGATATCCGGCCGCGCCGCACGCAAGCGCTGGACCTTGGATATGTATTCCTGAGCGCTGTGGCCACGCTTCATCATCATCAGGATGCGGTCAGAGCCCGACTGCACCGGCAGATGCAGATAACTGGCCAGCTTGGGCACATCGGCGTAGGCCTGAATCAGGCTGTCGGAGAACTCGGCCGGATGCGAGGTGGTGAAACGGATGCGTCCGATGTCTTCAATTTCGGCGATGTAGCGAATCAGCAAAGCCAGATCCGCCGTGGTGCCATCGTTCATCTTGCCGTAGTAGGCGTTGACGTTCTGACCCAGCAGGGTGATTTCGCGCACCCCCTGAGCGGCCAGCGCGCGGACCTCGGCCATCACGTCATCAAACGGACGGCTGACCTCTTCCCCGCGGGTGTAGGGCACGACACAGAAGGTGCAGTACTTGGAGCAACCTTCCATCACCGAAACGAAAGCGGTCACGCCCTCGGCCTGAGGTTCTGGCAGGGCATCGAACTTCTCGATTTCCGGGAAACTGATGTCCATGGCGGCGCGGCCGCTGCTGGCGCGCTGCTCCATCAGCTCGGGCAGACGATGCAGGGTCTGCGGACCAAACACCAGATCGACATACGGTGCCCGTTCGAGAATCGCATCGCCTTCCTGGCTCGCAACGCAGCCGCCCACGCCGATCATCAGATCCGGTTTGGTCTGCTTGCGTTGCTTCCAGCGGCCCAGCTCGGAGAAGACTTTCTCCTGCGCTTTCTCACGGATCGAACATGTGTTGAGCAGCAGGATATCCGCGTCTTCCGGATTGTCCGTGCGTTCCACCTGGTGTGACTTCTCAAGCACCGCCGCCATCTTGCCCGAATCGTAGTCGTTCATCTGGCAGCCGAATGTCTTGATGTAGAGCTTTGCTCCCACGGTAAAAAATTCAGCCAAAAGGGGTGAAAGTATACGTCAAACGGGCATGCGCCTGCCCCGGATCGGTCAGCCGATGCGCTGCAGCCACTGATCCACGCATTCGTCGAGCTGGGCGTAGCAGGCCTCAAAGGCTGCTCGACCGCGTCGGTAGGGGTCTGGCACGCCATCACGCGCCTGCCATTTGCTCATCAGGTGGACGCGCCCGCGGGCTGTGGGTAGACGCTGATTGATCCAGTCCTCGTGATGCTTCTCCATCACCAGAACCAGATCGTAGTCGTTGATCAGGGCCTGGGTCAGCTGCTGGGCCTGATGATCGCGCATGTCGATGCCGCGCTCATCCATCACCGCGATGGCGTCGTCATCAGCCTGCCAGCCGACCATTGCACCGACACCGGCCGAGGCAACACGCACACCGGTCTTGCGCCAGCGCTCACGGATCAGAAATTCGCCCATGGGGCTGCGGCAGATATTGCCGGTGCATACAACCAGTATCGAAGAAAACATGTTTTGTGGCCGAGGTTTGGTGCGCAGTGTCAGAAAACTGACGCCATCTGCAGGGTCTTCTCAAAAATTTCGCGCCTCACGCGCGACGCTGCCTGACAAATATGCCCAATGCGGCACCTCAAGCGCCAGGAAGCAAAACCATGGATGTTGCCAAAAAAGCCCCCTCCGCAAGTCTTCGGGTCCCGACCACATTGGGGATGTGGACCTCTGCCTTCAAGCTCGCGCTGC
>JASBUL010000075.1 GCA_030147945.1 Oceanococcus sp. | reverse complement strand
CGGTGCAGCAAGAGGATCGCCAGCGGCCAAGCGAGCACGCAGATTCGGCTCAGCGTAGCCCATCACGATGAACTCGATATAACCTTCTTTCAGACGATCATTGGTCTGATCACCACGGTCATTATCAGCATTGCTGGCACGGAAGCCGGCTGAGCTCAGCTGCACGTTCGGCAGGTTGCCGTTGCTGTCTGCAATGTTGATTGCGGTCGGGATGGTGCAGGTACGATCGCCAGCGTTGTTTGCCGAATCGGTGCTGCGGAAAACCGCGTTGCCATTGGCGTCTTCGGTCACGATGCCGGTGAAGACGTCGTTAGCCGACAGAAGGACCAGAAAGTCAAGAACGTCGCGACTGTTATGCGCTTCGTGAAAGCGAACCTTCACAGCAACAGGCACGTTCTGGGTGTTGGTCAAGTTGATCAGCGTCGACCAACCGTCACGAACGGTGTAGAACGGCGCGATGGCGACTTCGCCAATGCCGTCCGTAGCAAGGTTCACCGCCTGTGCGTTGTACGCGGCCATCGACCCTGCGATGGCTGCGGCAACGGCGGCACCACGAAACATTTTCATAAATACAACCTCTTTTCCAAAGAAAAAGTAACCCAAGACAAAAAACTTACCCAAGCGGTAGCCCTTTGCGATTGGGCCGTAGCAGGGCAGGACATGCGCCACGGATGCTAACACCACGTTTTGCGTTGTTCAAGCAATACATTACACAACACTTCTAAGCATAGAGTATTGCAAGACTTTGTCCCCTTTTCCGCGTTTGCTCGCAGCCTCACTTTTGATCAATTTCAGTTGATTGCTCAACTGTCATCTCACCCCAGTTTTGACTGTCGAAGCTTTAGTTTACACGATCTTCATGGAAGGCAAACCCTTCTATTGCCGTGTTTTTGTGATTTGTGTCTCATTCAGGCTCCGCTCAACGCACGGATTTGCGAGCACGAATGGGCACATATTTATATGCACCCCCTTAAACTGGGGGGCCGCGCAGCTTAAGCGCGCATTGTTGGCAATATCTGTTGCAGCGTCGCCCGCCAGTGTTTCGGAGGCTCAAGCCACTCTTGTGCGCTGCGACAATCGAGCACACTGTATGCCGGCCGGGACGCGGGCGTGGGGTAGTCCTGGGTGTAAATCGGACGAACCCCGGCCCAAGCCTGATCCGGCCACCGCTGTGCCGCCAACTCGCGAATAGCCACGGCAAAGTCATACCAGGACGCCACCCCTGCATCGGTCCAGTGCAGGATCTGGCCTTCGGCCGCGCGCGCAGCGGCGAGGCCGAGCAGCGCCTCAGCAAGGCCAATGGTGCAGGTCGGGCAGCCGATCTGGTCCATGACCACGCCGAGTTCGTCACGCTCGCTCATCAGACGCAACATGGTGGCGACGAAATTACGCCCACCGGGACCGTAGACCCAAGCCGTGCGCACAATGGTGGTGCGCTCAGGCCATGCGGTTAATGCGGCGATCTCGCCGTCACGCTTGGTCTGGCCATACACCCCGAGCGGGTTGCACGGGGCATCCGGCGCATAGGGCTGCGAGGCCTGGCCATCGAACACGAAGTCGGTGGACACATGAATCAGCTGCGCACCCTGCCGGGCACAAGCCTGGGCCAGATGTCTCGGCCCATCCACATTCACCGCCCGGGCCCGCTCGACGTCGTTTTCGGCCTTGTCCACTGCGGTGTAAGCCGCCGCATTGATCACCACATCCGGCCGCTGTGCATCGAACGCCGCATCCACCGCTGTGGCGCTGCTGATGTCGAGCGCAGCCGAATCCAGCGCCACGAACGCAAGCCCCCGGCTGGTGGCCATGGCCGTGAGCGCCTGGCCGAGCTGGCCCGCTGCGCCGGTGATGAGCACCTTCATGCGTCAAACACCTCGGCATCGGCGAAGGCCGGGGCCTGTGCATCCTTGGATGAGAGCAGCGGTTGGCCGTCACGCGGCCAGTCGATGGCCAGTTGCGGATCATCCCAGCGGATCGAGCGCTCGGCCTGCGGGTCGTAGCGACCGGTGATCTTGTAGAGCACCTCAGCCGATTCGGAGGTCACGATGAAACCGTGGGCAAAGCCCACCGGCACCCACAACTGGCGCCTGTTGTCGGCCGACAGAAACTCGCCAACCCACTGCCCGTAGGTGGGTGAGTTGCGCCGAATGTCGACCGCCACATCGAAAATCTCACCACTGATCACGCGGACCAGCTTGTCCTGGGCGTTTTCGCCAATCTGGTAATGCAGGCCACGCAACACGCCGCGCGCGGAACGCGACTGGTTGTCCTGGATAAACGCCTTGCTGCAGCCGGTCGCCGCACTGAAACGGGCCTGATTGAAGGCTTCGAAAAAATAACCGCGATCGTCACCGAATACCTGAGGCTCGACGACGACAACATCCGGTATGGCCGTGTTGTGGCAGTTCATGACAGCACCTATATAAGGAGTGTGTGGGTCAGCGCAGCTGACCTTGCTTGACCTCGGCGGCAATGCGCAGCAGGTAGTCGCCATAGCCGCTCTTCTTGAGCGGCTCGGCCAACTTGCGCAACTGAGCATTGTCGATGTAGCCGCAGCGGTAGGCCACTTCTTCGGGGCTGGCGATCTTCAGCCCCTGGCGTTTTTCCAGGGTGTGAATGAACATGCCGGCTTCCATCAGTGAGTCATGAGTGCCGGTGTCCAGCCAGGCGGTGCCGCGCCCCATGCGTTCGACCTGCAGCTGTCCGGCGTCCAGATACAGGCGATTGAGGTCGGTGATCTCAAGCTCGCCACGCGCCGACGGGCGCACCGTTTTGGCCAGATCGGTGACTTGCTGATCGTAGAAGTACAGACCGGTGAGGGCATAGCGCGACTTCGGCTGGGCGGGTTTCTCCTCGATCGATATCGCCCGCAGGTCCTGATCGAATTCAACCACACCGTAGCGCTCCGGATCATTCACCGCATAGGCAAACACGGTCGCCCCTTGCTGCCGGGCGGCCGCGCGCTGCAGCGATCCGGCCAGCTCGTGCCCGAAGAAGATGTTGTCGCCCAGGATCAGCGCACAACGCTCACCGCCGACAAACTCTTCACCCAGAATGAAGGCCTGAGCCAACCCGTCCGGGCTGGGCTGCTCGCAGTACTGAATGTGAATACCCCACTGACTGCCGTCACCCAGCAGATGCTCGAAACGCGGCAGATCATGCGGGGTGGAAATCAGCAGATATTCGGTGACCCCGGCCAGCATCAGCGTGGTCAGCGGGTAGTAGATCATCGGTTTGTCGTAGACCGGCATCAGCTGCTTGGATACCGCCAGGGTCGACGGATACAGACGCGTGCCGCTGCCTCCGGCCAGGATGATGCCCTTCATGCCGCACCTGCCTTAAGGCCCAGGCGCTCTCGCCCGAAGCCGCGCTCGCTGATCAAGGCGCACCAGTCACGATTGTCGAGATACCACTGCACGGTTTTACGCAGGCCGGTTTCAAAGGTTTCCTGCGGCGCCCAGCCCAGCTCGCGCTGAATCTTGCTGGCGTCAATGGCGTAGCGCATGTCATGGCCGGGTCGGTCCTGAACAAATTCAATCTTGTCGGCGTGCGGCTGCTCGGCCGGCGCAAGCTCGTCCAGCAAGCGACAGATTTCGCGCACCACGTCGATGTTCTTCCACTCGTTGTGGCCGCCGATGTTGTATTCCTCACCCAGCTGTCCGCACTCCAGCACTGTCAGCAGCGCGCGGGCGTGGTCATCCACATACAACCAGTCGCGCACATTTTCGCCACCGCCATAAACCGGCAGGGGCTTGCCATCCAGCGCATTCAGGATCATCAGCGGGATGAGCTTTTCCGGGAACTGATAGGGCCCGTAATTGTTGGAGCAGTTGGTCGTCACCACCGGCAGACCATAGGTGTGATGCCAGGCCCGCACCAGATGATCCGACGCGGCCTTGCTGGCAGAGTACGGGGAATTGGGCGCATACGCGGTGTGCTCGGTGAACAAGCCTTCGGCGCCCAGGCTGCCGTACACCTCATCGGTGGAGATGTGGTGGAAACGAAACCCTGCACGGCGTTCAGCCGGCAAGGCCTCATAGTACTCGCGCGCAGCCTGCAGCAGCTCGAAGGTGCCGACCACATTAGTCTGGATGAACGCCGCCGGGCCGTCGATGGAACGGTCGACATGCGACTCCGCCGCCAGATGCATGATCGCATCGGGCTGATGACGCTCGAGAATCTGCCGCACGGCCGGGCCGTCACAGATGTCGTGGGCCTCCAGCACGTAGCGCCCGGATTCCTGCGCACCCGGCAGTGATTCCAGACTGGCAGCGTAGGTGAGCTTGTCCAGATTGACGATGTCATGTGCCGTGTCTGCGAGCACATGACGAATCAGGGCCGAGCCGATGAAGCCGGCGCCGCCCGTGACCAGAATTTTCATGCGTTATCCGTTGCGGGCGAGCCTCGGCTGCGCCCTGAGAATCTGAGCGCATTATACGCAGGCCGCCTGTCGGATCGTATTGACAGCATCGAATCAGGGTGGTGCACTACACGACTGGCTATTGACCGATCGGTTAAGGACCACCTCCTCTTGAACACAGGCAGAAACCCATGAGTGCAGTTGCCCAGGACGTTCACCCCAAATTCGAAAGCGCCATGCAGGCTGACATCCAGCGCGTGTTCGCGCTGCAACAGCAGAAAGCTCTGGCGCTGCGCAGCTCCAACAAAACCGAGCGCGTGGCCAAGCTGAAGAAGCTGCGTGACGCGATCCTGTCCCGTCAGGACGCCATCCAGCAAGCCTGCTACGCCGACTTCAAAAAGCCGCCGGTGGAAGTGGATCTGGCCGAAATCACCCCGATTCTGGCCGAGATCAAGCACTCCATCAGCCACATCGGCAAGTGGATGCGCGGCGAGCGCGTATGGCCGACCATGTTGATGTTCGGCACCAAAACGCGCATTCGCTATGAGCCCAAGGGCGTCTCGCTGATCATCGCGCCGTGGAATTACCCGATCAACCTGACCCTGATGCCGCTGGTCTCTGCCATCGCGGCGGGCTGTACCGCCATGGTCAAACCATCGGAAATGACCCCGCATTGCTCGGCGGTGCTGCGCGACATCATCAATGACGTGTTCCACGAAGATGAAGTGGCCATGTTCGAAGGTGAGGTGGATGTCTCCACCGCCCTGCTGGAACTGCCGTTCGACCATATCTTCTTCACCGGAAGCCCGGCCGTTGGCAAGGTGGTGATGGCCGCTGCAGCCAAGCATCTGACCTCGGTCACGCTGGAGCTGGGTGGCAAATCGCCGGTTATCGTGGACGAATCCGCCGACATCAAGAAAGCGGCCCAGAGCGTGATGTGGGGCAAGTTCAGTAACTGCGGCCAGACCTGCATTGCGCCGGACTATCTGTACGTGCACGAAAGCGTCAAGGATGCCTTCATCAAGGCCTGCCGCGAGCAGTTGGAACACGCCTACGGAAAAGACACCAAAGCCAGCCCGGACTTTGCCCGAGTGGTTAACGCGCGCCACTACGGACGCATCAAGTCACTGATGGATGAGGCGCTGGACAACGGCGCCACGCTGCTCGCCGGTGGCGACACCGACAGCGAGGACAATTTCATCGCGCCGACCCTGATTGGCGACATTCCGGACAACACCCGGATCATGGAAGAGGAAATTTTCGGCCCGGTACTGCCGATCCTGAGTTTCAGCGACATCAATCAGGTGGTTCAGCGCATCAATGCGGCACCCAAGCCGCTGGCGCTGTACATCTACACCAAGAATCCGCAACAGGCCGAGCGAGTGCTGACCCAGACCTCGGCGGGCGGCTCCTGTATCAACAGCTGTGTGGTGCAGTATCTGCACATCAACGCGCCGTTTGGCGGGGTCAACAACTCCGGCATCGGCAATTCACACGGGGTCTGGGGCTTCAAGGCGTTCTCGCATGAGCGCACCGTGATCGAGAACAAGTTCTCGGTCAGCCACTGGCTGGCGCCGCCTTACAACAACTTCGTCAAGCGCATGATTGCAATCACGCTGGCGACGTTTAAATAGAGCTGAGCACTGGCGTGGCCGGGGGCCGGGTTCCGGGCTCTGGCACCACGTCGCTTCGCTACCGCTGCGCGATACCCGACACATCTGCAGGTTTTGTGGTGTCGGCTCGACAGGGCTTCCTGCCCTGGCGAGCCTCGATTCGCCGTCCTGGCGAATCGCCACCAGTCACCTGCAGATGCGCCGGCGTGGCACCTCCATGAGCCCATAACCCAGCCCCCGGCCACTGTTTGGCTCGGAGGTTCGACCGATTGTGCCGCCGATTATTGGCGGATAAAGGAGGAGCGCCGCAGCAGACTGTAGCGACTGGGGACAATTCGCCAGGACGGCGAATTGAGGCTTGCCGCGACAGGATGTCGCGTCAAGCCGGGCCCCACCAAGAGGAAGTCTGCAAGGGCATCGCGCCGTGAAGGCGCGACGCGGAGGACACCGCCAATAATCGGCGGCGCAATCGGTTAGCTGCCAGCGACCGGCTCTACCACCGGCCGCCCGATGGCGTAGTAGTAAAACCCTTCGCGAGCGAGTTCTTCGGGCACCCAGAGATTGCGCCCATCCACCACCACGCGGCCTTTGAGATGGCTCTTCAACTGCTTGAAGTTGGCGGTGCGGAATTGTGACCACTCGGTGCAGATCACCAAGGCATCGGCATCGGTCAGGGCTTCGATAGCGCTGTCGCACAGGGTCAGATCATCACGCTGGCCATAAATGCGACGGGTTTCCTCCATCGCTTCCGGATCAAACGCCTGCACGCTGCCACCGGCCTGCCACACAGCCTCCATCAGAGTGCGACTGGGCGCTTCGCGCATGTCGTCGGTGTTGGGTTTGAACGACAAACCCCAGACCGCAATGCGCTTGCCCGCCAGATCACCGCCGAAGTGGCCTGACAATTTGCTGAACAGCACTTTCTTCTGCGCAGCATTGGTGGCCTCAACGGCGCTCAGGATGCGCGCTTCGTACGCATTGGCCCGCGCGGTGCGCTCCAGCGCCTGAACATCCTTGGGAAAGCAGGAACCACCGTATCCGCAGCCGGGAAAGATGAACTGATAGCCGATACGCGGATCCGAGCCGATGCCACGGCGCACGGCTTCCACATCGGCACCCACGCGCTCGGCCAGGTTGGCGATTTCATTCATGAAACTGATCTTGGTCGCAAGCAGGGCATTGGCCGCGTACTTGGTCAACTCGGCGGAGCGGATGTCCATGACGATCAGTTTGTCCTTGGTGCGAGCAAACGGCGCATACAGATTGCGCATGACCTCGCCGGCGGCCTTGGAATCCACCCCGACCACGATGCGGTCGGGCTTCATGAAGTCCTCGATCGCCGCGCCTTCCTTGAGGAATTCAGGGTTGGAGACCACATCAAAGCCGATTTGGGCGTCGCGCGCGGCAAGCTCCTGGGTGATAGCGGCTCGCACTTTGTCGGCGGTGCCAACCGGCACGGTGGATTTGTCGACCACGGTCTTGTGCGACTGCATGTGCTGACCGATGGTGCGCGCGACCGCCAGAACGTACTGCAGATCGGCAGAGCCATCTTCGTCCGGCGGGGTGCCCACAGCGATGAAAATCACCTCGCCCGCCTGCACCGCAGATTCGGCATCGGTGGTGAACTGCAAAGTCCCCAGCCGATGGTTGCGCACCACCATGGGCTCAAGCCCTGGCTCGTAAATCGGGATGCGCCCGGCATTCAGGCCATCAATCTTGCCCTGATCCACGTCCACGCAGATCACTTCATGGCCCATCTCGGCAAGACAGGTTCCGGATACCAGGCCGACATAGCCCGTGCCAAATACGGTGACTTTCACATGCACCTCGTTATTGATTCAGCCGATCATTGTAATCAAAGCCTATGACACTCAGGATACACTCGGGCCATGTTGCTTGGTCTGATTCTGCTCGCCCTGGGTGCCACCGCACTGATTCCGGTGGAGTCCTGGGTGCATCGCAACCTGCATGGCGTCGCCGACACCCTGGCCGAACACGTTTATCTGCCGGCGGCACGCACCCTGCTGGTGATTGTGTTCCTGTACTGCGTGTTTCCGCAGCCCTTGCTGGCGCCCACAGTGCTGGCCGCTATTGGTGATGCTGCGCACCTGAGCAGACCGGACTGGCACGCGCTGCTCAATGTGCTGTTCATAGCCGGCGCCCTGCTGCCGCTGTTGCCACGGGCCGAACGCTTCGGCGCGCTGATCCTGCCGCTACAGACCCTGATTGGGGCGTGGATTTTCATCCACCACTTCGAAGCCAGCCATGGCCTGGCACTGAAGCTGAACCACAGCGGCGTGCTGATGTTGTTCATCGGCGTGGTGATTGCCAGCCACATGCTGCTGCACCTGGTGGCGCGAGAACTCAGCGCGCGCTATCAACGCGATGCCTTGAGTCTTTATGACGCCCTGGCCTTGATCACCCAGCCACCGCTGGTGCTGATCGTGACCCGCGCCTACGTCATGGCCTGAAGCCAAAGGCCATCGCCCAGCGCCGTGGGCGACGGCCTTTGATGGGGTGCCGTTAGGCCGCCTTGCTGCGTTGCTCATCGTCCAGCACCTGCCAGCGGCTGACCTCTTCCAGTTCGTGATCGAAGGCATCCACCAGAATGGCCTCGACCCGCAGACGGTCGTACTCGGCGATCTGTTCGGCTTCCTGCGGGGTGATGATCTGCTTGTCCACGCAGGCCTTGAGTTGCTGCTCCAGGGTGAAGTTGAGCGGGCCGATGTCCTTGGCCACCGCTTTGCTGAACCGGTTGTACAGCGGCTCGATTTCGAGCAGCTTGTCCAGCGTCAGCTCCAGGCTGCCGATCGGATCATCCTCGCTGCGATTGAGATACAGCTCGCTGGTCAGACGATCACGCAGTGCACCGGGGCTGAGCATGTGCTCGGCAATCTTCGCGGAAATCTCATCCGCCACCGGCTTGTGGCTGCGTCCCAGCGGGAAGGCCACCCAACGCAACAGGCCGGCGACCGCGCGATTGGGGAAATTGCTGAAGAACTCGTCAAACGCCTTGTCAATCTCCGCCAGCGCATCGTCCAGCACCCACTGCATGTAAGGCAGGTCCTCATCCTGAGCGCCTTCATCATGGAAGTACTTGAGCGTTGCCGAGGCCATGTACAGCTGTGACAGCACATCGCCCAGTCGGGCCGACAGGCGTTCCTTGCGCTTGAGCTCGCCGCCGAGCACGGCCATGGTCACATCCGAGGTGAATGCCAGGGCTGCCGACATGCGTTCAAGCTGCTGGAAGTAGCGCCGGCTCGGCCCATCCACCGGACTGGACGCCAGACGGCCGCCGGTCAGACCCAGGGTCAGTGCACGCACACCCCGGTTGACGGAAAAGCCGATGTGGCTCCACAGCAGATGATCGAACTCGTGCAGGTCATCCTCACGCGCCGCCTCCATCTCCGGGAACACATAGGGATGGCAACGGATCGCGCCCTGGCCGAAGATCATCAGATTGCGGGTCAGTATGTTGGCGCCTTCCACCGTGATGGCGATGGGTATGGCCTGGTAGGCCGACTGCAGATAGTTCTTCGGCCCGGCCATCACGCCACGACCACCATGGATGTCCATGGCATCGGTCAGCAGCGTACGCATCATGCTGGTCATGTGGTACTTGGCAATCGCTGTGACCACCGAGGGCGAACAATGGTCCACCGCCGATGCGGTGACGCTACGCGTCGCCTCCAGCTTGTAGGTCAGGCCGGCGATACGGGCCGAAGCCTCCTGCACGCCTTCGAACTTGCCAATCGGCGTTTTGAACTGACGACGAATGTTGGCATATGCCCCGGTGGCCCGGTACGCGGCCTTGGATGCCGCCGCGGCCAGCGCTGGCAAGGAGATGCCGCGGCCCGCGGACAGGCATTCGACCAGCATGCGCCAGCCCTTGCCAGCGTTGGCCTGGCCACCGATGATGAAATCAATGGGGACGAACACATCCTTGCCGTTGATCGGGCCGTTCATGAACGGCGTGTGGCAAGGGTTGTGGCGGCGCCCGATCTCCACCCCCGGATAGTCCGATGGCAGCAGCACGCAGGTAATGCCGTACTCAAGCTTGGATTTGTCGCCGAGCAGGCCGTCCGGGTCGAACAGTTTGATCGCCAGACCAACCACGTCGGAAACCGGCGCCAGCGTGATATAGCGCTTGGAGAAGTTCAGGCGCATGCCCAGCACCTGCTCGCCCTGATACTCGCCCATGCACACCACCCCGGTGTCGGGGATGGCACCGGCGTCCGAACCCGCTTCCGGGCCGGTCAGACCAAAGCAGGGCAGCCATTCACCGGAGGCCAGTTTGGGCAGCATGTCCTGTTTCTGCTGACGCGTGCCGTAATGCATGAGCAGCTCACCCGGGCCGAGCGAGTTGGGCACCATGACGGTGACCGAGGCCACCAGCGAGCGGGTTGCGATCTTGGTCACCACACAGGACTGGGCGTAGGCGGAGAAGCCCAGACCACCCCAGTCCTTGGAAATCAGCATGGCAAAGAACTTGTGCTCGCGCATGTAGGACCAGACTTCCGGCGGCAGGTCCTTGTCACGGCCGACCTGCCAGTCATCAAGCATGGCGCACAGGGTTTCGGTTTCATTGTCGAGGAAGCTTTGTTCCTCCTCGCTCAGGGTCGTGCGCTTGAAGTTCATCAGCTTGGCCCAGTCGGGCTTGCCACGGAACATCTCACCCTCCCACCACACATCACCGGCTTCCAGCGCTTCGCGCTCGGTGTCGGTCATGTCCGGCAGGACAGCCTTGAAGGCTTTGAAGAGGGGCTTGGTGATCACACTGCGGCGCAGGGCGCGCAGATTGAACAGCAGCGCCAGCGGAGCCAGCACCGCCAGCGTCCACAGTGCCGCCGTGGGGCCGATCAAAGCGGTTTGATAAAGCGCACCGACATAGGCAAATGCAGCCAGTGTCCACAGCCACAGGCGGGAACCACGGTATGCCAGGACCCAGAACAGGGTGATGGCGGACAAAACTGCAACAAGGGTCATCATGGGAATCTCCTTTGCGGGGTTGCAGCGAGCGGTTTATGCGCTACGCCGCACCGTTTCGACGTCGGCAGGAATCAGACTTTCCATGCACAGACGTACGTACTCGTTGAGGGCACGACCGCGCGGCAATGCATTGGGGTCATCACTGCGCAGCTGCAACGTGCCCATGAAAGTGGCGTAGGCAAACATGGCCCAACGCCGCGCCTCCTCCGGCGCAAATCCGAGTGCCGCATAGCACTCATGTAAGAATTCGAGTCTTTTCTTGGCCACACGTTCTACTACGGGGCCAACCCGCGGATCGGATGAGGCGGCTGCGAAAACACCGGTCAGGCGCCCGTTGCGCAAGCCCGAATTGGCCACCCGGAATACCTGCTGAAGGCGCTGGCGCGGGTCATCGATATGCGCCACCTGACGCACCACCTCGGTGGTTTCCTGCGCTTCCCAGGCCTTGAGGGCGGCCTGCAGCAAGGCATCACGGTTCTGGAAGTGCCAGTAAAAACTGCCTTTGGTCACGCCGAGCTTACGCGCAAGCGGCTCCACCGCGACCGCTTCGATACCACCTTCGGCGATCGCGTCGAGGGCGGCTTGCGCCCAATCTTCTGCGTTAAGCGAGTTTTTCACTGTCCATACGGATTCGTATTGGTGCGTCGCATCATGACACATACGCTAGCGTATGGCAAAGCCCCGAAGTGGCTCAGGCAGCTCACCCGGGCTTGCGCCTGGCTTATATTTCTATAATCATGGAAATATGGATCACGCAACCGCCACCCTGCGACTGGCCGCACTCGCCCAGGAAACGCGCCTGAGTATCTTTCGCAGCCTGGTGCAAGCCGGACCGCAGGGCTTGAACCCCGGTGCGCTGAGCGAAAAGCTCGGCACGGCGCAGGCGACCCTGTCCTTTCATCTCAAGGAACTGAAACATGCCGGCCTGATCACGGCACGCCAGGAAAGCCGCTTTATTTTCTACGCCGCAGACTTCAACGCCATGAACGCCTTGCTCAGCTTTCTGACCGAAAATTGCTGCGGCGGCGAGACCGAACCCACCTGCACCGTGCACACAGCCTGCGCACCGCCCCCTCCACATCAGTAACATCAACATGTCCTATTTCGAACGCTATCTGACGCTGTGGGTTGCGGCCTGCATTGTCGCTGGCATCGCGCTTGGCCATATGGCACCCGGCGCCTTTCAGACGATAGGCGCACTGGAACTGGCCAAGGTCAACCTGCCGGTGGCTGCGCTGATCTGGCTGATGATCATTCCGATGCTGGTGAAAATTGATTTTGCCGCTCTCGGACAGGTCAAGCAGTACTGGCGAGGCATTGGTGTCACCCTGTTCGTGAACTGGGCCGTCAAGCCATTCTCGATGGCCTTGCTCGGCTGGCTCTTCATCGCCACCCTGTTTCGCGACTATCTGCCTGCCGAACACATTGATTCCTACATCGCCGGGCTGATTCTGCTCGCCGCCGCACCCTGCACCGCGATGGTCTTCGTATGGAGCAATCTGTCTGACGGCGAACCGCACTTCACCTTGAGCCAGGTTGCATTGAACGACGTGATCATGGTGTTCGCCTTTGCCCCGCTGGTCGGTCTGCTGCTCGGCCTGGCCTCGATCACGGTGCCCTGGGACACGCTGCTGCTGTCGGTGGGCTTGTACATTGTTGTGCCGGTAATTCTGGCCCAGCTGCTCCGCAGGCAGGTGCTGGTCGCGGGCGGGGAGGCGCAACTGCAAGGCCTGCTGGGACGGCTGCAGCCACTGTCCATCATGGCGCTGCTGGCCACGCTGGTTCTGTTGTTCGGCTTTCAGGGCGAGCAGATCGTACGCCAACCGCTGGTCATTGCCCTGCTCGCCGTACCCATCCTGATTCAGGTGTATTTCAACTCTGGCCTGGCCTATCTGCTTAACCGCTGGAGTGGCGAGGCTCATTGCGTGGCCGCCCCCTCGGCCCTGATCGGGGCGAGCAACTTCTTCGAGCTTGCGGTCGCCGCGGCCATCGCGCTGTTCGGTTTCGAATCGGGCGCCGCTCTGGCCACCGTGGTTGGCGTGCTGATTGAGGTTCCGGTCATGCTTTCGGTGGTTCGCATCGTCAATGCGACCAAACCGTGGTACGAAAAACGCACGGCACAATGATGAAAATTCTTTACGTTTGCACCCATAACCGCTGCCGCAGCATCCTGTCGGAAGCGATCACCAATGCACAGGCTGGCGATGTCATCGAGGCACGCAGTGCGGGCAGCCAGCCGGCCGGCGAAGTGCACCCGCTGACCCTCAAGTATCTGGCCCAGGCCGGCATCGCTACGCATGGGCTGCACAGCAAGTCATGGGACACGCTGGCCGACTTCAAGCCGGATGTGGTGATCACCCTGTGCGACGCTGCCGCGGGCGAGAGCTGCCCGGTGTGGCTGGGTCAGACCCTCAAACTGCATTGGGGCTTGGCAGACCCCTCGCGCGGCGCTGCAGACGATCCGCGCACCGGCGAGGCCTTCGCCACGACCATCGAGATCATTGCGCAACGTGTTGAACGACTGCGCGCGCTGGCCGCCCAGCCCAGAGACCGCTGGACCGAGCAGCTTCAACAGATGGTCATGCACGCGGCGTAGGCTGACTGACGCCCCGCGTTCAATGCTCCGCCGTTCATGAATAAGCTGCACGCCTTGCGCGACGTTCTGCGCGCCTTCCTCATGCTCGGGCTGACCTCCTTTGGCGGGCCGGTCGCCCACCTCGGCTACTTCCGCCGCGAATTTGTCCAGCGGCGCGGCTGGCTGAGCGAAGCGCAATACGCCGAGCTGGTCGCCTTGTGCCAGTTCCTTCCGGGGCCGGCCAGTAGCCAGGTTGGTTTTGCCCTGGGCATGACGCGGGCAGGGCTGGCTGGCGGCCTGCTCGCCTGGCTGGCGTTCACGCTGCCCTCGGCAGCACTGCTGGTCGCATTCGCCAGCGCCACCGATGCCTTCGCCGGCCCGCTCGGGCAAAGCCTTATTCACGGCCTCAAACTGACCGCCGTGGCGGTGGTCGCACATGCGGTCAGCGGCATGGCGACCACGCTGTGTCCGGATCGCGCGCGCGCCGGCATCGCTTTGCTGGCCCTGACCATGGTGTCGCTGGCCCCATCCACAGCCGCGCAAATCGCTGCGATTACGCTCGGAGCCGGCCTGGGCTTGTGGTGCTGCAAGGGGCTGCAGCGCGAAATCAGCGGCGACGCGCCCGGCGCACTGTCACACCGCGCCGGCCTGGTGTGCCTGGGGCTGTTTGCCGCGTTGCTGGCAAGCTTGCCGGTGCTGGCCCAGGTCTATCCGCAACATGCCGTGCAGTTGTTCGAAGCCTTTTATCGCGCCGGCGCCCTGGTTTTTGGCGGCGGCCATGTGGTTCTGCCACTGCTGGAATCCAGCGTGGTGGGTCAAGGCTGGGTCGATGCCAGCACCTTTGTCAGCGGCTATGGCGCAGCACAGGCCATTCCCGGCCCGCTGTTCACATTCTCGGCCTACCTGGGCGCAGTCGACAGCCAGCTGGGCGGACTCGGCGGTGCGGCCCTGGCCTTGTGCGCCATTTTCCTTCCGGGGGTGCTGATCCTGCTGGGTACGCTGCCATTTTGGAACGCGCTGCGCGCGCATCCGCGGGCCATACCGCTGATGGCCGGGGCCAACGCCGCTGTTGTCGGCATTCTCGCCGCCACGCTGTACGACCCGATCTGGACCAGCGCAATCGGGCGCCCACAGGATCTGGTCGTTGCAGCCGGCGGCTTCGTGATGCTGGGCGCATGGCGGGCACCGGCCTGGCAGGTGGTCGCGACCTGCTGCGTGGCCACGATCGCCCTCGACCTCTTGGTGTAGCGGCGCTGCGCCGGTAGAGTCTGTCTCCCCACAGGCTGTGCACGTACCGAGGAGATTGAACGTGAGTTACACCGCACTGCGCGTCATGGAAAAAGGCGCCGAGGCCCGCTTCGAAACGCTCGAGCTCAAACCACTGGAAGCCGGACAGGTCAGCATCCAGGTCGAGTATTCCTGCCTCAACTTCAAGGATGCCCTCGGCGTGACGGCCAGCAGCCCGATCATGCGCACGCTGCCCTGCACGGCGGGGATTGACCTGGCCGGCGTGGTCACCGAATCACGCGATGAGCGCTACGCGCCGGGTGACAAAGTGCTGGCCTGCGGCGCCAACCTGGGCGAGCTGTACGACGGCGGCCTGGCCGAGATGGCTCAGGTTGACGGCGAATCGCTAGTCGCGCTGCCCGATGGCTTTTCCACCCGTGAAGCGATGATCTACGGCACCGCAGGATTCACCGCCGCGCTGGCCATGGTCAAGCTGCTGCGCAATGAGCAGAGCCCGGATCTGGGACCGATCGCGGTCACCGGCGCGACGGGCGGTGTCGGTTCGATTGCCATTGCGTTGCTGGCCAATGCCGGTTTCGCCCCCGCGGCCATCACCCGCAAACTTGATCAGGCCGAGTATCTGACCAGCCTGGGCGCGGCCGAAGTCGTGGATGCAGGCGATTGCGGCAAACCGGAAGGCGCGCTGATGAAGCCCCGCTGGGGCGGTGCGATCGACAATCTGGGCGGCGACATGCTGGCCTGGCTGATCGCGACAACCCGGCCGCACGGCAACATCGCCAGTATCGGCCTGGCCCAATCGATGAAGCTCAACACCACAGTGGCGCCGTTCCTGCTGCGCGGGATCAACCTGCTGGGCATTCACTCGGTCGACATCCCCACGCCTTTGCGCCAGGGCACCTGGGGGCGCATCTTCGGTGACTGGCGCCTGGCTGATCCGGAGCGTTTCGTGCACCAGACCATCGGCCTGCAAGACGTTCCGGCGGCCTGCCGCAAGCTCATGGATGCACAGGTGCACGGCCGCTATCTGGTCAAAATCGCCTGATCAGGACAATCTGCGGACAATAAAAAAGCCGGTCGAGACCGGCTTTTTTCTTTCTTGGGTTACCCCCGAGGATCACCCCTCGGTTTTCTTCACTTCGATCAGTTCCACATCGAAGATCAGGGTCTGGTTAGGGCCGATCATCGCGCCCGCGCCACGCTCGCCATAAGCCAGATCCGGCGGAATGAAGAGCTTGGCTTTGCCGCCCGGCTTGATCTTCTGCAGACCTTCGGTCCAGCCCTTGATCACGCCATTGAGCTTGAAGGTCGCCGGCTGGCCGCGCTTGTGCGAG
This sequence comes from Oceanococcus sp., assembly GCA_030147945.1. Lineage (GTDB taxonomy): Bacteria > Pseudomonadota > Gammaproteobacteria > Nevskiales > Oceanococcaceae > Oceanococcus. Next base: position 10,549 of record JASBUL010000075.1, on the reverse strand, counting down.
CTGTCGAACTCGGTGCCGTCAAGCAGGGTGCCGGTGTAATGCACGACCACGGTGTCGGTAGCCGCCGGCGCATCGCCTTCACCCTGCTCGACAATCTGGTACTGCAAGCCGGATTCCGTGGTTTCAACACCGTCCTTGGCTGCATTCTGCTCGAGGAAGGCCTGACCTTCGCTCAGATTGGCATTGGCCTGCTCGGCCCGCTCGGCGTTGCGCTTCTCGGCCGCCTGCTTGTAGACCTTTTGCTTGACCTCGGCCATGTCCTGATCGCTCAGGCGGGCATCCTTTTCGTTGTAGGCATCGGACAGACCGGCGGTCAGCGCGCCCAGATCCACGTCCACTTCGCCCATCTGGCCCAGACGCGTACCGATCTCGTATCCGGCCGAGTAGCTGAATTTCTGCGCATCGGTGTCGAGGGCGGCTTCACCCGCCGATCCAGCCGGCGCCGCGCCGTTCTGCTGGCACGCGCTGATCAGCAGCACGCCACCCAGCGCCAGGGTTCCTGCCAGAGGCTTGAAAGTCATCGGGTTGTCTCGCTTTTGTGAAATGACAAGGCGCTGCACCTTATCCCTCGCAAGGCGCAAACGCAAGGTTATGAAGAGCTCAGTTTTCGCTGCGTGAGCCCACGCTGCGCGGACGATGAACCAACTGCAAAATGGCCTGTCCGATGTCCGTTCCGAGCATGCCCAGGGAACGATCCGCCAGTTGCCCGACGCGCGCGTCGATGGCCAGACGCTCGTCGCCCTTTTCCAGGTCATCAGCCGCCACCGGGGTGAGCCAGCCTTTCTGCTTGAGGGTGTCGACAAAGCCGCGGAACAGCGCCTTGTCGAAAAACTCCGGCGCGTCACGCCCGCTGACAATGGCCAGCCGTTCGGCCATCAGTTGCGATTCCTTTTCAAAGGCCAGGCGGTGAATATGCCCCTCGCTCATGCGCGCCTGCAGCAGCAAGGCATTGAGGGCATAGCGTTCCAGCGTTTCCCGCAGAATATTGCCGAGCCGCGCCAGGGTGGCGAATTCACGGGTGCTGACCGGCGGTGCGACCAAGCCGTAGCGCGCATCCTCATGCAGCAGCCCGAGCTTGAGCATGGCATCGATCAGCGCGCCGATCTGAGCTTCCACGTTTTCCAGCGGCCAACGCAGATGCAGCTCGGTGCGCAGGAACGGGTACAGATCCATGGCTGCGGCCATCAAATCATCACGCTCGACCCCGGGCCGGAAGCGGAAGAAGCTGGCCAGCAACGAGGGCAGGGCGAAGGCATGCTGCACGCTGTTGCGGGTGTAGGTCATGAGCACCGCATCGCGGGCTTCCGCGACCAGCAGATCACCCCACGGATGCGTCACCCGGGTCAGCGGCACCACCGGTTCGGCTTCGGCCACCAGCTCCTCCGCCGAGAGGGTCGGCAACACGATATTGGGGCCATATGGCGCGGCACGCTGCAAAGCCAGCCAGCTGTCGATCTGCTCGACCATTTCGTCTGCGGCGATGGCACGTTGCGGTGTGGCCAGCAGGGTCATGGCGCTGAGGCCCGATGAACTCAGCACCACGGCGCCGTTGATACGGGTCATCACGCGCAGACTCATCTGCTCGACAAACGGGGCCAGGCCCTCCGGCTGCTGGCCGGCCTTGTACGGCGCATCATCCAGCCACTGGGGTTGATGCTCACGGATGTAGTTGCCCAGTTCCAGCGGCTGACCGAAGGACAGATAGGCTTTGCCGTAGTTGCGGCTGAGCACTTTGCGGACCTTGAGGAATTCCCACACCGATTCCTTCTTGACCTTGCTGCCGCGCAATTCCTTGAAATAGCTGTTGACCTCGGCGACCTTGTCGTAGCCGATGTAGACCGGAATCACCGTCACCGGCTTGTCGCTGCCACGCAGATAGCTCTCCGTCACCATGGCCATCATGCCGGTCTTGGGCTTGAGCAATCGGCCGGTGCGGCTGCGCCCGCCTTCCGGATAGAAACTCATCGGGAAGCTGCGTGAAATGAGGAAATCCAGATAGGCACGAAAGGACGCGGTGTAGAGCTTGTTGCCGCCGAAACTGCGGCGCAGGAAAAACGCCCCGCCACGACGCAGAATCGAGCCCACCGGCCAGAAATTGAGATTGATCCCGGCGGCAATATGCGGCGGTACCAGGCCTTCGACGTACAGCACGTAGGACAGCAGCAGATAATCCATGTGGCTGCGGTGCGAGGGCATATAGATGACACCGCCCTGAGCCGCGGCATCCCGGGCGCGCTCGATGCGATGAATCTCCACCCCGTTGTAGACCCGGTTCCAGACCCAGGTCAGCAGCACATACAACACCCTCAGCGTGGTGGTGGAATACACCGCCGCGATTTCGTCGACATAACGCCGCACCTTGTCGCGCAGCACCGCCGGACGCTCGCCGGTGCGCCCGGCCTCTTCGCTGATCACGGCGCGCACGCCCGGATTGGCCAGCACGGCCTGGGTCACCTGGTTGCGGGTATACAGCGCGGGTCCCAGCGTGGCGTTGCGCTGACGCCGGAAGTGAAAGCGAAAAACGCGGACCAGCTTCTGGGTAATGCGGTCATAATCCTGGGCCTCGCCAATGAATTCGCGAAAGCGCACCGGCTTGCCGAAATTCATCACGATGTTGCGGCCGTTGGCCAGGATGATCAGAAATTTGCGCAGATAGCCCGGATTTTCCGCATCCGAGAACAGGATGCGAAACAGCGAGGTTTCCTTGCCCGGATCACGCCCCCAGAACAAGGACACCGGCACCAGCTGCAGATCAAAGTCCTGCTGTTCGCAGGCCTGACGGTGCAGCTCACGCAACTGGCCTTTCTTGTCGAGCAGGACCGGCAGATACAGACACACCGCCTTGCCCTTGTCGGGCAGTTTGTTGCGGCTCTTGCGCACCGGCACCAGGCCTTCGCGCGCAACAAAATGCTCCAGCACCCAGCGGTCCACATAGCTGCGATAGGCCAGCACGTAGCACACCGGTATATCCGGGTCCAAAGCCAGGGTTTCGTGCAATCGGGTCGGTGAAATGGTTGCTCGCACCATGGCCAGCAGCGGCTTGCGCAGCCACCAGGTGAGGAACCAGATGATTTTGCCCAGCATAGGTCTTCCCAAAGCCGTACTGAAATGTCCGGCGGCGGCCTGCCTGGGGCCCGCTCTTGTCCGGCGCACCCAAGGGGGTGCAATCGGTGTAGTTTAACGGAATGGACCCTGCAACTTTGCCTGAAGCCCAAGCCCGCCGTGAGGCCGTGCGTCAACGCATCGGCACACTGGCCACCCTGCTGGACAGCGCTTTTCGCATACCCGGCACACGCATCCGCTTCGGCGTGGACGCCCTGATTGGCCTGATTCCGGGCATCGGCGACGTGTTCGGCGTGGCCCTGGGCCTGTGGATGATCTGGCAGGCACGCGGCGCGCGTGCGCCCCTGCCGCTGCAGCTCAAGATGCTGTCCAACCTGATCATCGAAGGGGTTATCGGCATTGTGCCCGTGCTTGGCGACGCCTTTGACGTGATGTGGCAGGCCAACCAGCGCAATCGGCGCATTCTGATTGACTGGATGGATGAGCAGGACCGCAGGCCAGCCCCGGCCCGAGGCCGCAACTGGCTGTGGCTGGCGCTGGCGGTACTCGCGCTGGTGGCCATGCTGGCCTGGTTCTTGAGCACGCCCGCCGCGCGCTGATCGACCCGCAGGCTGACCCGGTCAGCGACCCCGTTCAGAGCCGTTTTTGCGCAGTGCAGCATCATCCGACCAGACTTCTGGTCAGATTTGCGACGCCTATACAAGTGTTCTGCAAATGACGGAAATGACTGGAAAAACAAACCATTAGAAAACACTTGTACACGCAAGCCACAGGCCGCGCATCCAAACGACCATACGGTGGAGTATTGAATGGTGCTAGTGTATTCGGCCCTATTGTTTGAACCTGAGCGTGACGCTCAAAAAGATTCCAGGCGCGAACCCCCAGCGCCCTGACCAGGAGAATTGGAATGCCTGAATTCAAAACGCCATTGCGCGACATGAAATTCCTGCTGCACGAAGTCTTTGACTACGACAGCCACTACGCCACCCTGCCCAACGGCGAAGAAGCCACGCCGGACGTGGTCGACGCGATTCTGGAAGAATCCGCGCGCTTTGCCGAAAGCGAAATCGCACCGATCAACCAATCCGGTGACGAAGAGGGCTGCAAGCTCGAAGACGGCAAGGTCACCACGCCCAAAGGCTTCAAGGAAGCCTATGACACCTACCGGGATTCCGGCTGGCCGTCGCTGAGCCATCCGACCGAGTACGGTGGCCAGGGTCTGCCCATGTCGCTGGGCCTGATCAAGCACGAGATCATGGCCACCGCCAACTGGTCGTGGTCGATGTACCCGGGGCTGTCGATCGGTGCGATGAACACCATCTTCATCCACGGCACCGACGAGCAGAAGCAGAAATATCTGAACCCGCTGGTCTCGGGCGAATGGATGGGCACCATGTGTCTGACCGAACCGCAGTGCGGCACCGACCTCGGCCAGGTCAAGACCAAGGCCGAGCCCAACGGCGACGGCACCTTCAAAATCACCGGCACCAAGATTTTCATCTCCTCCGGTGATCACGACATGACCGACAACATCATTCACGTGGTGTTGGCGCGTCTGCCCGGTGCGCCGGAAGGCACCCGCGGCATTTCGCTGTTCATCGTGCCGAAGATGAAGATCAACGCCGACGGCAGCGTGGGTGAGTCCAACAACGTGACCTGCGGCTCGCTCGAAAAGAAGATGGGCATCAAGGCCTCGGCCACCTGCGTGATGAACTTCGACGGCTCCGAAGCGGTCATGCTCGGGCCGGAGAACAAGGGCATGGAATGCATGTTCACGTTCATGAACACCGCCCGTATCGGTACCGCGATCCAGGGTGTGGCGCATTCCGAGCTGAGCTTCCAGGGCGCGCTGCGCTACGCCAAGGAACGTCGTTCCATGCGTTCGCTGTCGGGCAAGAAAGAGCCCGATAAACCCGCTGATGCGCTGATCTACCATGCCGACGTGCGGCGCATGCTGCTGACCCAGAAGGCCATCACCGAAGGCGGCCGCGCCATGCTGTATCACGCGGCCAAGTTCGCCGACCTGATGGCCAGCGGCGATCCCGAAGACTACAAGCAGTTCGACGACAAGCTGGGCTTCTTGACCCCGATCCTCAAGGGTTTCCTGACCGAGCTGGGCTTGGAATCGGCCAACCACGGCATGCAGGTCTTTGGTGGTCACGGCTACATCCGTGAGTGGGGCATGGAGCAGATCGTGCGTGATGCGCGCATCTCCACCCTGTACGAAGGCACCACCGGCATCCAGGCGCTGGACCTGCTGGGTCGCAAGGTCATCATTCTGTCCCGCGGCAAAGCTGTGCCGGAATACACCGGCGAAATCCTGCGTTTCTGTGGCCATCACAACCCGATCACCGGCTCGCGCAAGCGCCGTGTGCTGCGTCGCTACGTCACCGAGCTGTCGCAGCTGGCGGTCAAGTGGAACTACATCACCGGTCGTATCCTGATGGCTGCGCGCACCGACCGCGATGCCGTCGGCGCCGCCGCCTACGACTTCATGATGTTCTCGGGTTACGTGACCATGGGCTACTTCTGGGCCCAGATGGTCGCCGTGGCCTACGACAAGCTGGAGCATGGCGGTAACGAAACGCCGGAGTTCTACAAGGCCAAGATTCGCACCGCCGAGTTCTATCTGGACCGCATCCTGCCGCGCCAGATGGCGCATGCCGAAGCCCTGACCAACGGCCCGCGCACGCTGATGGCGCTGGACAACGACAGCTTCGTGTTCGAATAAGCGCGAACCCGCGCGATACCAAGCCCCGCTTCGGCGGGGCTTTTTTTTTAACCCCGCTTAACCCCACTTTTCCTGTGTAAGACAACAGAAATTCTCACGATACGGGAATATCTGGCCATGGTCTGACGTAAGCACCTACCAACAAGGGGTTGCGACCATGCTTCAGATCAGACATTCTGCTTCGGATTCTGGCGAGAAAATTCTCGCCTGATGCAGTCGGACTTGCATAATATGGGAATGAATCCTATAATGCGGTCATGACTACCGTAATGCGCGATCCAAGAGTGGGGCTTAAACACCCACTCCAACGAGAGGAGAGGGTTGGAACCCGCCGCTCGACCGCGTGCATTGAAACGTATCTGCGTCGTGGCTACGACCTCTTCGGTGGCGGCAAGAATGGCAAGGACGTAGTTCTGCTCCTGGAGCTGTTCTTCTTCTACAAGGTCGGTCGCGACAACAACAAGATTGAGAGCGGCAAACAAGCCATCACGGCAATCTGCGACTTCCTCAGTCACACCAAGACTCCACCCTGGCGCTGGACCGCGCCGATGCTCTACGAGTATCTAACGGACATGCGAGCGCGCGGGTTGGCGCCGTCAACGATTCGCGCGCGGCACCACTACATCAAAAACATGTGCGATGCGATCCTTTCGGATCGTGACGTGGCCAACAAGGTGGAGGCTCGACATCCGGGCTGCACCTTCCAGCAGATCACGGACGCCAAGAGCCGGGCGCTTGTGAAGGGCTTCGGCAAGAAGAAAAAGAAACTGGTCAACCCGACTCCGAACGACATGCAGAAGGTCTTCGACTATCTGGAGTCGGAGATCGTCGAGGCCATTGAGACGGGCCGACAGACGCCCTACATCCTGTTCCGTGATCGCGCGATCATCGCCACCTTCGATGCCTACGGCGCACGTCTTTCGGAACTGCGCGGCGCTGATGTGACGGACTTCGACTTCGATCCGGAATGCCCCGAATACGGCGACCTTGGCATCTGGCACATCGTCGGAAAAGGCGACAAAGATCGGCACCTACCGATCCTGACGCCGTGGATCTACCCGGTACTGAGCCAGTACATCGACAATGTTCGACCGCATTGGACAAACAACCCAAAGACCCCGGACGAAGATCGCGACGCCCTGTTCTTCTCGAACGAGGGCAAGCGGCTGTCGAAGACCAGCATTCAACGGATCATCGAAAAGCGATTCCAGGAAGCTGGTGTCAAGAAGCGATTTTCGCCCCACAGACTGCGCAACGGCTGCCTGACGCGCCTGACTGACAAGGTGGGATTGAGCACCGCCTCCCGTGTTGGCGGACATTCGCATTCCAGCACGACTGAAGGCTACTACGACAAGAAAGCCTCGCTCGCTGGCGACGCGCTCTCGAATTACGTAAAAAACATCTACAAGACCCATGGAGGAAATGCCGAATGACGCGCGGTGATTTGAACGAACGCCGGGTATCGGGAAAATTGGCCCTGCATCAACATTTGGCACGAATGATTGGATACCAGCCGCCGGAGACCACACTGGCCTATTACTTGCGGTCGCTGAATGAGCCCCCACCCGTAGCCATGAACTCGCAAGACCAGAAACAGGAGAAGCCCGATGGGCGCTGACACCAATACGGAAGTGCGTCTGCGCTTCCGAATCAACATGTTGCTCGCTGAGCGCGACATGACGGTCAAACAGCTCTACGACAGAGTAAAGCAGATGGGGTGCGATGTTTCCTCGTCGCATTTCTATCGGCAGATGAAGCCCTACTACTCGCCTATGCGGATGGATCTGCTGGCCTACGTTGTCCGCGCTCTGAAAGCCGACCCGGCAGAGCTTTTTGATCTCGTCGAAGTCGAGGTCGATGACGAGACCGATACGGCGCAGTTGGTCAACAAAGCTGAGTTGAAGCCAGAACCCATCCAGGAATCTGCCGAAACCGAGAAGGTCAAAAAGGCGAGAAAAACGGCCAAGCAAAAGCGTGACCTTGCCATGCTCGGCACGAAGATCGCTGTGCTGCCAACCGGAGGCAAGAAGTAGGCCATGGCGCCTCCCGCCGGTTACTCGAAATCCCGAATCCGCAAGCCCTGCGCGGCCTGCGATGCGGTGATCCGTGCCCGGCATCAGGAATGCATGTATCAGCGCGCCTTCACCTGCCAGACGCAGACGGCCGACATAGGCGAGAAACTTCCTGACAACTGCTGGCTCAAGGTCAAATCCGATAGCCCGGATGTCCGAGCTGCCCTCGTGGCGATGTCGGAAACATCGAAACGGTGGGGCAAGGGCCAGCGTGCCAGTGCGGAAAAACGTGCTGAGGTTGTTCTCGCCTACATCCGTGAGGTGGGCTCCGGTGAGCCGCCGATCCAGTGGTACCGCGACAAGCTGAAAGTGTATTCAGCGAACGTCATCAACGGCGCTTTGGCGACCTTTCCGTACTGGAAGAACGACGACCTGCGGCTTCGTTCTCTACAAAGCGTAGCGCCGATCGACAAATGCGTGGACCGCGTGCGCACCAACGCTAACGACCACCTGGCCGACCTGCTGGCCGGGTATGTGGACCACCACTACGACTTGATGGCCTTTGGGTTCGAGAATGGCTTGTATGGCAGCGCTAACCCCGTCAAGCTGACCACGCTGCACCAGCGCACCTACAAGCTGGCGAATTACCTAGAGTGGATATTCCGGGAAGGGCACGAAACTCTCCAGCATGCTGGCCGCAGCGTGCTCGATGAATACATCACCGAGAAATCGCTGCATCCCAGTGCCTCGTATCAGATCTCGCGCTTCTACGACTGGGTTCGCAAGACGCACAGATTCGTTCCGGCCATAGCCTTCAACCGACGCGGGCGCGGCAAGCATCGTGACGAGTTCCCGGTCTTGAGGCTCAAAGAGTCGCAGGAAACCTACGCCCGGGTCTGCAAGCATCCGGAGCCGCAGGGTCGCGCACTTGCGCTGCTGGCCTTGCTCTACGCGCAGCGAACCGAGGACAGCATTCAGCTCAAGCGTGAAGACCTGCATCGCGACGAGACAACTGGCCTGTGGGTGATCGCAAGGTTGGATCAGGAGCCTATCGCCGTTGAGCCCGAGGTGTCCGCCGCACTCGATGAGTGCCTGGTCCTGGCGGACGCCCACACCCGAAAGCTCGGCCTCAAGGAAACGGAGTATGTGTTTCCAGGCCGTACCCGTGGGCACTTCGGGAACTCGGTCGCCTGCCAGCGCATCGTGAATGCGGCAGGCGTGTCCGGGAATCTGCTGCGCCGAACAGCAGTCGTCAACATGTATCGCGGCGGTCAGAAGACAATGGGCACTGTGGTCCTTCGGGACGTGCTCGGTGTCAGCGCGCCGACCATCCACCAAGCCATCAAGATGACCGGCGAAAGCGTGAATGCACCGACCGCCATCGAGGAAGCGGACGAGTTGCGGCGGGCGTTTCTCGAAGAAGATGACGAGTGACGCACGCCCCTGGTGGGTCTACGTTTTGCTTTGCCGCGATGGCCGCACCTATACCGGCATGGCGCTGGATGTGGAATCGCGATACCGCAAGCATCTGGCTGGCCAGGGCTCAGTTTTCACGCGCATCAACAGGCCGGTCTGCATCGTCGCAGCCCAAAGGTTCAGCAACCGTGCAGAGGCACATGCTGAGGAACGGGCACTGAAGAAAGCTGGTCGCTACTGGATTCGGCGCTGGTGCCTGCAAAACGCGTGGCCGAAGTCAACGACGCGCCCTGCAACTTCGTCGTAGAGGCTTGACGGATGGGTGGCAAGTCGAACTGTGAAGGCTCGTGGGGCGCCTCAACCCCCGCATCTAGCGCTGGTGTTGACGAGGAGGAGCTGCCGCTTTCCCAACTCAGACCATCACTAATGTACCACTGATCCGATTCTCGCTTAGTCGCACTTGACTGCATCGTCGAAAATGGCGATGATTGCGTGCATGAGATATGCGGGCGGAAAAGGGCGGCTCTGGAAGGACATTGTGTCCCTGATGCCGCCGCACGACACTTACATCGAAACACACCTCGGCGGTGGCGCCGTCATGCGCAACAAGAGACCCGCTCGCACCAACATCGGCGTCGATATCGACCCTCGGGCCATCCAAGCCGCCACGGCTTGGAAGGTGCCAGGCCTCACGCTGCACAACACCGATGCGCTAGCGTTTCTTGCAGGCTACGCATTCAAGGGTAGCGAGCTGGTCTATGCCGATCCACCCTATCTCGCAGCTACCAAAAAGAACCGGCGCTACTACCGCCACGAATATTCCAACGATGATCATTACAGACTCCTAGATGTTCTTCTGAAGCTGAATTGCCAAGTAATGATCTCCGGTTACGCCTCGGACCTCTATGATCATGCACTTCGAGGATGGGAGACGACGGAACTTGAAAATATCAGCCACGCTGGCCCGCGCCGGGAACGGGTTTGGGCGAACTTCGAGTTCTCACCCGACCTCCATGACTACGCAGCGATCGGCGGCAACTTTCGTGAACGCGAGCGAATTCGTCGAAAATCCCGCCGATGGGTGAATAAGCTATCCCGGCTGCCGGCATTGGAGCAAAGGGCTGTGCTTGTGGCTCTAATTGAGTCGTCGGACATTGCGCCCGGCTTCGCTGAACATCTTTTTGCTGACCGCCGAGGAATTACAGCATGACGGAGTTCTGGCGAGCCCCTCTCTCTGAGACAGTTCGTAACTCACGCCGCTTGGCTGCCCGCGATATGCCAATGACCGATATTGGCAATTGGCTCGACAGCTATGCCGAAACCGCAC
>JASBUL010000070.1 GCA_030147945.1 Oceanococcus sp. | reverse complement strand
CAGGCTCAGCACGATGTCATCGCCCGCGGCCAGCGTAAACGCGGCCGGTGTCACCGCAACAGGCAAACCGTCAGCAGACACCACCGAAACGCGCCACGATGCATCCACCGTGGCGTGCAGGGTGCGTGTCCAGCTGCAGCTGTCCTGACACGCTGCATGGCCCAGACTGGGCAAGTTCAGTGTGGTCGGATCGCCCCCGGCGGCCGGGTCCGCGGCGCGGTAATTGTCGGCGCTTTCATCCAGCAACAAACCGGCGCGGGCAGCCTGGGCCAGATCGATCCGCCCCGCCCCCAGATCCAGCGCATCAGCCGGTGTTTCACGGTCATCTTTGACCAGACCATCGCTGCCATTCTTGCCGCGCACCACGTAAGCGGTGGTCATCAAAGCCGACTTGACCTGATCGGGCGTCCAGTCGGGGTGCAGGGCGCGGATCAGCGCGGCCGCCCCGGCCGCATGCGGACTGGACATCGAGGTGCCGCTCAGCACGCCAAACTCCGGCTCGCCCTCGGCCAGGCCAAGATCAATCAACCCGGTCTGCACCGCGGCAATGATGTCGACACCCGGCGCGGTGATATCTGGCTTGACCAGCCCGGGAACCGCCGGATTGGGACCACGTGAGCTGAAGCCGGCCATGACATCACCATCGACCCGGCTTGCTGTGGGTGTGGTACCGGCAATGGCGGCGTAATGTGCCGGACCACCGTCGGCCAGCCAGGCTTTCAAGGCCACGCCATCCTTGTAGGTGATGTGCACGCCCGGCACGGCATAACCATCGCCATTCAGGCTCGCCCCGTTGGCTTCATCGTTGGCCAGCACAAAGCCGATGGCGCCACCGGCCACCACGTTGTCGCCCTTCTCCACACGACCATTGACCCCGCGGTCGCAGACCACGATCTTGCCGTCGAAGGTGCCTGCCTCAAACGGCGTCTGACACAGCGGATCACCGACATCACCGGCATACACGATTTCGGCCTGCGGCAAAGCACTGGTCAGGCTGCGCCCGGCAATGTCACCGGGCGGAGTTGTTGCCCCGCCATGCAGATCGATCAGCGCATTGTTCAGCGCCCGGTCATGAGTCGACGCAGCAACACTGAGCAGCCACGGCGCATCGGCCGGAGAGCCCAGCGTTTCCGGCGCTGGCCCATCGTTGCCCGCTGAGGTGGCAACAAAAATGCCGGCCTCGGTGGCGGCCAGAAATGCCCGCCCGTTGATATCCGACCACGGGTCACTGGAGGTGCCGCCGATGGAAAAATTGAGCACATCCACACCGTCAATCACTGCCTGGTTGGTCGCCAGCGCCGTGGCCGGCGACAGGCAGGTTCCCAGCAAAGGCGTGGTCAGGCAGCCCTTGTAGGTGATCAGATTGGCGTGCGGCGCGACACCACCAATACGGCGCTCCAGCGTGGCCGTCGGGGCCTGCAAAGTCGCATCAACAATATTGCCGCCAGCGGTGGACGCGGTATGACTGCCGTGACCATTGTCATCGATCGGCGTAGTCCCGGTGAAGTCCCACACCCCGATCAGCTTGTCGTTGCAGAACGGCAAGCCAATGGCCGGGGCACACAGACCGTAGTAACGCGGCAGGCCGAGCAGCGGATCAACCCGCGGGTTGGTGTGCACATAGCCATCCACCGGCCCAACCGCGGCAAATGACGGATGGTTGTAATTGACCCCGGTGTCGATGACGCCGATCACCACGCCCTCGCCCATACTGCCCACACCGTCGTAGGTGCCAGACCCATCATGCAGGGCGTCGGCATGTATCCAGGCCGGGCCGTTGTCGCTGTGCAGTTTGAAGGCAATGGGCGCTTCAACGCGCGCCACCCCGGGCAATCCAGCAACCTTGAGCGCTTCCTCCGGGGTCATCTTGATCACCAGGGCATTGAGCGCGTGTTGCATGCGATGGGTGACGTTGAGCGTGCGCCCGAGCGCGGCTTCGGCCAGTTTGATCAAGGCCGTCTGCTCAAGCTCGAGAAAATCGAGATACGCCAGCGCCGCATCGGACTGAGCATCCAGCCGCAAGGCGCCAAGCACCGCGGCAGCGGTCGGCGCCAAACCGGCCAGACCACCCCGATAGCTGGCCAAGGCCGGCGCCTGATGCAGCACGATGTAGTCATCGCCCACCGCGCGGTCCGCATAAGCCACCTCACCCGGCCCGGATTTCCAGCTCAGTGTTTCAGCATGGGCCAGGCTGGCACAGCCCAACAGCAGCGCACAGCTCAAGCGACGCCATGCGCCAAGGTATTCAACAACCATGTTTGAGTTCCCCAATTCTTCGGTTTTTTGCGGCTCGGCATCCTGCATTGACGCCTGACTTCACTTCGGAGTTTACGCCAGCAAGAATCCGGCCATCTTTTTGGCAACGCGAATAGGTACCGCTCGCCTGATACGCCGGAACCGATGAGCGGCGATCTACTCCTGCGCGACAGGAAAATTGAAGAAAATGGGATTGGACAGCGCCACCATGAGGCCACCCACGGCAAGTGATCCCGGCACCTCCGGATACAGCGCGGGCGCCCCTTGAACTTCCACGCGGTAGAAGTGCCGCTGATCCGGCCCGGGCGTGTCGCTGAAGGTCACCGCGCTGTGGCCCGGTGCAATCGTCAATGAGGTCAGTGCAGCGCCATCGCGGATCACATCCACACGATATGGCAAAAGGGCTGCCCCAGCGCCTAGCAATTCAACGCGAAAAGTGACCGGCTGCCCGCTGGCGGCAATGTTGTCGCCCATCATCGCATCGGCTACACCATCGGCATCCACATCGGCTGTCAGCTCCACCCGCGGCGAATACGGGTTGGCGCTGATCGACACGCGCCCGTTGTCGAGCGCCTCCACCACGGCCGTTGCAGAACGTTCACGCGCAAAGACCCAGGTTGTCGGCGTGCCCACATAGTTGCCCAGCGCCTGAAACGAATTTTCCGACGGCTGTTCACCGGCTGTCGGCAGACCATGATGTGAGTCGCTGCCACCACGTGCGGTCAGCTTGCGCCCCGACTTCATCATGTCATCCCACACGGTCAGCGCCGATGCGTTGGTTCCGCTATTCCAGATTGCGGTTTGCCACACCTCCACGGATCGCACCAGGTCATAGCTGAACCCGAAATGATCCGCGCCCGTAGGGTGATTGGCTGACAGATGTATGCCTTCTCGTGCCACATGCTCGCCAATCAGCACGTCCTTGGCATCGCGCAGGTCATACAGGGTCTGGTGATCGTACGGCCGGTCCGAGAAGGTCTTGCCGTGGCCACGGTGGGTAGTCCACTCAGCACCATAAAGCATGATGAGCGGGCTGCTCAGAAAGCTCGGATCCAGCCAGGTGTGGTGGGCCACATCGCCATCAACATGGTTGTCGTGGTCGGTAATGCCCACAAAGTGCAGGCCCGCCGCCTGCGCCGTGGCAATGATCTTTGCCACCGGATTGGCACTGCTATCGAGGCTGTGCTCGGAGTGCAGGTGAAGATCGCCGGCCAGCCACTCGCCAGCAGTGAGACTGGCTGCAGACCTTGCCGCGGTATCGCCGGGCACGCTGCCCGATGATTCGTCGTGCCCGATGTACTCGACAGCCACCGCATCACCCGCAAGCGCGGGCTGTTCGCGTCCCCCGGCCAATTCACCACAGGCACTCAGCAAAGGCAGCGATAGACAGCACGACAACAGAAACCGGGCAGACAGAAACGGCATGGCGCTCAAAGGGGTATGAAATCAGACCTATGATAGCGAGCCAGGATGACCGCAGCGTGACGCGGTGATGTGCGCCCGGGGCGACGTCACGCGGCCGCTTTGGGCTTGGTGACATCGTCTTTTTACAGCCACCGCAATGCGGGGTCAGTGACCCCGCACCGCGGCGTACGCGTCGCTATTAGAGCGGACGAATGCGCGTGGCTTGCATGCCCTTGGGGCCGCGTGCCGCAACATATTCAACCTGCTGGTTTTCAGCCAGGGTCTTGAATCCGTCGCCCTGGATTTCCTTAAAGTGGGCAAACAGATCTTCGCCGCCGTTAGCCGGCGTGATGAAGCCGAAGCCCTTGGATTCGTTGAACCATTTGACGGTTCCGGTCGAAACTTCACTCATGATTTTTTCCTTGATTGGAAGTTAAAAAAGTACAGGACAACACGCCCTGAACGGGAGTATGCAATCAAGGTTGTTTCGGGAGGTTCGAAAAGCCACCGAAGGTGGCAGGCGGACCAAGCTGAGACGCCGCTTGTCGCAATAACTGTCAATACGTTGCGCGTCTATCGACGAAATGTCAATCCATCCGCGTGAAAAACACCCCAGCGCGGGCCTGCATCAACCCGCTGCCGAGGGCGACGCCGCAACACAAATGGGCCCCGGCGGGCCCCGCCAGGCTCAACGCCGCTTCTTGCGCCGCTTGTTCGGTGCGCTGCCATCATTGCGCGGCGGCAACCCGGTGTGCTGGGTCAGCAGCTTCTTGCCGCGGCGTTTGCGCTCAGCCTGAGCCGAATTCTTGCGCCGCGGGGCCTGATAGTTGCTGTCCGGTTTGCTGGCAGGAATCAGGCAATGCGCCTTGTCACCGATCAGGTCGCCCCGCCCCATGCGCAGCAAAGTGGCGTGAAGCAGATCCCAGTTCGCCGGATCGTGATAGCGCAGAAAGGCTTTGTGCAGCTTGCGCTGTTCGGCACTTTTCGGCGTGCTGACCGCTTCGCTCTTGTAACCGACCTTGCGCAGCGGGTTCTTCTCGGTGTGGTACATGGCCGTGGCGGTGGCCATGGGTGAGGGATAAAACGCCTGCACCTGATCCGCGCGGAACCCGTATTTCTTCAACCACAGCGCAAGATTGAGCATGTCCTCATCAGTGGTGCCGGGGTGGGCGGCAATGAAGTACGGGATGAGGTACTGCTCTTTGCCGGCTTCGGCGGTGAATTTTTCGAACAGCGCCTTGAATTCATCGTAGGTGCCAATGCCCGGCTTCATCATTTTGGACAGCGGCGCGTTCTCGGTGTGCTCCGGCGCGATTTTCAGATACCCGCCGACATGGTGGGTGACCAGTTCCTTGACGTACTCCGGATCTTTGACCGCCAGGTCATAACGCAGACCGGAGGCGATCAGCACCTTCTTAACGCCGGGCAACTTACGCGTTTCCCGATACAGCTGGGTCAGCGCGGAATGGTCGGTGTTGAGGTTTTCGCAGATGCCGGGATATACGCAGGAAGGCTTGCGGCAGGCCGCTTCGATCTTGGGGTCCTTGCACGCGATGCGGTACATGTTGGCGGTCGGACCGCCCAGATCGGAGATCACTCCGGTAAAGCCAGGCACCTTGTCGCGGATTTCCTGGACCTCATTGAGGATGGACGCCTGCGAGCGGTTCTGAATGATGCGCCCTTCATGCTCGGTGATCGAACAGAAGGTGCAGCCGCCGAAACAGCCGCGCATGATATTGACCGAAAAGCGGATCATTTCATACGCGG
>JASBUL010000064.1 GCA_030147945.1 Oceanococcus sp. | reverse complement strand
TGGTGCGCGGGCTGGACTACTACAGCCGCACCGTGTTCGAGTGGACCACCGATCGTCTGGGTGCTCAGGGTACGGTGTGTGCCGGTGGGCGTTATGATGCGCTGGTCAGCCAGCTGGGCGGCGGTGATGTGCCGGCCATTGGTTTCGCCATGGGCCTGGAGCGGGTGGTGTTGCTGATCAAGGCTGTGGAGGGTGACGTGCGTGTCACGCGCGCACCGCAGGCCTTTATCTGCGCGCTGGGCGAGGTTGGTTGCGCGACCACCCAGGTGGCCGAGCTGTTGCGTGATGCCGGGCTACGGGTGCAGGTGTCGGTCAGCGGCAAGCTCAAGGCGCAGCTCAAACGCGCGGATCAGTCCGGTGCGGACTGGGCATTGATACTGGGCGAGGATGAACTCGACCAGCAGCAGGTGCAGGTCAAAGCCCTGCGCGGCGAACAGAACCAGACGCTGATGGGCTGGTCCGAAGCAGTGAAATTTATTCAGCAGCACTATCCGGCTGCATGATCTGAAGCGGCAGCAAAGCCGCGATGTTGATTCGAGGACAAACGTGGAATTCGAGAAATCCGATCAGGAACAAGTAGAAGCCCTGCAAAAGTGGTGGAAGGAGAACTGGCTGTCGCTGCTGGGTGGCCTGGTCCTGGGGCTAGGGGGCATTCTGGGCTGGCAGTACTACGGCCAGTACAGCGATGCGCAGGCGGCCAGCGCGTCGATGACCTACGAGTCGATCAAGGCCACCCTGGCCACCGGGCAGCTGGAAGCCGCCAGTCAGGACGTTGAAGTGCTGACCCAGGCGCATCCGAAATCGCCCTATGTGGCGCAAGCCCATCTGGCACTGGCTCAGGCACAGGCTGATGCGGGCGAGTGGAGTGCCGCCGAGGCCAGTCTGCGCAAGGTGGTGGATGGTCAGGCCGATGTTGCGCTCAAAGGACTGGCCATTCTGCGTCTGGGCCGCGCCCTGTGGGCGCAAGACAAGACCGATGAGGCGTTGAGCCTGCTCAACAGCGCGCCGGATAACGGTTATGCGCCGCTCTACAGCGCCCTCAAAGGCGACATTGCGGCGGCCGCTGGCGACGCCGACACGGCCCGTGAAGCCTATCAGGCCGCGTTGGCCAGCAATGCGGACTTCATCGACAACAACACCGTCCAGCAAAAGCTGGACGCGCTTAACTGAGGCTGATGTCGATCATGCGCCAGACCCTGTTGCTGCTGCTTGCCGCGAGTTTGTTCGCGGCCTGTTCCGGAAAATCAACCGTGGCCAAGCCCGAGCCGTTGCGGCAGATTGCCGAACCTCAGGTGCGCGGCGAGAGCCGCTGGTCGACCAAGACCGCGGACAGCCAGGGGCTCAGTGGCTTGCGGCCATTGCTGGCCGCCGGGCGTGTGTTCGTGGGTGACAGCAAGGGCCGTATCCAGGCGCTTGATGCGCAGGGTGAGGTGCTGTGGTCGCAGAAGACCGCCTACCGCCTGTCGGCCGGGCCGGCACTGGCCGATGGCGCGTTGATCTTCGGCACCTTGTCCGGTGAGGCGATTGCCCTTGAGGCCAGCGACGGCGCGGTGCGCTGGAGCGCAGATCTGAGCAGCGAAGTCATTGCGCCGCCGGTTGGCGACCGCGATCTGGTGGTGATGCGCAGTGGCGATGGCCGCATCTACGGCCTCAATCCGAGCGACGGCGAGCGTCGCTGGACCCTCAATCGCTCGGTGCCAGCACTGATATTGCGTGGCGCTGGTAACACCGTACTGGACAGTTCCGCTGTTTACGTCGGCATGGATAACGGCCGCGTGATCGCACTGGACCGCGGCACTGGCGAGCCGATCTGGGAAGAAGCGGTCAGCCTGCCCACCGGGCGTTCGGAGATCGAGCGCATTGTCGACGTCGACGCCGATCTGTTGCTGATCAATGACGTGCTGTTTGCGGCCAGCTACGGCGGTGACCTGGTTGCACTGGCAACCACCAACGGGCGTGCATTGTGGCGACGCAGCCTGGCCAGCTATACCGGTATGGATTTCGATGGCCGTTGCCTCTACATCACCGATGCGGATGCCGTGTTGTGGTGCCTGGATCCGAGCAATGGCGCTGCGGTGTGGGAACAGAACCAGCTCAAGCACCGTGGCCTGAGCGCTCCTCTGGCGTTCAAGGGCAACGTGCTGGTCAGCGATTTCGAAGGCTACATGCACGCCATCTCGGCGGCAGATGGCAAGATCATCGGGCGACGCAAGGTGGTGGACGATGCGGTGAACCGTCCCATGCAGTCGGCTGATGGGGTGGTTTATGTACTTGGTCGGGGAGGTCGCTTGCGCGCGCTCGACTGGGTACCCGTCAACTCTGCTGGATAAAACGACATGGAAAATGCCCCGGTGGTTGCGCCCACGGTGGCGCTGGTGGGGCGCCCGAATGTCGGCAAAAGCACGCTGTTCAATCAGCTCACGCGTACGCGCGATGCGCTGGTTGCGGACGAGGCCGGGCTGACCCGGGATCGTCAATACGGTCTTGCCGACGTTGCCGAGGGCCACTGCATCGTGGTCGATACCGGCGGGATCATGGAACAGGCCGAGGGTCTGGACGCCAGTGTTGCGGAACAGAGCCGCCTGGCCATCGAAGAAGCGGACTTCGTGCTGTTTCTGGTTGATGGCCGTGCAGGTGTGCTGAGCGAAGATCAGGCCATCGCCGAGATGTTGCGACCACACGCGGCCAAGACCTGCCTGGTCATGAACAAGTGCGAAGGCCTGGAGCGTGATGTGCTGGCCGCGGAATTCTTTGCCCTCGGGCTGGGTGATCCGCTCGGTATTGCCGCCGCGCATGGCCAGGGTATGGGCCAGTT
Organism: Oceanococcus sp.; assembly: GCA_030147945.1. GTDB lineage: Bacteria > Pseudomonadota > Gammaproteobacteria > Nevskiales > Oceanococcaceae > Oceanococcus. Next base: position 12,948 of record JASBUL010000064.1, on the reverse strand, counting down.
GCGCGAGTTGCTGGCGCAGCGTGTGAGGCTGGCGCCAAACACCAAGCCGCGGCGTGAGCATGGGCGTGTGGCTGTTGCCCTGGTCGGACGCCCCAACGCGGGCAAGTCCACGTTGCTCAATCGCCTGGTCGGTGAAAATCGGGTGATCGCCTCGGATGTGGCCGGCACCACCCGTGACAGCGTGGAAGTGGCATTTGAATACAACGGCAAACCCTACACACTGATCGACACCGCCGGTCTGCGCCGCAAGGCCAAGGTGTACGACCGCATTGAAAAATTCAGCGTGGTGAAAACCCTGCAGGCGATCGAAGCTGCCAATGTGGTGGTGGCGCTGATTGATGCGCGTGAGGGGATAGGCGCTCAGGATGCGCGGATTCTTGGCATGGTGGCCGAGAGCGGGCGTGCCATTGTTGTGGCGATCAACAAATGGGATGGCCTGGAAGAGGAGCAGCGCGCGCAGATCAAATCCGAGGTCGAGCGCAAATTGCCGTTTCTGGACTACGCCAGTTTCGTGAGCATTTCGGCCTTGCACGGCTCGCGGCTCAAGGAGCTGATGCAGGCCGTCGGCAAGGCGCATCGTGCCGCATTCTGCGATCTCAGCACCTCGGCGTTGTCAGCGGTGCTGGAAAAAGCGGTTCACGCGCATCCGCCGCCGGCAGTTGCAGGGCGTCGCATCAAGCTGCGCTATGCCCATCAAGGCGGGCGCAATCCGCCGACCATCGTGATCCACGGCAACCAGACCGAAAAGCTCAACAACAACTATCGCCGTTATCTGGTCAACGCCTTCCGCCAGGCCTTCGAGCTCGACAGTACGCCCGTACATCTTCAGTTCAAGACCAGCGATAACCCGTACAAAGATCGCAAGAACGAGCTGTCTACCGGTCAGCGTCGCAAGCGCGATCGCATGATCCGCCACCGTATCAAGTCGAAGAAGTCCTGAGATTTTACGACGCCGGCGCAGCGGTCGACGCGGTAGCATCCTTGGCAACCATGAGGAGAAACCGATGACGTTGCAAACCGAGCGCTGGGACGTGCTGATCCGCGGAGCCAAACTGTTTGATGGTTCCGGAGCGCCGCCCGTCATGCATGACGTGGCGATCGCTGCCGGGCGCGTGGTGGCACGCGGACCGGATCTGGATGCTGGCAAGGCCGATGAGGTGGTTGAGGCGGATGGGCAATGGCTGATGCCCGGGTTGCTCGACGTGCATACCCATCTGGATCTGGAAGTGGAACTGGCGCCGGGGCTGCCTGAAGTGTTGCGCCATGGCACCACCACGGTGGTGATGTCGAATTGCTCGCTGGGGCTGGCTTTTGGTGCGCAGCGTCGCAACGGTGAAGATCCCATCGTCGACTGTTTCGCGCGGGTCGAGAATGTGCCCAAGTCGGTGCTCAGCAAAGTGGCTGATACGGTGGACTGGGATGACAGCGCAAGTTATCTGAATCACTTTGAGCGCCTCGCGCTCGGCCCCAATGTCGTGCCGATGATTCCGCATTCCATGCTGCGTGCCGAAGTGATGGGCTTGCACGCCTCGGTTACGCGTGAACCGACCGAGGATGAAGTGGCCCGGATGGAGGCCCTGGTCGAAAAGGGCATGCAGGAGGGCTATGCCGGCTTCTCCACCGATGCGTTGCCGTTCCATTACCTGTCCAATGACCCAAACCGGCGACGCAAGATTCCCACCCAGTTCGGCTCCTATGCCGAGCTCAAGCGTCTGACCCATGTGGTGCGACGGCACGATCGGGTGTGGCAGGCCACGCCACCCAAAGACAGCCGTCTGGGCACCCTGCGCAATTTTCTGCTCAGCAGCGGGCGTCTTTTTGGCAAGCCGCTCAAAGTCACCGCCGTGGCGGCACTGGATGTCAGTTCGAACAAGTCGATTCTGCGCATGGGGTTGTTCCTGATGCGCCTGATCAACTCGCGCTGGCTTCAGGGGCGTTTCCGTCTGCAGGCCCTGGCCGCGCCGTTCAAGGTCTACGCCGACGGCATGATCACCCCGCTGGCTGAAGAGATTCCCGAGATGCGCGAGCTCAACGAGCCGGACCTGGAGGACCGTGAAGCGCGTATGGCGCTGCTCAATGACCCGGCTTACCGAGCGCGCTTCAAACGCATGTGGAATCACGACAAACGTGGCTTCTCGGTGGCCCGCCTCAAGCGCCGCCTCAACATCATGGATGACACCCTGACGCGTGATCTGGCGGACATGGTGATGACCGAGCGACCTCTGGCGGCCTGGAAGGATCAGACCCTGGCCCAGATTTACGCACGTTTCGTGGAGTGGAAGCGGACCGGCCGCGCGGTGAGCCAGGATGAGGCCCAGGTGTTCGGGCGCCTGGCTTTCACGGTCGAGGATGATTGCGATTTCCTGCTCGCCTTGCTGCAGCTGTTCGACACCGATCTGCGCTGGTATGTGCTGGCAGCCAATGCCGACGCCGCGGTGTACAAACGCGCACTGACCGATCGCATGAGCCTGCCCGGGTTCAACGATTCCGGTGCCCATCTGACCAATATGGCGTTCTACGACGCCAATCTGCGCGGTTTACAGCTGCTCATGGGCGATGGCGATGAGGCCGTGGCCGAGCATGTGCGACGGCTGACCCGCGATCCGGCGGAATTTTTCGGTCTCGACGTGGGCCTGCTGGATGTAGGCTGGCCGGCCGACATGCTGCTGCTGGATCCGCGCGCTTTGCGGGCTTACGACTCCGAGCGCAAGACTCGCCTTGAGTTCCGTCAGGAGTTTGGTCATGAGCAGATGGTCAATCGGTCGGACGGTGTGGTCACCGCGGTGTGGGTCGGAGGTCAGGCGGCCTGGCGGGACGGCGGCTTTACCGCAGCGGTTGGCAAGGTCCGGCTGGGCCAGGCCCTGCGTGCCGGACAGGTTCGCCATCCGGCACCCACAGCCCTGTCGCAAGCTGCCTGAAGGCGGCAAACCGGCCCGCCGTGAGGCGGGCTTTTGTGCGCGCGCTCGGCCTGCCTGTGTTCAATTTTTGCCGAGCCCAGTAAACTGCGCGCCGCGACGCCGCGCGCACAATGACAGGAGTGGTTTTGACAGACAGCGTCACCGTCTTTGCCGTCGGGCAGCGATGGATCAGTAGTACCGAACCGGAACTGGGCCTGGGCCTGGTGGTGCAGGCCGAGGGCCGGGTGGTCCAGGTGTGCTTTCCCGCCGCCGATGAGGAGCGCGCTTACGCCGCGCGCTCGGCACCGCTTAGCCGGGTGCAATTTCGTCAGGGTGAGATGATCCATGACAACCAGGAGCGCCGGCTCAAGGTTACGGACACCCTGGAAAACAACGGCGTCATTATCTATCTGTGTGAAGATGAAGACGGCAAAGATGTGCTGCTGCCGGAAGAGCAGCTGCATGCGGTGATCCGTCTAAACAGCCCGCGCGAGAGGCTGTTTGCCGGTCAGATCGATCGCTTGTCACGTTACCGCTTGCGCTACAACACGCGCCTGCATCACGGGGTGCAGATGCAAAGCCCTGTGCGGGGGTTGCTGGGACCACGGGTTCAGCTGTTACCGCACCAGATTTACATTGCACACGAAGTGGCAAGCCGCCACGCCCCGCGCGTTTTGCTGGCCGACGAGGTCGGCCTGGGCAAGACCATTGAGGCAGGCATGATTGTGCACCAGCAGTTGATTAGTGGGCGCGCCAGCCGTGTGCTGGTGGTGGTGCCCGAGGCCCTGTTGCATCAATGGCTGGTTGAGATGCTGCGGCGCTTCAATCTGCGTTTCACGATACTCGATGAAGCCCGCTGCATGGCCCTGGAGGGTGAGGCGAGTGGGTTGCAAGAGGATGACGTCAGTGCTGACGACATCAATCCGTTCGAAAGCGCGCAGCTGGTGTTGTGCGGCGAGAATTTTCTGGCCGCTGATACTTCCCGGGCCGAGCAGGCTCGTGCGGCTGGCTGGGATATCCTGGTGGTTGACGAAGCGCATCACCTGGCCTGGACGCCGGAAAACAGCAGTCCCGCCTATGCGTGCGTTGAACGCCTGGCAGAGCAGGTTCCCGGTTTGCTTTTGTTGACCGCGACTCCCGAGCAACTCGGGCGTTCGGGACACTTTGCGCGTCTGCGCCTGCTGGATCCTGATCGCTATCACGATTTACAGCAATTCGTTGATCAGGAGCAGCAGTACCAGCAGATCAGTGATGTGCTGATGGCATTGCGTCAGGACAACGCCTGGCAGCGCTTGAGCTCGGAGCAGGGCTTGCGTGAGGTGCTGGATGCCTATCTGGGTGCCGATCGGGTTGCTGCGGTCGTTGCCGAGGTTGATGGCGCTGATGCTTCCGCCCAGACGGTGGCGCTTGAGCGCCTGACCCGTGATTTGCTTGATCGACATGGCACGGGGCGCGTGCTGTTCCGCAATACCCGTGCTTCGGTGAAGGGCTTTCCCGGCCGCGAGTTGCATGCCTGGCCACTTAGCGGATCGCAAGCTTTGCCTGCCGATGTGGCGCTTGATGATCAGCTGCATCCAGAGCAAGTACTCGGCCTGGATGACGACCCCCGCTTGGGTTGGTTGGTCGAATTTCTCAAACAGCATCGCCAGGACAAGGTGCTGCTGATTTGCCGCTCGGCTGAAACCGTTTGCGAACTGGAGCAGCAACTGCGTCTTGCCGGCTGCTACTCGGGGCTCTTCCATGAAGGTATGAGCCTGCTGGAACGCGACCGGGCCGCAGCCTGGTTTGCGGATGATGAGGACGGTGTACAGATCCTGCTGTGCTCGGAAATCGGCAGCGAAGGGCGTAATTTCCAGTTCGCGCGACACCTTATCCTGTTTGATCTGCCGCTGGATCCGGATTTGCTGGAGCAACGAATTGGCCGCCTGGATCGCATCGGTCAAACCGGCGTCATCCAGATTCATGTGCCCTACCTTGAGGGCACGGCCCAGCAACGTCTTCTGAACTGGTACGCCGACGGGCTGGGCGCATTTGAAAGCCCCTTCCAAATCGGCCAAGCGGTCATCAATCGTTACGGTGAGGCCCTGCTGCAAGCCCTGCAAGCCGCCGATGAGCAGCCGTTGCAGAGCCTGATTTCCGATGCACAAAGCTTTGTTGCTCAGGAGCGGGCACGACAAGAGCAAGGGCGTGATCGCCTGCTCGAACTGAACTCCTGCCAGCCTGACAAGGCGGATGAATGGGTCAACATGGTGCGCGAGTACGAGCGCCCTGGCGTCCTTGCGCCGTATATGGAACAGGTCTTTGATGCGTTCGGGGTCGAGCACGAATCGCACAGTGCTGAGGCGGTCATCGCGCGGCCAGGAAACCACATGCATGGCCAGCATTTTCCTGCACTGCCGGAAGATGGGTTGACCGCAACGTTTCGCCGAGACGTTGCCATGAGCCGCGAAGACATGCATTTCCTGACCTGGGAACACCCCATGGTGACCGGGGCCATGGACATGATCCTGAGTGGAGACTTTGGCAACACAGCCTTGTGCACGGTCAAGCTCGGTGGTGTCGCGCCAGGCACGCTGCTGGTTGAAAGCTTGTTTGTGCTCGGAGTTCAGGCGCCGCGGGCCTTGCAGTTAGAGCGTTATCTACCTGCCGAGCCGGTGCGTTTGTTGCGTGACAATCTGGGACGTGACTTGTCCGAGCAGCTCCCGGCGGATCAATTGCACATGATTGCGGAGCGTGTTCCAAAACAAACCGCGCATGCGCTGGTCAAACGTGCCGAAAAGGTGCTGCAGAGTTTGCTTGATACCTCGGAAAAGCAGGCTGCAGCGCTGCAGGATGAACTGATCGATGCTGCGATGAATCAGATGAGGGCGGAGCGTGACGATGGCTTGCAGCGCTTGCTGGCATTGGCGGAGGTCAACCCCAATGTACGCCAGCAGGAGATAGATCAGTATCAAGCCGAGACGGCTCAGCTGGAAGAACGATTGCGGGCGGCAGCATTGCAGCTGGATGCTGTGCGCATCGCAATTGCGACCTAGCCTGGAAAGCCTGCAGTCGGTTGCGGGGCATGCCGGAAATTGTGCCGTCAAGTGTTTACGTAGCAATTGATAATGACTAGCATTTGCGTTTTATTCGGACGCAAGTGAGAGAAGGGATGTCGATGAAACTGAAGATTTGTGCCGGACTGTTGTCCTTTGCACTGTGCGCGCCGGTTTTTGCCGACGCACCGGGCAATGCCAGTGCGCACGGTGGCAGCGATGCGCATGTGCGTGAGTTGAGCAATCATCTCGCCGAGTACGAAGCCGAAATCAAATGGTTGCTCGACAAGGCGCAGGCTTTGATTCAGGTCTACGCTGACAAGGGTTCAAAAGGTGTGAATACCGATGAACTCATTGATAACTTTGAGGCGGTTAAAGTCCATCTGGCGATCGAGCTGAATTACGTGCCGATCTATGCCGAAGTTTGGCAAGGCATTTACGGCATGAAGCAGGCGATGGAGGAAGGCAAGCCAGCAGCCGAGGCAGAGGCGCAACGCATGGCCTTTGCCAAGGCCCTGTGGCAGGGCATGGGGGTTGTGAAGTTGGCCGCCCAGCATCAGCTTGCTCAACCAGCACCCAGCACCTCGACTGACGAGGCGGCACAAAGCCCTACAGCGACGCTGGAAGAGATTGCCGATACGCTGGATGACGTGCTCGCGCTGTATCGTAAGGGCGAGATTGAGAAAGCCAAATCATTGGTGCATGCGACGTATCTGAATCGATTTGAAGGGGTTGAGGGCGCGCTGATTGAGCAGGACGCGGATCTGGTTGAAGATCTGGAAAAAGATTTCAACGTGACCTTGCTCAAGGCGTTGCAGAGCAAAAATGCGACCCGAACGGTGCAGGGCGTTGTCAGCGCTATGCAGACCAAGCTTGAGCGTGCGCGTAAATTGCTCAAGGAAGCGGACAAGAATCGACGGGACGTGTTCTAGCATGCGCCGCCGTCAATTCCTGCAAACCCTGGCTGCAGGTGGTGTCGTGGGGGCATTGCCGGCAGGGCTGAACACGGTCTTTGCTGCAGATGCGAGCGAGGCCGTCTCAGTTGAGGATCTGCCGCCGATTGAGGGCGAGTTGACCCTCTACCTGGGGCGGGGCGAGGGCGGCTTGTACGAACGTGTGCTTGATGCGATTCGCAAACGCAATCCCAAGCTGGAACTGGGTGTTCGGCGCGGTCCCACCGCGGCACTGGCGAATGCCATAGTGGCCGAGGGGCGCGCGAATGTGCGGCGTGCTGATTTGTTCTGGGCGGTCGACTCTGGCGCGATCGGGGTTGTGGAAGAGGCCGGCTTGGCGCGTGATTTACCGGCCGATATCAGTGCTCAACTTAAGCTCGGATTTCGCTACGAAGCTTGGGCGCCGGTGACCGGGCGTATTCGCACTTTGCCATATAACCCGACAAGATTGAGTGCTGAACAGGTGCCCGACGATGTGATGGCGCTGGCTGACAGCTCGCTTAAAGTGGGTTGGGCACCGGCTTACGCGTCGTTTCAGTCATTCGTGACGGCAATGCGGCTGGATCGTGGTGATCAAGCCACACGCGATTGGCTCAAGGGGGTTAAGCGTCATGCCAAGAGCTACGCCGGTGAATTGGGCGTGGTTATGGGTGTGGAGCGTGGTGAGGTTGACCTGGGGTTTGCCAATCACTACTACACCTTGCGTCTCAAGGCCGGAAAACCTGATGCCAATGTGGCCCTGGCGTTTACCAACAACGATGCCGGTTGCCTGGTCAATGCTTCGGGCATTCTGGCGTTGGGTGAGAACCCTGCTGCGGTGACCTTTATTCGTTATCTGCTGACCCGCGAAGTACAGTCGTATCTTGCTGAGGAGGCGTATGAGATTCCGCTGGTGGATGGCGTGGCAATGCCGCAGGGTTTGCCGCCTTTGGCCAGCGTCCAGCCGCCCAAGATCGACCTGACTCAGCTGGCCGACTTGCGCCCGACTCTGGATTTGATGCGTGATGCTGGCGTGTTATGAGGGTTCGCTGGCCGCCGCCGTCCTACCCGCTGGCCGGGCTTATTGCGCTGGTTGCGGTCTTGCCCGTGGTGGTTCTGGTCACGCTGGTCGGTGACGCGCCAGATCCGTTCAGTCCTTACAATCTAAAGGTCTTGCTCAACACCGTAGTGCTCATGGCGCTCACGGTGCTGGGTTCGGTGTTGATCGGCGTACCGCTGGCGCTTTTGACGGCGTATGTCGAAGTGCCATGGCGCCGCGTGTGGCTGGTGGCCTTGGCTGCGCCACTGGCATTGCCCAGCTACATCGGAGCTTTCACCTTTTACGCTGCGTTTGGGCCTGGTGGTGAGATTGAAACGCTCACCGGGCTCTCCACGCCAAGCCTGGATGGCATGTTTGGTGCGGCGCTGGTGATGGCGCTGTACACCTATCCGTTTGTTTTGCTCACCACGCGCGCATCGTTGTGCAGTCTTGATGCCAGTCAGGTCAATGCTGCGCGCACGCTGGGCTTATCGTTGCCGATGAGCCTGTGGCGGGTGGTGCTGCCGCGTGTGCGCAATGGCATTGCGGCCGGTGCCTTGCTCGCGGCCATGTACGCCTTGTCAGATTTTGGCACGCCGGCAATCATGCGGCTGGATACATTCACCCGGGTGATCTTTGTCGAGTACAACGCCTTCGGCCTGAGTCAGGCGGCGATGTTGTCGTTGCAATTGCTGAGCATTGTCGGGCTGGTGCTGTATCTGGAATCACGGGTCAAGACGCCGCACGAACTGCCCGGGCGAAGTCTGTCGATATGGCCAAGCCGTAGACAGAGCGTTGCTCTGTTCGCTGCTGTTGCGCCCATAGTTCTGCTGGCCATCGCCTTGCCTTTGGCGGTGTTCGGCATATGGCTGTGGCGTGATGGTGCAGAGGGGTTCGAGTTGGCGTATGCCTGGAACTCGGCCTACGCGGCGCTGTTGGCGGCGTTGGTCGCCGTGGTACTGGCGGTGCCGGTAGCGCATGCTGCGATGAGCGGTCGTGCGGGTCGGCTCATGGAGCGGTTGACCTATCTGGGCTTTGGGGTGCCAGGCATCGTGATGGGTACGGCCTTGGTTTATCTTGGCCTGAAGCTGCCGTTGCTCTATCAAACCTTGGCTTTGCTGGTGCTGGCCTATGTTCTGCGTTTTCTACCGCTAGCAGTCGGCGCGGTGCGCTCTACCAGCGAGCGAATCGATCCCAAACTAGTCAATGCAGCACGTACTCTTGGAGCCAGCCGCGGGGAGGCCTTTCGGCGCATCACTTTGCCGCTGACACTGCGTGGTATCGTGGCTGGCGGTGCGCTTGTCTTTCTGGAAGTGATGCGCGAGTTGCCGGCAACCCTGCTGTTGGGGCCTACCGGCTATGAGACCTTGGCCACCTACCTCTGGCGCGTTTACGAAGCAGGCTACTTTGGTCGTGCGGCGGTGCCGGGGCTCTTGCTGATTTTGATTTCCGCGCTGGGGCTGGTGCTGATGCTGTCTGGAGAAGCGCGCGGTGGACGCAGTGTTCTTGAGGATAATCGTCGTTGAAGCTTGAAGTACGTGATCTTGGGGTGAGTTACGGTGCAACGCCAGTTGTTCGCGACCTGAACTTCACGCTCGACGGTGATGACATCTTGATGCTGGTGGGGCCCACGGGCTGCGGCAAAACGACCATTTTGCAGGCGGTGGCGGGGTTGGTGCCGATCGAGTGCGGCCAGATTCAGCTGGGCGACCGACGCATCGGCGCAGCGGACCATGTGCCGCCCGAGAAGCGTCATATTGGTATGGTTTTTCAGGACTTTGCCCTGTTCCCGCATCTGAGCGTGGCGCAGAATATTGGCTTTCGTCTGAGCAACCAGGCACCGGTCAATCACTGGCTGAACCGACTTGGACTGGAGCCGCTGCGCGAGGCCAGACCTGAGCGTTTGTCGGGTGGGCAAAAACAGCGGGTGGCGCTGGCAAGAGCGCTGGCTCACGAGCCCTCACTGATGCTGCTGGATGAGCCGTTGTCCAGTCTTGATGCGAGTTTGAAGGACGTGGTGCGCTGGGAAATTCGCGACGCATTGAAGGAGGCAGGTGTGCCTGCGATCTGGGTGACCCACGATCAGGCTGAAGCGCTGTCGGTGGGTGATCAGGTCGGCGTACTCAATGCCGGTCGTCTGCAGCAGGTTGCACCGCCGGAACATTGCTTTGGGCGGCCTGCCAATCGCTTTGTCGCGGGCTTTTTGGGTGAGGCGAGCTTTGTACCTGGCCAGTTTGGTGGCGGGGTCGCGAAAACAGCGCTGGGCAGTGCGCCGGCGATGATGGCCGATAGCGATGTCGCGACTGAGGTTGATTTGCTGGTGCGTCCGGATGACCTTGAATTGACGCAGGCTTCTGCCAGCCAAGGGCAGGGCGAAATCAGCTGGAGTCGCTACGAGGGTGGCACGCGTCTTTACCGTGTGGCGCTTGATGAAGGTGGCAGCGTGCGTGTTCGGGTCAATCATGAACAGAGCCTGCCGCCGGGCCAGCGTGTGGTATTACGCATCAATGCCACAGAACCGCTGACTGCTTTCCCTCGCGCCTAGACAGTTCCGACGCGTTTGAGCATATCGCGGGGGCTGTCTGTGAGGCAGGCAAAAAAAAGCCCCCTGAGAGCAGGGGGCCAAGGTGCGAGAAAGACACGAGGTCTTTCTGGAGGAGACTTGGTTTAAGACGCGAACCGAATGTTGCTTCCGCCTTGTTGAGCGTTAACTCATGTTGCGGTGCAGTATAGAGGTCTTGTTGCACTGCGTCAAGCTTTTTTGTTGCGCTGCGAAAAAATTTCGCGACCCGAATTCGACACTAACATTCTGAAATTACGGATTTATTAATCAAAAGCACAAAGCGTGCCGATCCGCAGCTTAGGGGGCTTGTTGTCGCCTCGACATAGTTTCTGAGGCTTCTTTTAGAGGCTTTTGAGCGGCTTAGGTGCCGTCAGAGCGATCTTTGCTGTCGCCACGTAGCCCGATGTTTTTGAGCAGTTCCTGGCGGACCTTGCGCCACAGTGGCAGATTCTGATCCGCCAGTTCTTTGAGGGCGTGTAGCGGATTACCCGCCGAGCCGAGCACTTGCTTGACCTGTTCCTTGAACTGGGCTTGCTGATCAATGAACAGCTCCATGCTCAGTTCCAGGTAGTGGCTAACACTGTGCTGCATGGAATCGCCGTAGAAGCGAATGATGTTGAGCAGCACCTCTTCACGCAGAATCGGTGTGCCGGCTTCTTCCTGTTCCATGATCACCTGCAGCAGGATGCTACGGGTGATGTCGTCTTTGCTGCGCTTGTCGATGACTTTGAAATCGACATTTTTGAGCACCAGCTGACGAATCTCATCGAGCGTGATGTACCGCGAGATCACCGTGTCATAAAGCCTCCGGTTCGGATACTTATTAATGATGCGGGTCTCGGAAGCAGTCTGTCGGCGGGACACTGTCGGTATGTATTGCTGCAATGCGAAAAAGTTAGTTTGCCAGATCAGATCAGCGTGGCATACCCCTAGGTGCAGAAATCGTTCATTTTGGTGCAGGGCGTGCTGCAACATGGGTCGTCCGCCAGATTTCTGTTGCGGATTCAAGTATCTGGCTAACTGAGCCGGTTTGAGGGGGGAGACCTAGAAATTCCAGGGCCTGATTCAGGCAGTCAGCTGGTCTGTGCTGCCAGGGAATTTCTTCGGCACCATTTTGTTTGCTCAATTTGGCGCCGTCGTGACCTGTCAGCAAAGGGATGTGCATGTAACGCGGCTGAGTGGCGCCTAAAGCGCGCTGCAGCAGGATTTGCCGTCCCGTCGATGTGAGCAGGTCAGCACCGCGCACCACATCGGTGACGCCTTGATCGGCATCATCGATGACGACAACCAGCTGATAGGCGAAAAGGCCGTCAGCGCGGTGCACGACCATGTCACCGCATTGCTGGGCCGGAGTGTGTACTTGCGGGCCAAGCAGTCGGTCGGTGAATGGCACCGCGCCATCTTCAATGCGAAAGCGCCAACTGCGCAGAGTTTCGCCGGCCGGCATACCTTGACGGCAGTGGCCGGGGTAGCGTTTTTCGCCGCTTGCGTCGGCGGCGGGTTGAAGATGCCTTCGGGTGCAGGCGCAGGGAAAGACCCGGTCACTTTGCTTGAGTGCCTCGAGAACTGCGTCGTAGCGTTCAAGGCGTTCGCTTTGCCACATGACCGGGCCGTCCCAGTGCAGGCCCAAAGCGTGCAGGGTTTCGCAGATGTGCAAACCAAGTTTATGGTCGCAGCGGGCTGCATCAATATCTTCGATGCGTAACAGCCAGCGACCACCATGGGCACGCGCATCCAGCCAGCTGGCAAGGGCGGCTACCAGCGAACCGGCATGCAGCGGTCCGCTGGGGGATGGTGCGAATCGTCCGACGTAGGAAATGCTGGGGCCCGACGCGCCTCGCAGAAGGTCAGCGACCGAGCTGGCGCTCGCGGATTTCTTCCAGGCTCTTGCAGTCGACACACATTTCGGCAGTGGGGCGTGCTTCGAGGCGACGAATACCGATATCGGCGCCGCAGGATTCGCAGAAGCCGAAATCGTGGTCGTCAATGCGCCGCAGCGAGCTGTCGATCTTGCGGATCAGCTTGCGTTCGCGATCGCGTGTGCGCAATTCCAGGCTGAACTCGGATTCCTGGGTGGCACGGTCGGTCGGGTCCGGGAAGTTGGCCGCTTCGTCCTGCATGTGATGCACGGTGCGATCAACTTCTTCCATCAGCGAACGTTTCCAGTTCAGGAGGATGCTCCGAAAATGCTCAACCTGAGCATCATTCATGTATTCCTCACCGTCCTTCAACTCATAAGGTGTGAAGTCGGTGTAGCTCGAGCTGGAGGAGGCTTTATTGTCCACTGATCCTGCCATAGTTATTCGTTCGGAAATCGGCTAGTAGTACCAGAAACTTTTGGGCGCGGCAACGCGCCTGAGCACTGGCTCAAAATTTTTCAAAGCAGCACCGCAACATGGGTGCGATACGGTATGATTTCAAGACGTAAAAGTTGCTTGATTTGTCGCTTATGAACCTCAGGCCTGAAACCGCCTCGGCCTCG
>JASBUL010000058.1 GCA_030147945.1 Oceanococcus sp. | reverse complement strand
CCGGGCTGCGTCGGTCTTGCGTGCACCGGCCACCTGCGCGCCCTCAGCCCGGATGCGCTTGAGCGCCTCGGCATCCGGTGAGACTTTGCCTGGCGGCAAACCATCAATACGCTGGATCTGATAGCTGCGACTGGCGATGTTAAGACGACGCTGCCACTGCGCACCATCCGGCAAAACCACACGCAGCTCAATCTGGGTGGGGTGATCACGCCCCAGGCCGAACACGAAGTTCCCCTGTGGCGAGACTCGCAACGCCTGACCATCCAGACGCACCTGACTGCCGGCAGGCGCCTGACCGATGATCAGGCCGCCCTGCATCAGCGGCCCGCGCAGTTCGACAGGCTCAGCCGCCGCGGCCAGGCTTGCCAGCCACAATAAACACAGCGTGGCGAGACGCCAGATCATGCGATGTTGGCGCGAATCCACTCGATCGCGGCCGCCAGGCGGGCCTCGGCCTGCTCGCGTCCGACCAGATCCAGCGTGACATCCAGCGACGGCGTGTTGCCCGCGCCGGACAAGGCCACACGCACCGGCTGACCAACCTTGCCCATGCCAACCTCGAATTGTTCGGCCACAGCCTGCACCACATCGTGCATGGCCTGCCCGCTCCACTGTGGCAGCGCGCGGCTGCGCTCCAGCAGGGCGGCCAGAATATCGGCAGTCTGTGTCTTGAAATGCTTTTTGACGTCCTTGTCCTGATACTGGTTTGGCGCCTGGAAATAGAACTGCGTGCTCTGGGCCATTTCGAGCAGGGTTTTGGCCCGCTCCTGATGCGCGCGAATAACCTCGACCGCTGCCGGGCCGGCTGTCGTATCGGTACCGAGACGGCCCATGTGCCACAGATATTCATCAACCAGATCAGCAGGGTCACTGGCCTTGATGTAGTGCTGGTTGATCCATTTCAGCTTGTCCGCGTCAAAGCGCGCAGCGGCTTTCTGCACATGACGCAGGTCGAACTTCTCGATCATCTCGTCAAGCGAAAAAATCTCCTGATCACCGTGCGACCAGCCCAGACGCACCAGATAGTTGAGCATGGCCTGGGGCAGATAACCTTCCTCACGGTAGGCCATGACCGACACCGCGCCATGTCGTTTGGACAGGCGTGCACCGTCGCTGCCCAGAATCATCGGCACGTGCGCGTAGTGCGGCCGATCGGCTTCCAGGGCATCCAGAATGTTGAGCTGACGGGGTGTGTTGTTGACATGATCATCGCCACGGATCACATGGGTAATGCCCATGTCCATGTCATCCACCACCACGGTCAGATTGTAGGTGGGGCTGCCATCGCTGCGCGCGATGATCAGATCGTCGAGCTCGTCGTTGGAGATCTCGATGCGCCCTTTGACCAGATCATCCCAGGCCACCGTACCGCTTTGCGGGTTCTTGAAGCGGATCACCGCATCGGCATCCACATCGAAGGTTTCCAGCCCGCGACAATGTCCGTCATAACGGGGCTTGTCGCCGCGCTCCATCTGCTCCTCACGCAGCTTGTCGAGCCGTTCACGCGAGCAGAAGCACGGGTAGGCTTCGCCCTGATCAAGCAGCTGCTGAATCACCTCTTTGTAGCGCTCGAAACGCTGGGTCTGGAAGTACGGCCCTTCATCATGTTCAAGACCGAGCCAGTTCATGCCATCGAATATGGCCTGAACCGATTCTTCAGTGGAACGCTCGCGGTCGGTGTCTTCGATGCGCAGGATCATCTTGCCCTGACTCTGGCGCGCATAGAGGTAGTTGAACAGGGCGGTGCGTGCGCCACCAAGATGCAGATAACCGGTGGGGCTGGGCGGGAAACGGGTAATGACCGACATGCGAGTAAGGCTGGACAAACAGCCGCATAGTTTAGCAGTCGCGGCGCCGCCATACCCCTGGCGTCATGCCCTCCCAGCGCTTGAATGCGCGGGTAAAACTGGAAGTTTCGCCAAAGCCGAGCAGCCAGGTGATTTCGCTGAGACTGTAATGCTCGTCAGCGAGATAACGGCAGGCCAGTTCGTGGCGGGTGGCGTCGAGGATGTCACGAAAACTGGTGCCCTCCTCCTTGAGCTTGCGCTGCAACTGACGCAGGCTCAGATGCAGCTCGCCAGCAATCGCCTCGGGTGACGGCTCACCGTCCTTGAGCCGCTGGGCGATCAAGCCCTGCACCCGCGCGGGCACGCTTTCGCGCTGTTGTTGCGCCAGCAGACGGGTCAGGATTTCATCGTTGTGGCGGGCCAGTTCGTCATTGCCGTAGGGCAACGGGGCCAGCACCACAGCGTGATCGAAAACGATTTCCGTCTGTGCCTGCGCGAACGCCACCGGCCCGCGAAACAAACGCTCGTACGGTCCCGGATCGGTCGGAGGCGGACGCCGGAAGTGCACCGCCTTTGGCACCACATCACGCCCGGCCAACGCCCGGCAGGTGCGCATCACCACGGCCATGAAGGCGTCCAGCGACGCATCAGCGGGTTGCTGGCTGCCTGGCAACGGTGAAATGCGGTAGCAATAACCGTGTTCGCACGGCCCACAGGACAACTCACCGGCATCGGTGACCACGCGGAAGTAACGCACCATGCGCTCGAACGCGCCGGCCAGTGTGGCACTGGCCATCACCGCGTAACCCAACGCATGGAAGGTGGTCTGACGCACATGCCGGGCCACGCTCAGACCCAGCGCTTCATCGCCGGTGGCTTCAATGGCCAAGGCCCACAGGCGGGTCGTCGCATCCAGCGGATAACGCGCCTTGGGGTCGGCCAACAAAGCCATGTCCAGGCCGGCTTGGGCGAACAGTGCGGTGCTGTCGAGCCCGCGCTCATCAAGGCAGGCCTTGATCGCCGCTGACCAACTGCTCAGAGAGGTGGCATGAGAAGTCATAACCGCGTGGTGTCGTCTCGGGACAATAATTTGGCGCGCACAGCCGCGCGACCGGCTTGTGGTTTGTCTACGCTTGTTTCCATTGCAAACCAATGTGGAGACAAACGCAATGTCGTCCAACAAACCCGTGGATCAAATGAGCGACGCGGAGAAAACCGCGCGAATCAAGCAGGTCGTGCTGCAAGCCGGTCAGGACCTGCGTGCCCGCCACCCGTGGCTGAAACATCAGGATGCCATCGGCGTGACCATCATGCTGCTCTCAGTGGCCGGCATGCTGGGCACCGCCTATGCCTACTACCTGGGTCTTGTGGCCTGGTGGTTGTGCATTCCGATGGTGGCGATCTTTGCCTCGTTCATTCATGAACTGGAGCATGATCTGATCCATCTAATGTATTTCCGTAAGCGCCCCCGGATCAATACGCTGATGCTGATCATCGGCTGGATCGCGCGGCCCAGCACGGTCAGCCCGCTGGTCCGTCGCCGCGTGCACCTGCACCACCACAAGCATTCCGGCACCGAATCGGATCTGGAAGAGCGCGGCATCACCAATGGCGAGCGCTGGGGCTTGAAGCGTCTGCTGATGACCGGCGACAACATGCTGGCGATCTACCTGCGACCCAAAAGCACTTACAAAATGGTGCGTGCCTACATTGCCGCCCAAAACCCCAAGGACAAACGCGAACTCAATGCCCTGATCAAAGAGCAGCGTCGCGCTTACTTCCCGCTGGGCAACCTGTACTACCTGGCCTGGCACGGCTGGCTGGCGTATCACGCCGTGGCCCTGGGCGCCGTGGCGATCGGCCAGCCACTGCAACTGTCCGGCTGGGCCGCTTCCACCGTGGGCGTGCTCAACTTTCTGGCCGTAACCTGGATGCTGCCGAGCTTTCTGCGCACCTTCTGCCTGCATTTCGTCAGTTCCAACATGCACTACTACGGTGATGTGGAGGACGGCAACATCATGCAGCAGACCCAGGTGCTCAACCCTTGGTGGATGCTGCCGTTCCAGCTGTTCTGCTTCAATTTCGGCAGCACCCATGCGATCCATCACTTCGTGGTCAAGGAACCGTTCTACATCCGTCAGTGGACAGCACCGACGGCGCACAAGGTGATGCGTGAAATGGGTGTGCGTTTCAACGACACCGGCACCTTTTTGCGGGGCAACCGTTTCACCGGCAAGGCCACGGCGCAACGGACCGCCAGCACCGCCGCCGCCTGATCAGTACATTAACGCTCCGGCCGCAACGCGCGCCGGAGCGTTGGCTCGTTCAGTCGGGCCGCACCACCAGCGCAACCAGCTTGCGCACCAGCGGGGTCACCGCAATGATGGTCGGAAACGCGACCGCAAAAGCAAAGGCCCAGGCCTTGAGCCAGATCATGGCGATGCCATCGACCCAGCCCACGTTGAACAACGAAATCACCAGCGACATGATCCCCGACATCAGCAGGGACATGAAAAACGAGAAGGCATAAGCGCTGTAACGCTGGGGTATCACGCCGCGCGCCTCACCGTGCTGCGCTCACGCAGCCACGCCGCCGCGGGCGTCCAGATGGCGTGCGGCGCCTGACTGCCACTGACTATGCTCATATGCCCGCCGGGCGCCTCCAGCAACTCGGCCTCGGCCTGCGGCATCAGACCGATCAGATGGCGACTCGCCGCCGGTGTGACGATCGGGTCCTTGTCGCCAACCACAATCAGCACATTGGCCTTCACATCGGCCAGGCTGGCCTTGCACTGGGCAATCGGCAGACGCCCTGCGGCCAGCACATTGTCGGTCATCAGGTATTGCACGATGTCCTGCATGACGCCGCCGGGATAGGCCACCATGTCATCCAGAAAAGCACCGTGGGTGGCGTGTTCGCTAACGTAATCGCGGTCATCCAGCCGTCCCAGCAAAGCGGTATAGCCCCGCAGGGTGCCGGCCGGGCTGGCCAGCTTGAAGGCCATGGCATTGGCCCAGCCCGGCACATGCCACAGGACCGGACGACTGGCATGGATGCGCCAGCCGGTCAGGCGGCGAATCTGCTTCATCTGGCGCGAGACCAGACGATTCTGAAAACTCACCCCGCCGGGCGCGTGGTAGTCGCATGGCGGCCCCAGCAACACCAGGTTGCGGACATGCGGATCACCCAGAGCGGCATAGGCGTAGCTGAACATCGCGCCCAGACTCCAGCCGTGCAGGGAAAGCTCCTGCTGCCCACTGTGGCGGCGCACTTCATCCAGCATGCGCGGCAGGAAATCCTGCAGATAGTCGGCGAACCGCCAGTGCGCATGGGCACGCGTGGGACGCCCCCAGTCGATCAGATACAGCGGGAAACCCTGATCGCGCAGATGCCGCACCAGCGAGCGCTGCGGAAACAGATCGTAGATCAGCATATTGACCGCCAGCGGCGGCACGATCACCAGCGGTGTCAGGGCCTTGTCGGCAGCACCGGGATAGTGGCGCAGGCTGATGATGTCGTGGCGCGCGATGACCTCGTAAGGGGTCTGCCCGGCCTGATTGAGCCGGGCGCTGTGACGTACACGATCGTGCGCATTGCGCAGCAGACGCAGGGAGCGCTGCAGTCGGTGCGGTCCGGCGCCTTGAAGTCGGGAAATCTGAGTCATGAATGTCCTGCTGAAAATCACCCGGACAGTGAACATGTGTGCACATCCGGCCTTCGAGGCGGGCGATTTTACCCGTTTCGAACACCGCGGTGCCCGCGCACCACCGCGGGTTCTGTGACCGGCACGCACAAGGCGGCGTAAAATGCCAGCGATGAAACTCGAAACCCGCCTATTCATTGCCGACTTCACCCACCTTGACTGCGCCTGGTTCGATCCGCTGCAGGGTCTGATCGGGGAAAGCTGGCGGGTCGACGCCGAACTGGCCGGCGAGCTGGCTGACAACGGCATGCTGTGTGATTTCGGTGTGGTCAAAAGTGTGCTCAAACAGGCCCTGGACGAGCAGATCGATCACCGCCTGCTGCTCAATGCCGCACAGGCCGCAGACCTGCACAACCAAAGCGGACACAGCACCATCAGCCTGCGCAATGGCGCCGGCGAAGAGTGGCACTACCAGGCCCCGTTCAGCAGCTTCGCCCTGCTCGACACCCCGACGATTGATGCTGGGCATCTGGCTGCCACGCTGGCCGGTCCATTACGCGCGCTGTTGCCAGACAACATCACCGACCTGAACCTGACCCTCAGCCCGGCCCACCACCAGGGTCCGTACCGCTACTGCCACGGCCTGCGCCAGCACAGCGGCAACTGCCAACGCATGGCACACGGCCACCGGGCACGGCTTGATATCCAGGTGGACGGCGAGCGCCATCACCAGTTGGAAACGGACTGGCAACAGCGCTTCGACGGCCGCTACATCGGCTCGGAGGAACATCTGAGCATCAGTGGCAGCCGCCACCGCTATGCCTATCAAGCCAGCCAGGGCGCATTCGAGCTGGAACTGCCTCAAAACCGCAGTTGCCCGATTGAAGCCGAACCCACGGTCGAGCACATCACCGCCCACATGGCCCGCGCCATCGCCCGCCAGCTCCCGGGGCGACGCATAGAATGTCGCGCCTTCGAAGGCATCGGTAAGGGCGCGCACAGCTGCGCCGAACTCAAACCGCAACCCTGATACCGAGGCCATGACCGGGTTGACGCCAAGTACGCTGACGCGCCGCCACCCGGCGCTGTGGCGCGCACTGGGTCTCAGCCTGACACTGCTTGCGATCACCCATGTACTGGTCTGGCTGCTGGGCATCTGGTCGGTGGAAATCATCAACAACAGCCAGACCGGCTCGCTGTGGCAAAGCTTTGCCATGTGGAACCGCTGGGACACACCGCATTACCTTGATCTGGCCCGCCACGGCTACAGCAATCATGGCGAGCTGGGCCTGTTCATCGTGTTCTTTCCCGCCTACCCGGCCCTGATCCGGGTGCTGACGCTGCTCACTGGCGACGTCTATATGAGCGCACTGCTGATCTCGCTGTTCAGTGCCCTGGCTGCGTGCGTCGCCCTGCACCAGCTGGTCCGCCACTATCGCGACGTCGAAACAGCCGATCGCGCGGTGTGGTACCTGCTGATCTTTCCCACCGCCTACTTCCTGCATATCGGCTATACCGAGGCGCTGTTCATGGCCACATTGCTGTGGTTGTGGGTGGCCCTGATCCATCAGCGCTGGCTGCTGGTTGGCGGTCTTGGCATGTTGCTGTGCGCCACCCGTATCAACGGCATGCTGATCGGCCTGGTTGTGGGCTGGGAGATCATGCGCCTGTGGTGGCAGCAGCGGCGCTTTGATCCGGCCTGGCTGTGGACCGCATTGATACCCTGCGGCCTGGCCGTATACCTGGCCATCAACTGGTGGCTGTACGACAACGCCCTGCACTTTCTGGAGGTGCAACGTGGTCACTGGCACAAGGCCCCGGGCACACCACTGACCGCACTGGCCGAACTGTGGCAACGCCTGGAGTGGGACAAAAGCCGCTACTGGACCATGGGCGTGTTCGAGCTCGCTGCGGTGGCACTGGGCCTGATCGCCAGCATCTTCGCCTTCTGGCGCCTTGGCGTTGGCCCAGGCCTGTGGTCAGCCAGCAACTTGCTGCTGATGACCAGCACCGGCTGGGCGCTGAGTCTACCGCGCTACATTCTGGTGATCTTCCCGCTGTTCATCCTGATGGCCGAGCTGGCACGCACAGCCTGGCTGCGCGCTGCAATGGATGTGCTGTGTCTGGCCATCTTCACCACCATGGCGATCGAATTTGCCCACGGTCACTGGGCGTTCTAGCGACAGGTCAGTTTGGGCGCGAAGCGTCATCCGCGTTACCCTGACCCGCCGTAAACGGAATACACGATGCAAATTGCCGACAACACCGTCGTAAGCTTTGACTACACCTTGCGCAACGACGCCGGTGAAACCGTCGACACCTCCTCCGGTCGCGAACCCATGGCATACCTGCATGGGCACAATCAGATCGTCGCGGGTCTGGAGAAGGAAATGACCGGTCGCAGTTCAGGCGACAGCTTCCAGGTCACGGTCAGCCCGGATGAGGGCTACGGCCCGCACCGCCCGGAGCTGGTCCAGGTCGTGCCGCGCGAAGCATTCCAGGGCATCGACACCCTGGAAGTCGGCATGCGTTTTCAGGCTGACAGCGCCCAGGGCCCGATGCTGGTCCGGATCGCTGCGGTTGAAGACAGCCAGGTCACCGTGGATGGCAATCACGATCTGGCCGGCCAGAACCTGCATTTCGACATCGCCGTCACCGACGTGCGTGAAGCCACCGCGCAGGAACTCGAGCATGGCCATGTGCATGCCGATGGCCAGGATCACTAAAGCCTGAGCACTCACGCCGCAGCCAACCGGCTGCGGCGTTCGTTTTAGCCCTGCAGCGGTTTGAGCCCGAGGCTCAGCGCCTCGCCGCCGATATCAAAGGTCTCCACAAGCTGACCTTGCGGCTCGGCCACCGCGTCCCACTCCAGGCACAGGGTCTCGGCCATGATCAAAGCCTTGTGCGCCTGCATGGCCTGGGCCAGGGTATCGCTGGCCGCAAACTCCACCCGAATACGGTCGGTCACTTCGAAATCCGCCTGCTTGCGCAGATTCTGAATCCGGTTGATGACCTCGCGCGCCAGCCCCTTGGCCCGCAGCGCTTCGCTGATTTCGGTGTCCAGCGCAACCGTCACACCGGATTCACGCGCCACCGCCCAGCCTTCCAGCTCTTCGGTTTCAACCAGCACGTCGTCGGCTTCAAGCGCGACCACGCCGGCATCACACTCCAGCGTGAACTGGCCGTGCTCCAGAAACGCGCTGATGTCGGCATTGCTCATCTGTGCAATCGCCGCCGCTACCACTTTCATCTGCTTGCCAACCTTCTTGCCAAGCACGCGGAAGTTGGCCTTGGCCCGGCGCTTGACCAGACCGGCATCGCCTTCCACCAGCTCCAGCGCCTCAACATTGATCTCATCCAGGATCAACGGCTGAACGGCTTCAACATCGGCCCGCGACACACCAGGCTCAAGCACCACCAGCACCCGCGCCAGCGGCTGCCGCACGTTGATCTTGTGGGTGTTGCGCAACTGCAGGGCGATGCCCACAGCCGTGCGTGCCAGGTCCATGCGCCGCTCCAGCGCCGCATCAATCAAAGCCGCATCGCTGCGCGGAAACTCGGCCAGATGCACCGAAGCCGTGGCCGCGTCGCTGCGCTTGAGGTTCTGGTACAACCAGTCGGCGTAGAACGGCGCAATCGGCGCCATCATGCGGGCGATGCCATCCAGACATTCAAACGTGGTCTGGTAGGCGGCCAACTTGTCGGCGTCCGAAACACCGGTGTCTTTCTTACCGGCCCAGAACACTGGGCGCTGGCGTCGCACGTACCAGTTGGACAGCTCGTCAACCAGCTTTTCCACCGCACGCGCGGCGCGGGTCGGGTTGTAAGCCTCCAGCGCTTCGGCCGCCACGGCCGCGGTGCTGTGTAGACGCGACAGCATCCAGCGATCCAGTTCCGGGCGTTGCGATGGCGCGATCGGTGCGGCCAGCGGATCGATCGAATCGATGTTGGCGTAGGTGGCGAAGAAGCTGTACACGTTGGTCAATGTGCCAAACAGCTTGCTCTTGACCTCCTTGACCCCGCGGTCGGCGTACTTGAGCGACTCCCACGGCGGCGATGACGCCATCATGTACCAGCGCAGGGCATCAGCGCCGTGCTCGTCCAGCGCTTCGAACGGGTCCACGGTGTTGCCCTTGGACTTGGACATTTTCTCGCCCTTCTCGTCCAGCAGCAGACCGTTGACCACCACGTTTTTGTAGGCCACCGACCCCTTCACCAGGGTGGCGATGGCGTGCAAGGTGTAGAACCAGCCACGCGTCTGATCGAGACCTTCGGCGATGAAATCAGCCGGGAAGTTCTTCTCGAACAGATCCTGGTTTTCGAACGGGTAGTGCCACTGTGCAAACGGCATCGCACCGGAATCGAACCACACGTCGATGATCTCCGGTACGCGACGCATGGTGCCGCCGTTTTTCGCCGGCCAGGTCAGCTTGTCGACAAACGGACGATGCAGGTCGAGTTCCTCGTCGCCCGGCCAGCTGTCACCGCAGCGGGCTTTGAGCTGTTCGATGGAGCCGATCACTTCGATGTCTTCCGGATCGCTGTCGTTGACCCAGATCGGCAACGGCGTACCCCAGAACCGATGACGTGACAGCGCCCAGTCCACATTGTTTTCCAGCCACTCGCCAAAGCGTCCGGCCCCGACATGCTTGGGCTGCCAGTTGATGGTCTTGTTGAGCGCAACCAGATCATCCTTGAACTGGGTGGTGCGCACGAACCAGGAATCCACCGGGTAGGACATCAGCGGCGTGCCCTTGCGCCAGTCGTGCGGATAGTTGTGCAGGTACTGCTCGCGCTTATACAGCAGGCCGCGCTCTTTCAGATCGCGGATAATCAGCTTGTCGGCATCCTTGAACCACAGCCCGCCAACCAGCGGCACATCGTCTTCGAAGCAGCCGTCGCGCTTGACCGGATTGACCATCTCCACGCCTTCGCGCTGCGCGGTGGCGTAGTCGTCGGCACCAAAGGCCGGCGCGGTGTGCACGATGCCGGTGCCGTCCTCGGTGGTCACGTAGTCCGCGGCGGCCACGCGGAAGGCACCAGGATGATCCTTGAACAGCTCGAACACCGGGCGATAACGCATACCGACCAGATCAGCCCCCTTGCAGCGCGCGATGATCTCGTAGTCATCCGTCAGCACTGAGAGCAAGGCTTCCGCCAGGATCAGCTTTTCCTCACCGCACTGCACGGTGACGTAGTCCAGGCTCGGCCCGACCGCCAAAAGCAGGTTCGACACCAGGGTCCACGGCGTGGTGGTCCAGGCCAGGAAATAGGTGTTGTCCTGGCCCTCCAGCGGGAAACGCACGGTGACCGAAGGATCTTCGACTTCCTTGTAGCCGAGGGAAACCTCGTGCGAGGACAGCACCGTACCCGACCCCGGGCTGTACCAGTGAATCTTGTGCCCGCGATAGAGCAGATCCTTGCCATGCAACTGCGACAGCAACCACCACACCGATTCGATGTAGTTGTTCTGGTAGGTCACATAAGGATGCTCCAGATCCACCCAGTACCCACTGCGCCGGGTCAGCTCGTTCCACATTTCGGTGTACTTGTGCACCGAGGCCTTGCACGCGGCGTTGTACTTTTCGATGCCGTAGGCTTCAATTTCAGCCCGATTGGAGAGCCCCAGCTCCTTTTCGACCTGGATCTCCACCGGCAGCCCGTGGGTGTCCCAGCCGGCCTTGCGATCGACCCGGTAGCCCTGCATCACCTTGTAGCGGCAGAACGTATCCTTGATCGTGCGCGCCATGACGTGATGCACGCCCGGTCGCCCGTTGGCCGTCGGCGGCCCTTCATAGAAGGTAAAGCGCGGCGCGTCTTCACGAAGCGTGGTGCACAGGCCGAAAATGTCCTGCTGCTCCCACCAGTTGAGCATGGACTTCTCCATCTCAATGACCGAGAACTGCTGAGGCTTCACTTCGGGAAATCGCGACATGGGACTGACTGGGCCTGACCGGGGGCAAAGCCCTCAATTGTAACGAATTAGCAGACCGTTCCGGTTCAGCGCAAATTTTTTGTGAACAAAGTCGGAACCTTTGCCGTATGCTTGAGCGTGTTAGTGCACAAGCGATTCGCGTTTTCAATGCGCGAACGCCGCTTCACCGCGAAGTTGGACAGGGACACGTCGAGCACATCAATGACCAAGCCAATCAAACTCTGGATGGCCGCAACAGCGCTGATGATCAGCGCACAGGCCAGCGCTGCAGATAGCCTGCTGAGCGAATTACGCACAGCTGCACCAGCCTTGAACCCGGATGTCCTGGAAAACGCACTGCAGGCCCTGAGCTGCGCCGCACCGGAGCATCTGGAGGATGCCCGTCTGGCCGTCATTGATTACAGCCTGCCCTCAACCAGCCCGCGCCTGTGGGTGTTTGATCTGGAACAGCGCGCCCTGCTGTTTAAGGAATTGGTGGCCCACGGTCGCGCTTCTGGCGACAAATACAGCCGCCACTTTTCCAACACGCCGGGTTCGCATCAGTCCAGCATCGGCCTGTTCCGCACCCTGCACGCTTACGATGGACGCAACGGTTACTCACTGCGCATGCAAGGCCTGGAGCCGAGCTTCAATCACCGTGCTCTGGATCGCGCCATCGTGATCCACGGCGCCAAGTATGTCAGCAATGACTTCATCCACCGCACCGGCCGCATAGGCCGCAGCCATGGCTGCCCAGCCGTCGCGGTGGACAAGGCCAAGCCTCTGATCGATACGATCAAGGACGGCCACTACGTGTTCTCCTGGTATCCCGACCCGGACTACATCGCCGGCTCCAAGCTGCTGCAATGCCCACGCGAAGTGGCCATGAACGCAGCCACCTCATCCTTTTGAATCGTGACGGGTTGACCTGATTCCGGTACATTCGCGGCCCGAATCCCTCGAAAAACCGGAACATTCAGGATGATCAAGCCGCACGGTTCAGACCAGCTCAACCCCCGTTTTGTCTACGACTCCGAAAAGCACGATGCCCTGAGCCGCGAGGCCGAGAGCCTGCCTTCGCTGCTGCTCAATTCCGCTGCGGCGGCCAATGCCGTGATGCTCGGCGCGGGCTACTTCAACCCGCTCAACGGCTTCATGAACAAAGCCGACATGCTCGCCGTGGCCACCGACCTGAAAACCGCTGACGGCCTGTTCTGGCCGGTGCCGGTGGTCAACTTGAGCGACAACGCCGATGGCATCGAAGTCGGCCAGCGTATCGCCCTGCGCGACCCCAATGTGGAAGGCCATCCGGTGATCGCGGTGCAGACCGTGGAAGCCCTGGAAACGGTCAGCGAAGACGACATCGAAACCGTGGTGCGCGAGGTCTTCGCCACCGACGATGCCGAACATCCTGGCGTGAAAACCTTCCGCGCTCTGGGGCGCACGCTGATTTCGGGCCCCATCGACGTGCTCAACTTCAGCTACTTCCAGACCGACTTCCCTGACACCTTCCGCACCGCGGTGGAAATTCGCAACGAGTTCGCCGAACGCGGCTGGAACAAGGTTGTGGCTTTCCAGACCCGCAACCCCATGCACCGCGCCCACGAAGAACTGTGCCGCATGGCACATGAAGAACTGGGCACCGACGGCATTCTGATCCACATGCTGCTGGGCAAGCTCAAGCCGGGCGACATTCCGGCCCCGGTGCGCGATGCCTGCATTCGCAAGATGGTCGAATGCTACTTCCCGCCCAACAGTGTGATGATCACCGGCTACGGCTTCGACATGCTCTACGCCGGCCCGCGTGAAGCCGTGTTGCACGCCGTGTTCCGCCAGAACGCCGGCTGCTCCTACCTCATCGTGGGCCGTGACCACGCCGGGGTTGGTGATTACTACGGCGCTTTCGACGCGCAGACCATCTTCGACGACAAGGTTCCGGCGGGCGCACTCGACATCGAAATCTTCCGCGCCGACCACACCGCCTGGTCGAAGAAACTCAACAAGGTGGTGATGATGCGCGACGCCCCGGATCACAGCAAAGAGGATTTCATCCTGCTGTCCGGGACCAAAGTGCGCCAGATGCTGTCTGAAGGCACGGCGCCGCCGCCGGAGTTCTCACGCCCGGAATGCGCCAAGATTCTGATGGACTACTATCAGAGCGAAGCCTGAACCCAGGCCTTGCGGACGCCGGCCACGCGGCGTCCGCAGCGCGGCCGGCTTATCCTGGGTAGGTGTAGCTGGCCTGCAGACCGAGCGGCATGCCAAGACTCCAGTAGAACAGCAGGAAGGCGCTCCACAACACCAGCAGCGTGACCGAATACGGCAGCATCATCGCCGCCACCGTGCCAATGCCGGCATTCTTCACATAGCGCTGGCAGAACACCACCACCAATGGGAAGTACGGCATCAGCGGGGTGATGATATTGGTGGTCGAATCCCCCACCCGGTAAGCCGCCTGGGCCAGATCTGGTGAAATCCCCAGCTGCATCAGCATCGGCACGAAGATCGGTGCCAACAGCGCCCATTTGGCCGACGCCGAACCCACAAACAGATTGATCACCCCGGTCAGCAGGATGATGCC
This sequence comes from Oceanococcus sp., assembly GCA_030147945.1. Classification (GTDB taxonomy): domain Bacteria; phylum Pseudomonadota; class Gammaproteobacteria; order Nevskiales; family Oceanococcaceae; genus Oceanococcus. The sequence goes on along the minus strand of JASBUL010000058.1, from coordinate 45,836 downwards.
CACGATGGTCACCGGCGCCGGCAGGGCCAGTGCCTTGAGCACAGCCGCGCCTTCCAGCGCCAGCAGCACGCCGAGATTGGACTGGGCGAAGGCGTAGACGAACTGGGCGATGAAAAACATGATGACCAGGTAATACGCCATGCCGGTCATGGCCTTGCTCATCCCCTCGATCACATCGCGCGAACTTTTCACCGTACCGGCCATGATCCCGTAGACCACACCGGGCAGCAGGAACAGCAGAAAAATCAGCGGCACGATGGAGCGCATCAGCGGCGCACCGCCTTCGGCCAAGCTGCCATTGGGCCCACGCCAGGCCGAGGATTCCGGCAAGGTGCTGAGAATCAGGGCGCCAATCCCCAGCAGCATGGCCACCAGAGCCCCACGCAAGGCCCGACGCTCGCCGGCTTCCAGCGGCTGCATGCTGGGCAGATCACTCAAATCGCCATCCAGCGCAGTGGCGCGCAGACGCGGCTCGACAATCTTGTCGGTCAACCACCAGCCCACCGCAATAACCAGCACGGCCGAGCTGGCGGTAAAGAAGTAGTTGTTCAGCGGATTGAGCTGCACGCTGCTGTCGAGGATGTGCGCGCCGGCCTGGGAGATGCCCTGCAGCATGGGATCCAGCGCTGCCGGCACAAAGCTGGCTGAAAAGCCACCCGACACCCCGGCAAAGGCCGCCGCAATACCGGCCAGGGGATGACGCCCGGCCGCGTAGAAAATCACCCCACCCAGCGGAATGACCAGCACGTAACCCGCATCCGCTGCGGTGTGACTGAGAATACCCACCGCGATCAGCGTGGGTGTGAGCAGCACTTTGGCGGTCACCGACAGCAAGGCGCGCAAGCCGGCATTGATGAAGCCGGTGTGCTCGGCCACGCCGATGCCCAGCATCGCCACCAGTACCACACCCACCGGGTGGAAGTGCGCGAAGTTCTTGACCATGGCGGACAAAAAAGCCGCCATGGCACTGCCTGACAGCTGATTGCTCACCCGCAGGGGCTCCCCGTTGCGCGGGTCGGTCAGGCCAAAGTCCAGCCCCGAAAGCAGCGCCGACAGCACCCACACCAGCACCAGCAGCCCCACGAACAACATCGCCGGGTCTGGCAGCCGGTTGCCGATGCGCTCCACCGCGGCCAGTGTGCGCTCCAGCCGACTGGCCGGCTTTGCCTGTTCGCTCATAGTGTTCTCCCTGTTATCCCCATGAATGCGCAACATCGCTGGCCCAGGCAACGATGTCGGAAAATTTACGACAAGGTACTGAAATTTTTACGATGGTGAGCGGCCCTTGGCAAAGTTATCGTGTCGGCCATAGATGAAACAGGCGCACCCCCGACGCCGAGGATGAACAGAACATGAGCAACTTTGCCCGCGAGATGGCCTTTTACACGGCCTATCACCAGGAGAACACCAACGTGTGGATTCACGTCTTTGGTGTGCCGCTGATCACCTTCACCGCATTCGTGCCGCTGGCCTGGCTGGAGTTGTTCAGCGTTTCTGGCGTTCCGGTCACCGCAGCCACCCTGCTGTATCTCTACAGCGTGCAGTACTACCTGCGCACCGACCTGCTGTTCGGCTCGATTGCCACCGTACTCTACGGCGCTCTGCTGTTTGCCGCCCACCTGGTCGCAGCGCAGGGCTATGCGCTGGGTGCGGCCGTCTTTGCCGCCGGCCAGATCATCGGCTGGACCTCACAGATTTATGGCCACCTGCACTATGAAGGCAACAAACCGGCCTTTTTCGAAAGCGTCTACCAGTCGTTCATTTCGGCCCCGCTGTTTATCATTGCCGACCTGTGCTTCCACTACGGCATCAAGTCCGAGGTGCAGGACAAAATTCACCAGGAACTCATCGCCAGCGGCAAGTTGCGCAAGGAACCGGGTAATTTCTACGACGCACAGCGCGCCTGACCACGCGACAAAATGCTTTGGAAGCGGGCCTGGCGCCCGCTTTTTTTCGCGACAGCAATCACATTGCCGCCATGCATTCCCGCTAGACTGCACAGCATGAGCTGGGACTATCCAAATCCGTTCGTCCATCGTGTGCGCGTCGGGCCCGACGCCATCGACCGCATGCAGCACGTCAACAACGTGCGCTATCTGGAATACCTGGAACAGACCGCCTGGGCTCACACCGAGCATCTGGGGCTCGGCTGGGAGGTTTACGAACGCCTCAACACCGGCGTGGTCGCACACCGCACCGAGATCGACTATCTGCGCGCGGCGCTGCTCGGCGACGAATTGCACATCGCCACCTGGTGCACCGCCAACGACGGCAAACTGCGCCTGGAGCGCAGTTATCAAATTCGCCGCCCGGCGGACGATGCCACGATCGTGCGCGCGGTGACACAGTGGATCAGCGTCGATCTCAAAAGCGGTCGCCCTAAGCGCATGCCGGCCGAGTTTGCGGCGGCCTATCGGGTCACCCGCGGCTGATACCAGGGTCCTGGCGCGCCTCACCCAGCGCCGTGACCAGTTCACCAAGATAGCGTGCCGCCACAAGCATGCGGGCGCCGTACCAGCTGAACATTTCACCATCGACCAGCCGCATGTGCGTGCCCGGCATGAGTCGCGCCAACTCCTCGGCGTGCTTGTGCTCGAATGGGTAAGGCTCGGAGCTGAGCAAGCACACATCGGGCTTGAGTGCGGCCAACTCGGCGGAATCAATTTGCGGATAGCGCCCCGGCAAAGCCAGCGCCACATTGCTCATGCCGGCGCGCTGCAACACCGCGTTGATGTAGGTGTCCTGGCCTGCGGCCATCCAGGGCTTGCGCCAGATCAGATACAGCACGCGCAGCGGTTGCCGCAACTTCGCAATGCCCTGCCAGGCCTGCTCGATGCGCTGAACCAGTTGATCCGCCGTCATGCGCTGTCCCGTCAATCGCCCCAGCACCCCGATGGCGTCCAAAGCCTGCTCCAGATTCTGGATGTCGCAGACGTAGACCGGCCAGCGCTGCGCTAGTGCCTCGACATCCTCGCGCCGGTTCTCTTCCTTCTCGGCGATGACCAGATCCGGCGCGCAGGCGGTCATGGCATCAAAGTCGATTTTCTTGGTACCCCCCACCACCGCAACGGCGTCAATCTGCGGCGCCGGGTGGATGCAGTAACGGGTTCGCCCAACCAGCCGCTCATCCAGCCCCAGCTCAAACAGGGTTTCGGTCAGCGAGGGACACAGGCACACCACACGCTGCGGGCGCTCCGGCACGGCCACCACACGGCCACAGGCATCGGTCAATTCAGGCATGTGGCGAGTATACGAACTGCAGCGCCCTACTTGCGCTCCAGCGCCGCGATCAGAAAGTCGACGTACATGGTGGCAATGCTTTCACGGTAGGCATCCGGCTGTCCGGCACTGCGGGCGGTGTGCTGAAAAAGATCACGCGAGGCGCGGTGCTTGGCGCGCTGCCAGCCGTTGAGTTCATCAAGCCCGGAGAAATGCAGAATCAGCTTGCGCTGCTGTGGCGATGCCCGGGTCCACTGACTGACCAGCGCGCTGAACTGGCGCGCCCGGGTCTGCCCCCAGGCACCCATGTTGATGCCGCCGCGCGGGGTTTCGTAAGGCCCCACGTCACCCAGCACCATCAGAACCTGGCGCTTCTTGGGGTGCGCCGCGCTGAAGGTGCTGAGCGCCCACTGGGTCGCCTCCAGAATGGGCGCTGCACCGGCCTCGGCCTGTTGCGCTTGAAGAAACCCACGCAATGCGTTGAGGCTGGCGCCACCATCATCCTGGTAAGGGCGTATCCAGCGACGCTGGAAATAGGCGCTGGCGTCATAGCCGGCACTGTTGTTGCGGTAGGCCACGATGCTGATGGTGACTTTCTGGGAGATCAGCGGCAGCAGCTGGGCCAGACGCAGCACGGCGTTCTCCAGATTGTCGATCTCGTGCGCCATGCTGTTGGACTTATCCAGCGCGATGGCGATTTCTATCGGTGTGTCCTTGACCTCCGGGCGCGCCCGGCTGGCCCGCGCGCTCAAAGCCTGGGTTTCGCTGTTGAGTGCCTCGATATCGGCCTGCAGCTTTTGGATTTCCTGATTCAGTTCGGCGACCGCACGCGTCGCATTGGCTTCGCGCTCGCGCTGCTGCTCTTCGATCACAAACCGCTGGGCCACGCAGGCCGCTATGTCATCGGCGCCCTGTGACTGAATTTGCGGCTCAGCCTGCTGCGGCACATCGGACACCCGGACCACGACCAGAAAAATCGTCATCAGCAGGACGAAGATCGCCATGGTGGCGAAGATGATGTCGGAAAAGGCTTCGTAAAAGCCGTCGCTGGGTGACTTGTCCTTGCGGCGGAACATGCTCAGCCCAGCGTCGCCAGAAAAATCAGCGCGGTCATGTCGGAACTGTTTTCCGAATAGGCCTCGTCATGCAGCACCGCATCGCCCAGCCGGCGAAAGAACGCCTGACTCTCAAGAAATTTCTGCTGTTGCTGACCGCGGGATTTGGCGATTTCATCCAGGCCGGAGAACAGCGCCAGCAGACGCCGTCCGGGCCCGGACTTCTGCCACTGCGCAACCTGCTCAACCAGCGCGCGAGCCTGCTCGCGGTTGGCCGCCGTGATCGACTGATCCTGCCAACCATCTTCAAACGGGCCAACATCGCCCAGCACCATCAGGACCTGCTGGCCGTGGAATGTGCCGGCGGCATCAAACATGGCCAAGGCCCGTTTGAGCGCACTGCCCAGCGGCGCCGAACCGGCCTCGGCACGCAAGGCTTGGACCCAGCTGCGCAGATTTTTGGCGCTGCGGCCCTGATCCTGATGCGCCGGGCGTACCGGGCTCAGCGGGTAGACGGCGCTGACATCACGATTTTGTGCATCACGCCGATAGGCTACAACCCCGACGGCCACGCTGTTGACCATGCGCGGCAAGGTTTCTCCAAGCAACGCGATGGACTCGGCCAGTTCATCCAGCTCGCGCTGCATGCTGCCGGTCACATCAACGGCGATCACCAGCTGCACGTGGTGGGCTTCGCGTTCACCGCCTTGTTCGCGTCCGCCGAACGCTTCATTGGCGTTGCGATTCTCTTCCTGGGCGCTGGCCAACGACTGGCGCAGCTCATCAACCTGCGCCTGCAAACCGCCCAGCTCAAGCTCATGCGGCGACGGCGTGGGATCGGGCACACACACCAGGGTTTCGATCTCGCCGTCGCTGGATTGCTGCTCCAGGGTGTCCGGTGGCGTGGCAGGCGCGCCTTCGCTCTTGCGGTTGAGCACCATGAAAATGCACATCAGCATGACCACGATGGCCATGGTGCCGAACATCAAATCGGACACGGTTTCGTAGAAACTCGTGCCGCTTGAGCGCGTGCGAAATTTCACAGCCGGCCGATAACGTGAATGTCCGTCAACTCGGCCACCTCGGCCACATAGTCCGTGATATGCCGCTCCACCACCGCGGTGAGCACACGCAGCACCACGCCGCCCAGCACCGCGCCAATCAAGGTGGTCATGAACGCCACGCCAAGCCCCGACAGCGGGCCATCACTGGCCGCCAGCGCCTGCAGCAAACCGTCACCCGCGCCCTGTGCCTGCATCACATCGGTGAGGCTGCTCATCATCAGCATCAGACCGAGAATGGTGCCGATCAGCCCCAGCGTCACCAGCACGCTGGAGAACAGTTCGATAAAACGGTTTTCGGCACTCAGACGCTCGTGCAGAATCTCGATCAAGGTGTCCTGACTCACCGCCGCGGCAGGGCCATCGGCCTTGAGACTGCGGGTGCGCGACATCTCCAGCAGGTTTTTCAGGTGCCGGGCGAAGTAATGGCGGTTCATGCCACGCGGCACCGCATCTTCCTCACCTTCAAAATGCAGCTGTTCGATACTGCGCCTGAGATGATGCGGCGTGGCTGCACCGGCCTCATCGTCGGCGCGGATCGCCGGTGCGACAACCCGCTGGGCAATGTCGATCGCGCGCTGGGTTTCGCGATCGAGCATCAACATGACCCGCGCCTGGTTGACGATCAGGGTGGTCGCAATCACCCCCATGGCCAGATACATAGTGCGCTCGACCAGACCGTGAAAACGCGGATCGATCCAGCTCAACCAGAAGGCGATGCCCACCAGCAAGGCCGCACCGCCGATCAGTGCAAACCACAAAGCCCAGCTTTTCAGCCCTGACATAGGTACTCGCTCCTGCTGCACAGACAGCATTCAATCAATGATCAACTCACCTTCGGGCTGTTCATACGGCACATCCTCGGGCGCAACTGGCGGCTCGGGTGACGGCGCGCCCGAAGCTCCGGACGTGGGGACTGCTGGCGCCGCCGATGGTGCGCCGGAATCCTGAGCGGGGGCGCCGGACTGTGCGTCCTCGGCCTGCTCGACGGACTGATCGGGCGCGCTTTGTGGCGGTGCCGGCGCGGGCAGCAAAGCCAGCTCGACCACGCCGCGCGCATCCCCTTGCGACAAACCCACGAACACACCGGGCCGCAACGCATCACCGGGCACTGGGCCGGCTTCAAGCGCGCGCCCATCGGGGGCGTTGCCTGCATCCGTCTCAGCCGCCTCCAGCGCTGACCGGCCCTGGCCCTGCTCCTCGCTGTGCTCCAGCGGCCCGCCATTGGCCTGCTCATCCGCACGCGCCACGTCTTGCCCCGCTTGCGTTGCATCCGTCGAGGCCGATCCGTCGCCGTCTTTCTGCGCGCCCTCAAGCCCGGCCAGCTCGGCAATCTGCTCGGCAACGCGGTCGCCCTTGCGCGCCGCCTGGGTGAAAAAATAGGCGGCAACAGTGGCCCGGTCACGCGGGTCCTGCGCCTCAACAATGTGCAGGTCTTGCTCTAAAAACGCATCATCCATCGGCAACTTGGCCTGGCGGTCGCCCGCGTACAGGCGGCCCAGGGCGTAATCGGCGCTGGCCAAGCCGTTCAGACTGTCCTGGCGAATGGCTGCCAGAGCCTCGCGCGAGCCTTCACGGGCCGCCAGCAGCTCCAGCAAGGTAATTTTCTCAGCCCGGCTAAGTGCTGCGACCTGCTCCGGGCGCCCGGTGACGGTTTCAAGCACGTCATTGGCCACGGCCTCCTGCGGATTGTTCTGGTAGTGCTGCGCCAGCGCATGCAGGGCTTGTGCATCGGACTGCGCCGCCCGCTGCATCACGCTCTCAAGGGTCTGGTCAGCGGCATCGTTGTCCGCCGCGGTGGCCTCGGCCTGCACCGGCGTGCAATCCGGCGGCGCGGCGATTTTGAGATCGAAATCGTCCTCACGGCGCGCCCGTGCATGCATGACACGGATGTCTGAACCCGCCAGATACGCCTCCACACACAGGCTTTCGACCTTGAAGCAGGACAGCCACACAGCCGCATGGGCACGCCGCACCACGGCCTTAAGATCACTGTTGTCATAGCCCAGGTGCTGGTGCGCATCAGCCACCACCCGGATGCGCTGCTGCGCCGCGCAGGCCTGTTCTGGCAAGCTGACCCGGTAGGGTGCGCGCTCGATCAGCACCTGCTCGGCCGCAGCCACGACGGGCACCAGGCACAGCGCCAGCACAAGGCCACGCCGCCAGGTCTCAACCGCCATAACGCAGCGTCACCTCTGCCCTTTCGAGCAGATCGCGGTCGAGGTAATCCTGTATGTCCTGAATCGACTGCTGGGTCTGGCGCAGCTTGTCGGCCAGCTGCTGAATCTCATCGAGCCGGGCCTGCGCTTGCGCCTGCTCCTGTGACAGTGTCTCCAGCTGGCGCATCTGCGCCTCTTCCTGGGTCATCAGTTGCTCAAGCTCGGCTGTCTTGGTCTGCATCTCCTGGCGCAGACGCGCCGCTTCCACCCGCACCGTCGAGGTCGAGCGTGCCAGCTCATCCAGCCGCTGCTGGGCGCCATCGACACGCGGTTGCAACTCACGCGCACGCGCCTGATGGCGTTTCAGCTCCTCTTGCAGGACCTGCGTCTGCGCCTCGATGTCTTCGATGTGGGCGTTGGCATTGGTCCGCACCCCCATGCCGTAAAGGCTGGCGCAATAGGCCGACATGCGGCTGGAGCGGGTGTCGCAGGTGTTGCTGGCACAACCGCCGACAAGCCCCACCAGCAGCAGCGTCACTACGCCAGCGAGTAACCGCCGCATCTCAGCTGCGCGCCTTGATGCCGGCCGCCACACGGCGTTGCTCGGCTTCGATCTGGGTAATCAGGCCGTTGCTTTCCTCCAGAGCAATCTGGACCCGCTCACGCTCGCGCTGCAGATCTGCCCGCATCGCTTCCAGCTCGCGTTTGTTCGGCGCGTTTTTCATCTGCTGTTCGATGTCGTAAATGGCCTGTTCGATCAGGGTGATGGAGTCGCGCTGGGCCTGTGTGCGCTCACGTGCCTGTTGCAGCTGTTCATCGAGCTGGGCCTGAATGCGTGCCGCCTCGCTCAAAAATGCACGGTCGTCACGCACGCTTTGCTGCATCAACTGGTATTCCTGCTGCAGGCGGGCCACATCGCGCTCGGCCTGCTGGTTGGCGCGAATCTGCGCATCAACATCACGACGCGCCGCAGACAAGCCCTGGTTGGCGCTGGAGACATCTTCGCGGTAGGCCTGCAAACCACGGTTGGCCATGGACGCGCCAATCGCACCCGCTGCGGCACAAATGCCGGCAGAGGCGGCAACATTCTTCTCCGAGCCTCCGGTCACTGCGGCAACCAGACCACACAGCGCGCCAGCTGACACGGCCGTCTTGCCGATGCTCCAGCCCGGTCGATCCGCCCCGCACAGCTGTCGCGCCGGGCCTTGCAGGTTGCCGCCATCAACCCAGATACCACAGAACAGCCACCATTCACGGTCGCCGTAGCCGGCGGTATCGGGCGAACTTGCGCAGCCCTGCAGGCCGGCCAGCACAAGCACGAGGGTCAAAGCCACTGCAGTCTTGCTCACGTGTTTGATCCTCCTGACAGCTGTGCCGTGAAGTAGTCGGCCGGCGTGGACTCCTGTGGCACCGACTGAATCCAGCTGCGGCTCTTTTGCAGCGCCTCACGGCTGCCCACCTGAGCCTCGTCCAGCGTTTCCAGTCGGTTAACGAAAGCGGCCTCGATGCGTTGACGCCGCAGCTGCCACTCATCATGCAAAACGACCAGAGCCTCGGCCCACACACGCTGATACGTGCGCTGATCCTGGGTGCTCTTCTCCAGCGACAAACGGAAGGTGTCGATCAGCACCTCATCGTCACGCTCCTGGGCATGCTTTAGCGCGACCTGATCCTGGTTGGCCTTGCGTTGACTCAGCTCCAGCAGGCGCGCACTGCTCACCACGGTGTCGAACTGGCGTGACAACTCGGCATCGCTGATGCCCTGATCAAGCGACAGGCTGATGTCATTGGCAACCAGGTAATAGGCCGCAACAGCCAGCGCAAGAATGGTCGTGATCGCCACGGCCAGACCAAGCACAGGACCGGAACGCTGCCCCCTGGCCGCGGCGCGAGAACCGCCTCCGCGAGTCGCCGTCTGGACCTCGTTATGCTCGACCGGGCCGGCGTCCTCGCCATTGCGGTTTACCGGGATATGAATGCGCTTTTTCATCGCCAAGGGCCACACTGGTTACGCGAAGCTTGGCCCGAAACTATCCCGCACTCTGCCCGGGCGCACAAATAACGCCGGGCGGCATGCACTCAGTCGGCGTGCGCCTGCCCCAGGCGCAGCTCGGACAGAAAACGCCGTGCACCCCGTCGCGCCACCGACGCCACAACCAGCGTGACGAGCAAAACCAGCGCCGTGCCACTCAACCACAGCGGGAAAGCATGCAGATTGGCCCCGCTGAACGTCATGCTGAGAGCAATCTGATTGACCAGCAGACCGGCGCCAATGGCCAGCCCCCCGGTGGCCGCGCCGAATGCCAGCGCTACACGTCGGCCATGCAGCTTGGCCAGCACACCAAAGGTCGCCGGATTGGTGGCCGGACCGGTGATCAGGAAGGCCAGCGCAGCCCCCGGCGCCACACCAGCGATCAGCATCACCGCCACAATTGGCGTTGAGCCCGTGGCACAGACATACAGCGGCAAGCCGAGCAGCGCGAACACCAGAACCTGCAGACTGGCGGGAATAGCCTGCAGCCAGGCCTGTTCCAGCACCGGCTGTGCAGCCGCGGCAACAATCAGCCCGAACAGCACCCACGGTGCGGTGGAATCAACCAGCTCGCCGAAGCCGTAGCGCAGACCGGCCTTCAGGCGCGCACCATGTCCGCCGGAAAAATCCGGCGTGTGCGCATGGCAGCAGCAACTGCTTTGCTGTCCCATCACTGCGGCCCAGCGCCCGACCCACCAACCCACCAGCAACGCGATCACTGCGGCTGCGACGACGCGGGCGATCGTCATGTCTGCGCCAAGCAGCGGGATGGACACCAAAATGGCGTCGAGCCCGATCTCCGGCGTGGCAATGAGAAATGCCATCGCCGCCGACGGCGGCGCACCACGCTTGATCAGGCTCTGATACAACGGCACCACGCCACAGCTGCAGACCGGCAGGGGCAAGCCCACCGCCATGCCGCGCGCAGCCTGGGACAGGCCACCACCGCGCGACAGCCAGGCCACCGATGACTCGGGCAAAAAAGCGGCGATCAGCCCGCCTGCCGCATAGGCCAGCAACAAGGCCGGCGCCGCGGCCAGTGACAGCTCCAGCAAGCGCTGCAGGCCATCGGTGGGTGCATGCCCAAGCACGATGTCAGCACCCAGCATGAGCAGAAACACCAGCACGCCGAGCACGCTACCCAGACCTTCGGCCTGATCGGGCTTGATCAGCGGGTCACGGGTTGCGTTCTCCATATGCGGGCGGTTGAACACCACATGCAGGATGGAGCCGGCAACAAAAGCCTGCAGGGCGGCAAAACCGGCCTCCGACTCGTGCACATGCAGCTCACCTCCCAGCATGTACCCAGCCACCGTGCCACCGGCCATGGCTGCCAGCATGACCAGCGGCATGACCGCGCCCCAGGTCGGCCGCAGCAGCCACCACACAGCCAAGCTCACCGGGATACGGTGAATGACGATGGCCAAGCCCAGTGCAGGCGAGCCGCCATGGGTCAGCGCGGCACCGTCGAACACCGTGTGAACAACCAGCCCCACCGCGCTCAGCAGCACTGTCAGCATATGCGTACGGTGAGCCGCCCGATGAAACATCTTTTCCAGCCAGGTCGGTCCCCACAAGCCCAGCGCCACAACGATCAGTACCCACCATCCGGCGTGCTCAACCACCTCAGGCAGGATCTCGAGCACCACCAGGCCAGCGATGGCTACAAACACGAAGCCATCCAGCGCGCGGCTGAAGTACGAATGCGGCGCGGCGCGGCTGTAGATCAGCGGGCCAGCGCCCAGAGCAAGCAAACTTCCGATCAATGCCAGCACGGCAAAATCCTCGATCAAACGGTGCGCAGCATCACCCTGGAGCCCACTCCAGGGTCAAGCGCGATCCGCGGGAAACGCAATCACCGAGGACACGCCCTCGGCCTTCATCAGCAAAGCACACAGGCGATCTACACCGACCGCCACGCCAGCGCACGCCGGCAAACCGCTGCCCAGCGCGGCAATCAGGGCATCATCGGCCGGCACGTCGACCTGAGCGGCACGTTGCCGCAACGCACGGTCCGCAGCAAAGCGTTGTGCCTGTTCATCGGCATCGGTCAGTTCATGAAACCCGTTGCCGAGTTCCTGACCACACCAGAACCACTCGAAGCGACGTGCCCAGGCGTGGCCATCGTGGCCTTGCTCCACGCGCGCCAGCGCGGCTTGCTCGGGCGGAAAATCATGCACAAAACACGGGCTTTCATGACCCAGTCCGGGACCGACCAGCAGACTCATGGCGGCATCAAGCAAGCCGCCTGAATCCAGGGCCTTGGGCAGGCGGCCAACACGTGCCTCGAGCGCGCGGCGCAAGTGCCGAGCGTCGCAGGCGTCTGCCCAGTCCAAACCCGTAGCCTCGCAGATCAACTCGGCGTAGCGATAGCGCGGCCACGGCGATGTGGAGGTTTTCGCCAGCAAGGCCCACAGTGCTTCGATTTCGTCCATCAGCGCATGATGATCGAAGCCGGGCCTGTACCACTCCAGCATGCTGAACTCGGGGTTGTGCCAGCGTCCCTGTTCATCGCCCCGAAAAGCGGGCCCGATCTGATAGATCGCACCGCTGCCCGCAGCCAGCAGGCGCTTCATGTGAAACTCGGGTGAACTCTGCAACCACCAGCGCCGACCACTGCCATCATGCAACCACAGGCTCTCGATCTGCGGATCGGTCGCCGCCGCCGCGGACAGCACCGGAGTGGTGACTTCCAGAACCCCACGTTCGGCAAAGAACGCGCGCAGCTGCGCCAGCACAGCAGCCCGGAAACGCAGCGCCTCGATGCTGGCCGCCGGTTGCCAGACCCGCCCGCTGTCGGTCATGCGCGTGAGACGTACTCTCCGCTACGCGTATCAACCTTGAGCTTGTCACCAACATCGATGAACAGCGGCACGCGGACCACCGCACCGGTTTCCAGTGTCGCCGGCTTGCCGCCGCCACCGGAGGTGTCGCCACGCACGCCGGGATCGGTTTCGGTCACTTCCAGCTCGACGAAGTTCGGCGCCTCAACGCTGAGCGGCGCCCCGTTGTAGAGCACCACCGTGCAGTTGTCCTGCTCCTTGATCCAGTTCTTGGCATCGGCCACGGCATTTTCATCCGCCGTATACTGCTCGAAGGATTTCGGCTCCATGAAGTGCCAGAATTCGCCATCGTTATAGAGATACTGCAATTCCAGCTCGTGGACATCGGCCGCTTCCACCGAATCACCGGATTTGAACGTGCGCTCAACCACGCGACCATTTTTCAGATTGCGCACTTTGACCCGGTTGAAGGCCTGACCTTTACCCGGTTTGACGAACTCGTTCTCGACGATGGTGTAAGGATCACCATCGAGCATGATTTTGAGACCGCCTTTGAACTGGTTGGTGGAATAGCTGCTCATGAGATTTGCACTGGAAACAAACCACCAATAATAACGTATGCCTGACGCCGTGATCGAACATCTGCCGCAAGCGACCTCAGGGTCGCAGGACGCAAATGCTGACTGGCAGCATGAGCTGCGCCAGGCCTACCGCGATCCCTACGCACTGCTGCGCGATCTGGGCCTGGAGGCATCCGAGATCGACGCCCTGGCCCCGCCGAAAAGCGGTTTTGCAATGCGTGTACCCCGCGGTTTCGCGCGCCGCATGCGCCATGGCGATGCCAATGATCCGTTGCTGCTGCAGGTGTTGCCGCGTCAGCGCGAGCAGCAGCAGGTGGCCGGATTCGGCGACGACCCTCTGAACGAGAGCCACTTCCAGCCCACCCCCGGCTTGATTCACAAATATCACGGCCGGGCCCTGCTCATCACCACCGGCGCCTGTGGCGTGCATTGTCGCTACTGCTTCCGGCGCAGCTTTCCCTACGCCGAAGCGCGAGAAGGCCGCGACGGCTGGCAGCATGCCGTGGCCGCCGTAGCCGCCGACCCGAGCATCCATGAAGCCATACTCTCGGGTGGCGATCCGCTGAGCCTGTCGGACGACAAGATCGCACGCCTGCTGGATGCCCTTGAGGCCATTCCCCACCTGCGCCGCTTGCGCATCCACACGCGCCAGCCCATCGTGTTGCCCGAACGCATTACCGGCACGTTACTTGCACGCTTGCGCCGCTCGCGCCTGCAAGGGGTTATGGTCCTGCACAGCAACCACGCACAGGAACTTGATGACAGTGTTGCCACGGCCTGTAGCCAGTTGCGCGACTCAGGCCTCACCCTGTTGAATCAGGCCGTACTGCTGGCCGCGGTCAATGATGAGGCCGAGACACTGGCCCGGCTCAGCGAACGCCTGTTTGAGATCGGTGTGCTGCCGTATTACCTGCACCAGCTCGACCCGGTGGCCGGCGCAGCACATTTTGCGGTTGCAGACACGCACGCGCGTGGCATTATGCGGGAGTTGAATGCCCGCTTACCGGGCTATCTGGTCCCGCGTCTGGTGCGCGAGGTGCCCGGCGAACAAGGCAAGTTGCCAATGAACTGGGGGCTGTAAGCAGCCGGTTCACAAAACACAGAGGATCACACAACCACATGCGGCAAAGAATTGTGATGAAGGGTGAGGTGCTGGTGCTGGCCCATACCCCGAACGACGCCAAACAGATCGAAGCCCACCTCCGAACCAGCGGCCACAGCGTGCACGTGCTGGTGGCACCCGGTCTCGACAGCTTTGCCGACATCATCGAAAAATCCAACATCTGCATCGCGGTGCATGATGTGGAATTCTCCGACTGCCGACTGATTCAGCTGGTCGAGGCCGTGCATCGACACAAGCCGCAAATCCCGGTGCTGCAGCTCAACAACAACACCGACGCACGCAGCGTGACCGATGCCATGGCCCAGGGCGCACGCGGCGTGGTCTCACTGGGCAACCTGCCGCACCTGGAAATGCTGTTCCAGCAGGAATATGAGCTCTACGCCATGCACGAAGAGCTGCAGGGCCTGCGCGACAAGATTGCCGAACTCGAACGCGTGCGCACCCAGGATCTGGGCAGCACCAGCGCCCCGGGCCTGCGTGTGCAGGAAGGCATCGTGGTGCATGCCAACATGGCACTGGCCGACGCCCTGCGCTTCTCCGATCCGGAAGACCTGATTGGCTACCCGTTGATGGATCTGGTCGCCAAGCAGGATCAGCAAACCGTCAAGGATGCGGTCAAGGCGGTCATGAAAGGCCGTCACGACGATTCACCGGTGGGCTTTACCCTGAGCAGCGACAGCGGCGCCACCAAGCGTCTGGATGCCCGCTTCATTCGTATCGAACATGATGGCGAACCGGCCATCGAAATTCGTGGCCAGGAATCGCGCGGCCCGGCCGGCGACATCAGCAAGGATGCCGGGGTCGCCCGCCAGGGTGTTATCGCCGCCATCCACGAGCAGGCCCTGACCAGCATCGGCGATGCCGTGGCCAGCCTGATTTTCGTGAGTCTTGATGACTACGCCGGACTGGAACAGCGGGCCGGCTACGACGGCGCTGAACAGGTCGCCGAGCAGGTCATCGAAATCATTCGCGAAACCAGTCGTGACAACGACAGAATCTTCCGTTTCTCGCTGTCTGAAATGATTGTGCTCGGACATCGCGATTCGCTCGACGACATGCGCGGCAATCTGGAGCACTTCCAGCGCACCCTGGCGCGCAGCGTGTTCAAGGCGGGCAAGAAAGAAGTCTCATGCACGGCCAGCGTCGTGATCTATCCACTGGCCAACGATCCGGAAGACCCTCAGGCCCTGCTGACCAAATTGCACGGTCAGGCGCAGGAGCTGCAGAGCAAGGGCGGCAACGCCATCACCATCGCCGGCGATACCGCCGAAGAGCTCAAGCGCAAGGAGCAGCAGGCGCTGTGGGCCGCCAAGGTCAAAAAAGCGCTCAACGACAACCGTTTTGAACTGGCCTATCAGAATATCGCCAGCCTGGCCGGTGAAGAGCGCCAGTTCTCGGACATCCTGCTGCGCATGATCGACGAGGACGGCGAAGAAGTGCTGGCCCGCAACTTCATGCCGGCCGCCGAAGCCAATGGCCTGATGCCGCATATCGACCGCTGGGTCGTGCAACGCGCCGCCCAGGTCATCGGCAAGCAATTATCGGAACATCGGGATCCGTGCTTTTTCGTGCGCGTGGCCGAAAGCACCCTGGCCGAGTCGGACAAGTTCATCACCTGGCTCAAGCCGTTCGTCGAGAATAACAGCTTCCTCAAGGGCCACATGGTGCTGGTGATCCGCGAGCACCATCTGCAGGATCACATCTCCCGTGCCCAGAATCTGGTCAGCGCAGCTCAGGCCTGTGGTCTGGCCACCGCGCTCGACCATTTTGGCACCAGCCGCCAGTCACAACAGATGCTGGAACGGCTCAAGGTCAGCTACATCAAGCTGCACTCCGACTTCACCGAATCGATCGGCAAGGCCGGGGCTGACATGCAGGCCCTGGAAGCCATCATGGAGTACGCCAAGCAGCACAGCGTGAAGACCATCGCCGAACGCGTCACCGACGCCAATGGCATGGCGCGACTGTGGCAGATGGGCGTGAACTACATCATGGGCAGCCACGTGCATGAACCCGATCGTGAACTGCGCAGCACCAGTTTCGAGCTGAGCTAGGCTCCGCTGCGTTCACCACCGCCGGATGCGGTGGTGATGCCCGGCCTGTTCAAGCAGCGCGACGCGCCGTGCTTGCTTTCTCGGCCATGTGCTCGACTGCGAGGTAGGCAAAGGCCATGGCCGGGCCCAGGGTTGAGCCCGGCCCGGCATAGGTCTTGCCCATGACCGCGGCCGAACAGTTGCCCACCGCGTAGAGCCCATCGATCACGCTGCCGTCCTCACGCATCACTCGGGCGCGGGCGTCGGCATCCAGCCCACCTTTGGTGCCCAGTTCGCCCGGGGTCACGCGCAGCGCGTAAAACGGCCCTTTTTCGATCGTTCCGAGGCACGGGTTCGGCTTGTGCGTGGGGTCGCCATAATAGCGATCAAAGACGTTTTCGCCTTTGTGGAATTCCTCATCCACGCCGCGCTCAGCCATCGCATTGAGACGCGCCGTCTGCGCCAGCAGACCATCGGCATCCACACCGATCTTGGCTGCCAGTTCGGCCAGGCTGTCGGCCTTGTAGTAAACCTCGTTCTCCCACGCTTTGGGAATCGCACGGTCCGGCTGCAACTGTGCCGGCATGATCGGACCCAAGGGGAATTTCTTGCGGAAACGCGCATCACAGATCAGCCAGCACGGCACGCTGCCGCCGGTTTTCTGGTGATCTTCGTAGATCGAGTAGACCACCTCGGTGTAAGGCCCGGCTTCATTGACGAAGCGCTGTCCCTGACTGTTGACCATCATGCAGCCCGGCGCGGCACGTTCGACAAACAGGCCGGTGGCCGGTCCACCGCCCGGCAGCACGGTTGAGGGGCTGCCCCAGGTCAGATGCATGAAGCGGGTTGCCGCGCCCAGTTTGAGTCCGGCATTGATACCGTCGCCATGGTTGATGCCCGGCGCCACGCTCCAGCGGGTATCGGTCGGCGCCGGCAGATACTTCTCGCGCATGGCCTGGTTGGCCTCGAAACCGCCACTGGCCAGCACAACCCCATGGCGCGCTTCGATGTTCATGGCTTGACCGTTGCGGCTGACCCGCACACCGGCAACCCGTCCCCCCTGCTCGATCAAGTCGCTGAGCCCGGTGTTCAGCCACAGCGGCACATCGTGATCCAGCATGGCCTTGCGCATCGAACCCACCATCGCCTGGCCCATGACCATGCGCCGGTCGATCCTGGATTTCCGCCGCCAGCTGAAATCGGTCCAGTAATTCCACATCACTTTCAGGAACAGCCAGACCCAGCCCTTGTCCTTGCACAGCAAGGCGTGCGCATCGACCTGGTTCATCGCCACCCGACCCATCAGCAGGGTTGCCGCATACGGCGGCCGCTGGTTGGCGTATTCCTCGCCCAGCTGGTCGGCGTAGAAATCCTCCGGTTCCATGGTGCGGAAACCCGGTTTGCCGCCTGCTTTGTGGGGGAAGTAATCGGGATAGATCGGGATCGAGCGGAAGCGGATGTTGAACCGCTCGCGCAGGAACGTGACCATGTCCTTGGCGCGATGGATGTAGGCGTCGAGACGCTCGGAATCAACCTCGCCCTCGGTCAGGATATCCAGATACTGGCGCGCCTCGGCGTAGGAGTCCGGACAGCCCAGACCTTCCATCTGGTCATTGCAGGGAATCCAGATGCCACCGCCGGAGACCGCGCTGGTGCCGCCGTATTTGTCACTCTTCTCGACCACCAGCACCGACAGGCCTTTGGCCTGCGCCGTCAGTGCCGCAGTCAAACCACCGGCGCCGGAACCTACGACGACAACGTCGTAGCTCTGATCCCATTTCTCACTCATCGCCCACACCCCACGCGGCTGGGGGCATCATGCCCCGCCGCTGTTGTCGTCTTGTTGCGCTCTGCCTTACAGGAAGAAGTCGCCGTTCTCCATGCCCAGCGTCACGGCGCCATAGTTCTTGCCGAACTGATCCGGATTATTGGCGTAGTGACCACGCGCGGCGAAGATGTCCATCATCTTCTGATTGAGCGCGAAATCGCTGAATATGCCGCGCCCGCCACAGGCCGAGAACAGCTGGTAGGCGTGCTTGGCGCAGCGCTCCACGACCTGGGCCGCCTGGAAGCGGTAATGCAAACGCTGATTGATATCGTCGAGCGGCTCGCCCGCACGAATCTTGCCCATCAGCACACCGAAATTGCGCTGCAGAACCAGCTTCATCTCGTCAATCGCCACCGCAGTTTCTGCCACCGCCAGCTGTGCCGGCCCCTGCTCGGCCGTCTTGTTGCCCATGTTGCCAACCTGGACTTTGCCGAAGTTGACGAACTCGTCGAGCATGCCCTGTAGCGCACCAATCGCCGCCGAGGACACGGCGCGCACGAAGATCTGCCCGAAAGGCAGCTTGTACAGATCCGAAGTGAAGGTGTCGCGCCCCGGATTGGTGCCCATGAAGCCATCCGAGGCTTTGTGGGTCCGGTGTTCCGGCACGAACACATCCTCGACCAGAATGTCCTGCGAGCCGGTGCCCTTCAGACCAATCACGTGCCAGGTATCAATCACCTTGTAGTCGGACTTGGGTAGCAGGAACGTGCGGTATTCCGGCGGCTGGCCTTCGTTGAAAATCAAACCGCCCAGAAACACCCAGTCACAATGTTCGATGCCGCTGGAAAACGCCCAGCGACCGGAGAACTTGAAGCCTCCTTCAACCGGCGTAACCTGCCCTTTGGGCATGTAGGTCGACGCAATGCGCACGTCGGTGTCACCAGCGCCCCAGACATCCTCTGCGGCTTTGGGATCAAACAGGGCGATCTGCCAGTTGTGCACCCCGATCACGCCATAGATCCAGGCGGTGGACATGCAGCCTTCAGCGATGGTCATGCAGATGTCGTAGAACACCTGCGGATCCATTTCGTAGCCACCATATTTTTTCGGCTGCAACACGCGGAAGAACCCCGCAGCCTGCATTTCCGCAACGGTTTCATCCGGCACGCGACGCAATTCCGCCGCCTTGGCCGCACGTTCGGCCAGCACCGGAACCATGTCACGGGCACGTTGGACCAGCACTTCAGGGGTTACTTCGGACACAGAGGACTCCTCAATCTTCGCGCCCGGGGTTACGCCACCGGTGCGCAGGCTATCGATCATTTCAGGGGTGGCAACAGACATACTCGCCTCCTTGTTCAGCAAATCCGGTTGCTCACAAAGCACTACGCGAAAGACGCGCGTCCGGATTACGAATAAGGAAGTTTTCTCAAAGTGCGCCCGAACGGGCTTCGTCCGAAATGACTAGCGGCCTCAAGACGCAGCTGGCTGAATCGCAAACTCGGCCAGTTCATCCTCGCAATCATCCAGCGACAGCTGGGCACCCAGAGCATGCATGGCCAGGGCGCTGATCGCGTTCATCGCGGCATCCTGGCGTGTTGCGGAATGAATCCGCGCCTTGAACGCCTTGTTGACCACCATGAGATCGTCAAACAGCGCATGCAGCCCATCCAGGCTCCAGTCGGGCTGACCGCCGCGCTTTTCTTCCAGCATCTGGCCCAGGTAATAGGCTCCGATGAAGCGGAACAGGGTTTCCTCCACGCTCTGAAACGGCGTGTGCGTGCGCGTCAGGCCGCGCAGGCGCCCCAGCACCGGACAGGCGCTGTTGGCCATGATCAGGCCCATCAGCGCGCTCAGCCCGCTTTGCGCATCGCCATCCTTGAGAATATGCCGCTCGTTGATATCGACGATGACAAACACGTCTTCGTGGGAAATGACTTCGTTGAAGGCATCCACCACCTCTTCCAGATCCACCGCCGGTGGGCAGTGCGAGACCTGATCATCCCGCAGCGTGCAATTGGCGCACTTGTTTCGACTCAGGCGTGTCCATTCGCCCTTGCCCGGGCGTGGCGGTGCCGGCTTGGCAATATCGATTTCGAAATCCCGCAACGTTTTGTCGTTGTGGCGAAACTGATAACTGATTTTCATGTCCGGTCCCGGCGCGCGAAGGCGTTGGCGCGCCGACCGCAAGGCTACCGCGGATCGTCCGGTTTCCAGCGATAGACATCAGGAATATCCGGATCGGGCGGTTCCCCGGCCTGAGCGGGGCGCGTGTTCAGAGCAAAGATATAGCTGAGAACCTCGGCCACGGCAAGGTAAAGCCCGGCAGGGATTTCCGCTCCGACCTCAACATGGCGGTACAGCGCCCGGGCCAGCGGAGCGATGCGCAGCTGCGGTATGCGGTGCTCACGGGCCAGATCACGCACCACCTCAGCCATGTGGTCAGCACCCTTGGCCACCACCACCGGCGCCGCATCACCCTGCGGGTCGTAGTACAGCGCCACCGAAAAATGCGTCGGGTTGTTGATCACCACGTTGGCGCGCGCCATGTCCTGGGCCATACGCTTGCGTGACATCTCCTGCTGCATGCGCCGGATATGCTGTTTGACCTCGGGGCGCCCCTCGGTCTCTTTCATTTCATCGCGCACTTCCTGCAGGGTCATGCGCAGCTTCTTGCGGTGGCTGAAATACTGAAATGGCGCATCGACCGCAGCAATCAAGGCAAGCCCGATGCACAAGGCCGCCAGGGTGTAGAAACACAGCTTCAGCCCCTGCGCCATCCCGGCGCTGAGATTCTGCATGCCCAGTCCGAGCACATGCTCACGCCAGGTCCACAGCACCAGCACCGCCATCCCGCCGAGCAGAACAAACTTGGCCACGGCCTTGAGCAGCTCCATCAGCGCCTGGGCGGAGAAAATGCGCTTGATTCCAGCCAGCGGATTAAGCCGTTCAAATTTGGGCTGCAAGGCCTGGGTGGAGAAATTCCAGCCGCCCATCAACAGAGGGGCAACAAAGGCGAACACCACCCCGCCGACCAGAAACGGCACGCTCCATTGCAGGCCCAGCAGCAGGGTGTCATGCAGGGCCGCGGTCATGGCTTCGGGATGCATGAGCTGGCCCCGCTCCAGGCTCAGGCCGTCATGCATCAAGGCCTGAGCACGACGCGCAAACCATCCACCAAACATCGCTATCACCAGCACCGCCCCGGCCGTAGTGGCCAGCGTGCCGAGTTCGCGCGAACGCGCGATCTCACCCTTCTCGCGCGTTTCACGCAAACGTTTGGGGGTGGGTTCCTGGGTTTTCTCTGCAGCGCTATCAGCCATAAGTCTGGCTCAGGCGTAAGAAGGCGTCGGTGATGGCCGAGGTGAATAGCCTCTGCAAGGCCGGCAGACTGAGCAGCACCAGCACCAGACCCAGCATCAGCGAGGCCGGAAAACCGATGGCAAACAGGTTCAGCGCCGGGGCGGCCCGGCTGATCACGCCGAAAGCCAGATTGACCAGCAACAAGGCGATGATGGCCGGCAAGGCGATCTGCAACGCGCCGGCAAACACCAGCGCGGCCCAGGCCACGGGCGCGAAAATCTGGCCCATTTCAAGCATGAGCACGCCCGGCGGCTGATGAATCAGGCTCAGGCTGATCCACTGAATGATCTGGATATGCCCGCCGCCGGCCAGAAAAAGCAGGATGGCCAGTATCGAAAAATACTGCCCGAGCACCGGCGCACTGGAACCATTGAGCGGATCGGTCATCTGGGCAAAACCCAGCCCCATTCCCAGCCCGATGATCTCTGCCGACAGGCGCACCATCTCGAACACCAGGGCCAGGGTAAACGCCATCAGCACGCCCAGGGCAATTTCCTGCAGCACGGCCAGCCACCACGCGGCGCCCCACACTGCAGGCAAACTCAGCGGCGGCATCAGGGGTGCAATCACCACGGTGCAGGCCACCGCCAGAACCAGCCGAATGCGTCCGGCCAGCACCCCGCTGCCAAACACCGGCATGGCCATCCACAATGCGGCAATACGCAGGAATGCCCACAGATACGGGATCAGCGATTCGGCGATCTGATCCAGTGCGATCATCAGCCGATCAGGTTGGGCAGATCCATGATCAGCTGGCGGGTGAAGTCCACCAGCAGGCGCAACATCCAAGGTCCGGCAATCAGAAACGCCACGCCCATGCCCAACAGCTTGGGGATGAACGAGAGGGTCATTTCCTGAATCTGCGTGGCGGCCTGGAACAGACCGACGACCAGCCCAACGCCCAGCGCGGTGAGCAGCAGCGGCGCCGACAACATGATGGTCAGCTCCAGGGCTTGGCGCCCCATGGTCATGACGGTTTCCGGTGTCATAGGGCAAAACTCGCGGTCAGCGAACCCACCACCAGCGTCCAGCCATCCACCATCACGAACAGCATGATCTTGAACGGCAGTGAGATCAGCATGGGTGAAAGCATCATCATGCCCATGGACATCAGCACCGAGGCGATGACCAGATCAATCACCACAAACGGAATGAACAACAGAAAGCCGATCTGGAACGCAGTGGTCAGCTCACTGGTAACAAAAGCCGGGACCAGCACACGAAACGGAATGTCGGCCTGATCGGCGTAACCCTGGGTGTTGCCGTCCAGCTCGGAAAAACCGATCAGACTTGACTCGCGGGTTTGCGCCAGCATGAATTCACGCAACGGCACGGCAGCCGCCTGCAGCGCCGTGGGCATGTCGATCTCGTCATCCAAATAGGGTTGCATGGCATCGGCGTAGACCCGCTCCAGCACCGGCCCCATGACGAAGAACGACAACATCAGCGCCAGACCCACGAGGATCTGATTGGACGGCGTCTGTCCGGTGCCCAGCGCGCTGCGCAACAGTCCGAGCACGATCACGATGCGCGGAAACGCGGTCATGCTGAGCAGAATCGCAGGCAGCAGCGTGATCGCGGTCATCGCGATCAGCACCTGCAGCGACAGACTGTAGGTTTGAGCGCCATCGGCGCCCGTATCGACCGTCACTGCAGGCAAACCCGCCGCCACGGCAGGCAGCGGCAGCAACAGCAGCAGGAGTGCAAACAGACGCGTCATGCCGGGTTCTCGTCGTGCTCGGCCAGCACCTCACGAAAGTTTTGCGGCGGCGCATCCAGCACGTGCAGGGTGCGCACCTGACCGGGCGCAACACCGAGCACCAGATAGGTGTCGGCGGCGCGCAGCATGACCACCCGCTCGCGCGTACCCACCGCCAAGCTGGCTTCAATCTTAAGCGCATCCGAACGCGCCATGCCGCCGATCGGCATACGCTTGGCCAGCCAGGCGCAGGCGAAAATCAGCAGCACCACGGCGATCAGGCTGCCCAGCATCTGGGCCACGCTGGCGGCGTCCATTATTTGAGCTTGCGGATGCGTTCGGCGGGGCTGACCACATCCAGCAGACGCACGCCGAATTTGTCGTTGACCACCACCACCTCGCCATGCGCGATCAGGGTGCCGTTGACGAACACATCCAGCGGTTCACCCGCCACCCGATCCAGTTCCACCACCGAACCCTGATTGAGTTGCAGCAGATTGCGGATCGGCACCTTGGCGTGGCCAACTTCCATGGACAGGGTGATCGGCACATCCAGAATCAGATCCAGATTGACTTCCGACTCGCCCTCCTCGCTCTGCGCGAACGAGGGCGGCGTATAACCCTCCATATCCTGGGCCGGCTGCGGGGTGTCGCTGGCCGCCTGCATGGCCTGCACCTGAGCCAGCTCTTCGGGCGACATCTGCGCCTCGGCTTGTTCGTTGCTATCGCTCATGAGAAATCCTTGTGGTTACTGAATCAGCGCGGGCTTGGGCCGCAGCAGCAAATCTTCGATACGCACCGCGTTGTTGCCGCCGGACACACCAAACTCGCCGCGGTAGCTGGCGATGCCTTCGACTTCCAGCTCGGTCTGGCGCGGTACGCCAATCGGAATCACGTCACCCGGCTGCAATGCCAGCAGCTCACGCAGGCTGACGCGCGGCCGCGCCAGCACACCGGCGACCGAAACCTCGGCCGATTCCAGCTGCTGCTTCATGGAGCGCGCCCAGCGGTCGTCGTGATCGCCGCGGTCGCTCTGCACACCGGCGTTGAGCTGATCGCGCACTGGCTCGATCATGGAGTACGGCAAAGTCACATGAACGTCGCCACCGCCACCTTCCAGCTCGACCCGGAAACGGCTCACCACCACCACCTCGGTGGGGCTCACGATGGTCGCCAGATGCGGGTTGACCTCCGACTGCAGGTATTCGAAATCGACTTTGAGTATCGGCCCCCAGGCTTCGGTCAGATCGGTGAAGGCTGCATTGAGCAGCAGCTGCACCACGCGCATCTCGGTGGGGGTAAATTCACGCCCTTCAATCTTGGCCCGGAAGCGCCCATCGCCACCGAAGAAATTGTCGACCACGGCAAACACCAGGCGCGGTTCGAACACGATCAGTGCAGTGCCGCGCAGCGGCTTGATCCGCACCAGATTGAGATTGGTCGGCACATACAGCTTGTGCATGTACTCGGAGAACTTGAGTGACTCGACCCCGACCACCGAAAGCTCGGGCGAACGTCGCAGCATGTTGAACAGGCTGACCCGGAAATGCCGGGCAAACCGCTCGTTGATCATCTCCAGGGTTGGCAGACGACCGCGCACGATGCGGTCCTGCGAAGCCAGGTCGAGTGGTACGACCTCACCCGGCTGCGGCGGTGGATCGGTATCCACATCACCGCTGTCCACTCCGTCCAGCAGTGCGTCGATTTCGTCCTGGGAGAGTATCTCGGCCATGGCTATTGCATCACGAAACTGGAGAAGTAGATTTCTTCCACCGCCAGACCGTGCTCACGTGCGTCGAGAATGGCATTGATGGCATCCAGCACCTGTTGCTGCAGGCTCAGCTTGCCTTCCAGGCTCTGCAGATCAGATGGTTTCTGGCTGCCCAACAGCAGCAGCAGATCATTGCGGATGGCCGGGTTGTGGCGTTTGACCGCTTCGATCACCGCCGCATCGCGGGCCATCAGATCGATCTCCAGCTGCAGAAAGCGGTTGCCGGCCAGATTCACCACAAAAGCCGGGCGCAGCTCCGAATACAGGGCCGGCGCGGGTGTGGGCTCGGCGGCTTCATCCTGACCCTGGGCCTGAGCCGGCTGCATGTACAGCATGTACCAGGCCCCGGCACCACCGCCGCCCAGCATCAGGACTAGCAGCAGCATGATCCACAGCCAACGCGATTTCTTTTTTTTCGGCGGGCTTGCCGCTTGCTCGTCGGACATCAGACACAGGCTCGGAGAATGTATAGGCTTCTAGGGCAATGCCCGTGCCACGCCCCGAAATACCTCAGCGGGCGCCCTGATCCCTTGTCAGGCGTACAGATCCAGGCCGTCGGTCGGCCCCACCAGATGCTGTGTCGTCGATATTTTGACGTCGCCGTCGTGGCCCGTTTGCGTTGCCCCCGACGGGGTGTCGGTATTCTGACGCTGCGCCTGATCACGCACCGAGACATCCAGACGCGCCAGCTGCATACCGGCCTCGCCCAGGCGCTCACGCAGCTGCATGATCTGCTCGCCCACGGCACGCCGGGCGGCTTCATTGTCGACCGTGATGTTCAATTCCAGGCGCTTACCGTCCTGCTCCATCTGCAGATCCAACGCACCCAGTTCGGCCGGGTGCAAAGAGATGCGCACCTCGGCCTGATCCGCGCCCTGATGGCGTATCGTCGCCACCGCATGCTGGGCCAGATCCTGGACCGGAACGCTGGGCGGTAGGGCGGCTGCGGTCGGCGTTACAGCCTGGCCGGCCAATGCGCTTGGCGCCGCCGTGGGCGCAGTCGGCACCACGTTGCTCGCACTGCCGCCGGTCAACGGCGACGGCGACGGCGACGCACGTTCAAGGTCCTGGGACTGAACCTGCAGCGGTTCAGGCATTGGCGCATCCTCCGGCACAGCCTCAGGCCGTAGCGCTGCTGTCGGCGCCAGCTCGGCTTGGGCATCGGGCGCGTTATCGGCAGCCCCACGCGCGCTGGCGCTGCTCAACGACGCCGCGTCAGCACCCGACAGCGGCTTGGATGGCCCCACGGCTGATGAGGGATGCACGACATCAACCTGCTCCGTCGGCAGACCGAGCGGCGACATCACGTCGACCGCGGTATCCGCGCCGATGTCGGTCGCAGCTGGCTCCGGCAATTGATCAACCACCGGCGTCTTTGGCGCATCCACCTGCCCGTTGTCCGCAGCCTCTGCAGGCAAGCCCGTTGCCGCGCCGACCTGCTCCAGCAGCCAGCCCGGCAAGGGTGGCTGCGCAACATCGCTGTCGACGGCTTCGGTGCCTTCCGGCGCCGCGTCCTGTGTGGCAGTCAGCTCGCCCAGATACGCCTGCAAAGGCAGCTCCGGCAGGCTGACCAGCTGCATCAATCCGGAGAACGCGTCAACGCCCTCGGTGTCGCCCACCGAGGTCGCCTGTTCGGCGCTCCTGAGCGCCGGTCGCAAGGCATCTAGCATACCCTCAAGCATCGGCCAGCCTCGGCCCCAGACTGCGCAGGGCAAAATCATCCAGCGTGCGTTGTTCCAGGCGACGCACCTGGGTGTGCTGCGCCTTGATGCGCTTGTCTTTCAGCGCTCCGAGCGCCTCAAGCCGCTGACGTTTGTGCTGCCAGTGGGCGCACAGTTTTTCCGTGCTCTGACGGGCCTCGCGTACGACCTGACTCTGCTGCGCAATGGCATCGCTCAGGCGTTCTGAAAACCGGCTGTGATTGAGCAGCACGCTGGCTGCGACACCGCCGCCCAGACGCGCCGGGCCATAGTCATTCAGGTAGTTCTGCAACTCGCTGAGTTGCTGGCGATGACGCTCTAGCTGCTGCTGCGCCGCATGCCAACGGGACTGGGCCTGCTGTTCCTGCAATTGCGCATGGCGCAGCAGACTGTCGAGCTGTTCGGGACGGGCCACCGTGCACTCCACCGGGAAATTTGCCCGCTGTACTGCAAGTTCCGTGCACCGTCAGTAAGAAGCGCTTGGCACGGCCCAGGTTTCGCCAATCGCCAGGGTGCGCACACGCCTCTCATCCACCCCGCTGTGGGCCAGTGCCCGGCGCAGTGAAAACGGCGGCTCGGCAATCGGTTCACGGGTCAGTTTGAAGCTGCCCCAGTGCATCGGCAGCATGTATT
This sequence comes from Oceanococcus sp., assembly GCA_030147945.1. Taxonomy (GTDB): domain Bacteria; phylum Pseudomonadota; class Gammaproteobacteria; order Nevskiales; family Oceanococcaceae; genus Oceanococcus. Next base: position 18,856 of record JASBUL010000058.1, on the reverse strand, counting down.
GGGCACGCAGGTCCTGAAACGCCTGCAGGGCCTCGGGCGGCGACATGTGCTGATAGGCCAGAAAGCTTTCCGGGTAGTACGCGCCGATCGGCAGCATGGCCACATCAATCGGCCCGAAGTGCGCAGCGATCTGCTCAAACCCCTTGAAGTAACCGGTGTCGCCGGCAAAGAAATAGCGCCGCGTGGGCGATTCCAGCATCCAGCCACACCACAGGGTGCTGTTGGTGGACTGACCAATCCGGCGCGACCAGTGCTGCACCGGCACGCAATGTGCCGTCCAGCCACCGACGCGGTGGCTTTGCCACCAGTTGAGCTCGACCACGTTGTCGCGCCCGCGCTCACGAAACCATTCAGCCAGCCCCATCGGCACCAGCCACAGGGTCTCTGCCGGCAGCGCCATGACGGTCTCCTCGTCAAGGTGGTCATAGTGATTGTGCGAAACCACGGCAAAGTGCAGCGGCGGAATCTGCGCAGCCCGCAGGGCAGGCGCGGTGCGCCGCGTGGCGGTCAGGGCCCAGTCACTCAGATGCGGGTCGGTCAGCACCACATCCTGGCCCTCACGAATCATCATGGTGGCGTGGCCAATCCAGCTCACGCTGTCGGCGTTGAGCGCCTGATACGCGGCCAGCGGATCATCCTCGCGTGGCACCTCACCGAAATCCTGGCCACGAAACCGGTTGCGTTTGAAAAGCTCTTTGAACAACGCGCCGTAGTTGAGCGAAAACGGCGCCCACGGGTTGTCATAGCGCCCGTCCTGATAGTTGTCCTGATGCATGGCATCCTCGATGTCGGTCGCGGTGGCAGCAAAGCTCAGCGCGCTAGCCAGCACAGCGGCCACAAACCCGCGATTGCGGCCACGCCCGGCGCGCCGTGCAATCGGGAAAGATTTCATGTTGGTTTTCACGCGCTTGGAGATTTTTCCACCCTGACAGTGACTTACAGTTCCGAAGGGTAAACTCAATTACCTATTTACTGTGCCATTGATCATTGGTAATGATGTAGCTCTTCAATTCAGGAGAGTCTGCGATGCTACCTGTTCGCCGCGACATACAGTTCGATTTCCCCGCTGAACGCATCGGCAACTGGCATGCCGATGGCGTGGCCATCACCCAGTTCTTCAACGCCCTGTCGGTGACCTTCCCCGACGGCGAGCGTTTTTTCATCCACGCCGTACGTCAGTTCCGCGATCAGATCAGCGATCCGCAACTCAAAGCCGCTGTCACCGCGTTTATCGGCCAGGAAGCCATGCATGGCCGCGAGCACGAACACTGGAATGCGCTGTATTTCGAACGCGTGCCCGCAGCTCGCAAGATCAACGCTTTCGCCAGCAAACGCCTGCAGCGCTGGAAACGCTGGCTGCCCAAGACTACCCAGCTGGCCATGACCATTGGTGCCGAGCACGTCACTGCGGTGCTCGGTGATTACATCCTGCGCCACCCGGAAGTGCTCAACGGTCGCCAGGGCGGCAGCGAGCCGGTGTTTGTGGCCATGCTGCGCTGGCATGCAATGGAGGAAACCGAGCACAAGGCGGTGGCCTACGACGTGTGGAAAAGCGTCATGCGGCGCAATCCGCGCGCTTACCTGGAACGCAGCCTGGGCCTGGCCTTCATGCTGGTGGCCTACTGGCCGGTGATGAACAAACTGATCATCGAAGGCATCAAGGCGGAAACCGGCAGCGCACCGGATGGCGCCGACATCGCCCGTCTGAAAGCGTTTCTGTACGGCCCGCAAGGCCTTATGCGCAATCTCGCCATCCCCATGTTGAGCTACTTCCGGCCGGGTTTTCACCCCTGGGATGACGACAACCGAGAACTGCTCGTCGAGATGGACAGCATCGAAGCCGCCTACGCGGCCTGAGCACGAATCGGTTATGGTGGCGCCCCGCTCTGCCCCACAGCGCGGCGCCACGGCGTAGCCTGTGCACGCAGATCCCTCCACTTGGTGTGATCGACTCGTGACCAACGCTCTGACCTACAAGCACAATCTGGCTCATGTTCTCAAAGCCACGGACAGCGTGGTCGACCTGGGGTTCGACTGGCGACCGGATCTGTGGCCATGGCTGGCCCTGCCGCCAGCCCATCCGGTTGTGGTGGAAAAGTACCAGTACTTCGCGACCATGACGGCGAGCTGGGCGATGGGCACCTTCAGCCCGGAAACCTACACCGCTTTGACCATGTTCGAATGGCATTGCGGCGAGGCGGCGCTGGGTCGCAATTATCCGTCACGCGCCCGCTGCGAGAACTGGACCGAAACCGGCGCCATGGGTTTCAAGCTCAGTGTCAGCGACGATCAGGGCCGCAATATGTTCCACAGTCGCGGGCAGGGGTTTGCCTTCCGCGACCGTGATTTCCAGCAATGGCGTGAAAAGAGCCGTCGCTCGGCGCTGCAGGCCAGACATGTGCTGGAGGTCGACACCATCGACCCGCAGCTGGCCGGACTGGGCCCCGACGGCTGCAGTTTTGTCACTGCGGTGATCGACCGGGTGGGCAAACCGGCGGTGCATGCACGCGTGCCCAGCCAGGGCGGTTTCTATCCACAACATCCGTTCCACACCGGCTCCGGCGATCACGTCAACGCGGCCCAGTTGCTGGATTGCGCGCTGCAAGCGGTCCACGTGTTCAGTGGCGAGGCTCAGCCTTGGTCGCAACCGCGCCTGTGCATCGGCGGCCAGGCCCAGTTTCAACGCTATGTCGAGCTCGACGTGCCGTTCGAAATCACCCTGGATGAAGCGCTGAGCGATCAGGCCCAGCTGCGCTTTTCCCAGGCCGGGCGCGACAACGTGGTACTGCGTCTGGATCTGCAGCCGCAGGCAGACTGATCAGCCCAGCAGACTCGGCACAATGGCCAGTGCGCCGACGATCTGGCAGGCGTACGTCAGCCCGGCACCAAGCCGGCGAAAGTTGAAATACGGGGTCAGCATGCCCACCGCATGAGCCAGGCGCGCGGCACAAAACACCAGCACCAGGCCGGCAAGCAAACCGGTCGAGGCCTGCGCAAATTCCAGCGCCAGCAACACCAGCGCAAAGATCGGCACATTCTCCACCCCGTTCACATGGGTGCGTATGGCGGCCTTGATCACCACATCACCGCCGTCGCCATGAGCCACTTTGCGAACGATGCGCAGACGCGACACATTGATCGCCAGCGCCGTCAGCAACAGCACGTTGAACACCACATAAACGCCAAACCACAGCGACACACTCATGCTCATCTCCGCCGGAACCCCGCCCGCAGTGTCCGCCGCGGCGCTTATGCGGTCAAATGCTCACGCCCGTGGGGCGCGGAAAAATCCAGTGATGGCCCCAGCGGTATAACGCCACTGGGATTCACCGTCGGCTGGCTGCGATAGTAATGCTCCTTGATGTAGTCGATATCCACCGTGTCGGCGATGCCCGGATGCTGATACAGATCGCGCAAATACGCCGACAGGGCCGGATAGTCACGGATCTCGCGCAGGTTGCACTTGAAGTGCCCCACATACACCGCATCGAAGCGGATCAACGTGGTGAACAGACGCCAGTCCGCCTCGCTGATGTGCGCGCCGGTGAGATAACGCTGTCCTGACAGGCGCTGCTCAAGCGTATCCAGCGCGGCGAACAGATCGCTCACCGCTTCACTGTAGGCCGCCTGGCTGGTGGCAAAACCAGCCCGGTAGACACCGTTGTTGATGCGCGGATATATCCACGCATTAAGCTCATCAATGGTGGCCTGCTGCTCAGCCGGATAGAGATCCAGGGCATTACCACCCACCCCATCAAAGGCCGAATTGAGCATGCGGATGATGTCTGCCGATTCGTTGTTGACGATGGTGCCGCGCTGCTTGTCCCACAGCACCGGTACGGTCACCCGACCGCTGTAGTGCGGATCGACGCGGGTGTAAATCTGGTGCAGATACTGCGCCTGATTGACCTCATCGGGAATCACACCGCGACCCGCTTCGAACGTCCAGCCTTGCTCGCCCATGTGGGCGTTGACCACCGACATCGAAATCAGCGCTTCAAGCCCTTTGAGCTTGCGGTAGATGATGGCCCGGTGAGCCCAGGGACAGGCCCATGAAACGTACAGGTGATAGCGTCCGGGCTGCGCCTCAAACCCGCCCTCACCGGTCGGTCCTGGGCTGCCATCGGCCGTCACCCAGTTGCGAAACTGCGATTCCGAGCGGACGAACTTGCCGCCGGTGCTTTTGGTGTCGTACCACTGATCGTGCCACTCACCGTCAATCAACAAACCCATGATTGTTCCCGTTTTGTGTGCATGACGCCGGTGGCGAAGCAACGCCACCGGCTTGCGAATTTTACGCGTAGCGCGGCGTGCTTACGGCCGGCTTGCGCCATGCATCCAGCGACCACGGCCCGGCGCCGTGCAAGCTCAGCATGAGCAGACCACCAGCCAGAGCAAGGTTCTTCCAGAACAGAATGGCCTGCATCTGGTCGGCCAGATTGAAGTGGAAAAGCAGCCCGGCAAGCAGCGAGAAGCCGGCTAGCAGCAAAGCCGCAATGCGGGTCTGAAAACCTGCGATCAAGGCAACGCCGCCGGCAATTTCCAGGATGATCACCAACGGCAGCAGCATGCCGGGCACGCCCATGGCCTGCATGTAACCCTGGGTGGCTTCAAAGCCACTGATCTTGCCCAGGCCGGAGATGACGAATATCGCGGCGAGCAGCACCCGCGCAACCAGATCGGTGATGGGGACAAATTGTTTCATGTGTGAATCCTCGGCTGATGTGTAAGGGTGGACACATTTTCAACCAAGCCAATAACGCAATAAACAGCACATTTATGAATTTATTGTTCCTATAATCACAACAATGGATACCTTGAATGCCATGCGCATCTTCGTGCGCGTCGTCGACGCCGGCAGCATCACCGCGGCCGCAGACCAGCTCGATCTGGCCAAATCAGCGGTGTCGCGCCGCCTCGCCGAGCTGGAAGAACATCTGCAGGTGCGCCTGCTCAACCGCACCACCCGGCGCATGACCCTGACCGATCCCGGGCGCAGCTTTTATCAGCGCGCCCAGCGCATGCTTGATGACCTGGCCGAAGCCGAGGCCGAAGCCCGCGGCACCGCCAGCCAGGTTTCCGGGCGCCTGCGCGTGGCGGCACCTTTGTCGTTCGGCCTGCGCCAGCTGGCACCGGCGATCACCGATTTCGCTCAGCGCTACCCGCAAGTGGACATCGATATCGACCTGAACGACCGGCCGGTGGACCTGATCGGTGAAGGTTTCGATCTGGCCATCCGGATTGCCGATCTGGAAAGCTCTGGCCTGGTGGCGCGCAAGCTCACCACCATCCGCCATGTGCTGTGCGCCAGTCCGGCCTACTGGCAGACCCACGGCCGGCCGCAACATCCGGATGAACTGGCCGAGCACGTGATGCTGCGTTACGCCAACACCGCCAGCCACAGCTGGCACTGGAGCGGCCCCGACGGCACACGTGGCGAACTGCGGCTGAAAACACGCCTGCAGGCCAACAATGGTGATTTTCTGCTGCAGGCGGCGGAGCGCGGTCTCGGTCTGCTGATCCAGCCCTGCTTCATCGCCAACGACGCCATCCTCGCCGGGCGCCTGCAAGCTGCGCTGCTCAACTACCAGTGGAAAGCCCTGCACGCCTACGCGGTATATCCGCCCCATCGCCACCTGCCAGCCCGGGTACGCCATCTGATCGATTTTCTGGCGCAACGCTTCGGCGAAGCCCCGAGCTGGGATGCATGCTTGCGCAGCACAGCCGTGGCGTGATCAAGTGACGGCGAATTCCCCGAGAACCCTCGCATGACAAACCACCCTATCGACACCTGGCATCAGCTGGTGGAAAACACCGACCCGCGCGGACTCAGCACCCTGCTGGCCGATGACGCAGTGTTTCACTCACCGGTGGTGCACACTCCGCAACGCGGCAAGGCCCTGACCCAGGCGTATCTGTCCGCCGCTTTTCTGGTCCTGTTCAACCAACATTTCCGCTACGTGCGCGAGATTCGTGGCGACCACGATGCGCTGCTGGAATTCGAAACCCGGATCGACGATATCGTGATCAACGGCGTGGACATCATTCACTGGAACGACGCCGGCCAGATCGATGATTTCAAAGTCATGATCCGACCGCTCAAGGCGATCAACCTGATCCACGAGAAAATGGCCGCCATGCTCGCAGCCCGAGCGTCTGCCGGCAGCTGATCGTCAGGCCGCGGCGGGCAGTTCTCCGACCACCTCGGCAAGCTGCTCGACCGCATGCTCGAAGCGACAGGCTTGATCGGCCTCCTGACGCAGGTAACGGTTGATGCCCGGCCAATGCGCGATGGCGTCATCGACCTGCTGATCGCTGCCGCGGGCATACGCGCCCAGCCGGATCATGTCCTGATTGCGTCGATAGGCCGCATACAGATGACGCAGACGCACCGCATCCTGGCGCTGCTGCGGGCTCTGCAGATCACGCGCCACCCGGCTGACCGAGGCTTCAATATCGATGGCCGGGTAATGGCCCAACTCGGCCAGATCGCGTGACAGCACGATATGGCCGTCGAGGATGGCACGCGCGGTGTCGCCCACCGGGTCCTGCATGTCATCACCTTCGACCAGCACGGTGTACACGCCGGTGATCGAACCGCCACCGGGCTCAGCATTGCCGGCACGCTCAATCAGCTGGGGAATCTTGGTAAACACCGAGGGCGGAAAACCGCGGGTCGCCGGAGGCTCGCCTATGGCCAGGCCGATCTCACGCTGGGCCTGGGCAAAGCGGGTCAACGAATCCATCAGCAGCAGGACATTCTTGCCCTCATCACGAAAGCCCTCGGCCAGGGCCGTGGCCAGATACGCGGCGCGCAGGCGCATCAACGGCGACTGGTCGGCCGGACTGGCCACCACCACAGCCTTGCGCATGCCGGCCTCGCCCAGCGTGTTCATCACGAAGTCGCGCACCTCACGACCACGCTCGCCGATCAGTCCCACCACGATCACATCTGCGGTGGTGTGTCGCGTCATCATGCCGAGCAGGCTGGATTTACCCACCCCGGAACCGGCAAACAGACCCACGCGCTGGCCTCGCCCGAGGGTCAGCACGCTGTTAATGGCGCGCACGCCCACATCGAGCACGCGGTCGACCGGCGCCCGGGTCAGCGGATTGAGTGGCGGCGCGTGCAAGCGCCCGAAACGTTCCGGGCGGATACGCCCTTTGCCGTCAATCGGGCGCCCTTCACCGTCGAGCACGCGGCCCAGCACCTGGGCGCCCAGCGGCACTTCGGCCTGACGCCCCAGCGGCACCACCCGTGCATTGGGCCGGATATTGATCATCGACGAGGCCGGCATCAGATAGATTTTGTCGCCGGAAAAACCCACCACCTCGGCTTCCACGCCTGGCCCGTCGTCATGTTCGATGCGGCAGCGCGTGCCGATTTCGGCATGGCAACCTTCCGCCACCAGGGTCAGCCCAACAACCTGACGCAGGCTGCCGGAGACCACCAGCCCGGACGACAGCCCGGTGCGCGCACCACGCGCAGCCAGCCGATCGGCCAGTTGCAGCTGGCGCGCCTGGCGAAAGGCCTGGGCCGGATCAGACATTCAGCATGTCCGCGGCGAGCCGATCCAGACGCTGTTGCAGGCGCCCGTCGACCTCGGCCAGACCGCGTTTGACCCGCACATCACCAGACTGCAGCGCGTCGTCGTGGTGCAGGGTCCAGTGCGCTTCGGCCAAGCCGTGTTCGCGCAGAAAATTCAGATCGCGCGGATTGACCCACACGTCCACCGGTGATTCGACCTCGTGACCCAGCGCCGCAACGGTTTCGCGCACCAGAGACTGCATCGCCTGTGGGTCATCAAACACCGATTTGCCGACGATGCGCCGGGCCAGAATCAGCGCCAGATTGGTCAGGCTGTATTCCAGATCGCGGTCGAGCTCATCCAGTGGCGCGGCCAATGCGGCGGCAATCACATGCAAGCGCTCCACCCCCTCGGCAATCGCTTGCTCGCCCGCCGCCAGGCCTTCGGCATAACCCTTGGCCTGGCCTTCGGCCCAGGCTTCGTCATAGGCGCGCTTCTGCAGCGCATCCAGTTCTGCTGCCGTGGGCGGCGCATCAGGACGCTGTTCGTCCTGAACCGTCTGTGCATCGCTTTCGAACTGGGGCATGTCCCAGGCCCGTGCGCCGGCAATGTTGTGCCATACGCGTGCATCGTCGGCCGGGTTCATAGCATCTCTTCAGCGGCCGTACCCAGACTGATCTCACCTTCGTCGGCCAGCTTGCGGGCCAGGGTGAGGATTTCCTTCTGCGCCGCATCCACGTCAGACACCTTGGCCGGCCCGGCCGCTTCCAGATCCTCGGTGAGCATTTCCGCTGCACGCTTGGACATATTGGCCAGAATCTTTTCCTTGACCGTCTTGTTGGCGCCCTTGAGCGCCAGCACCAGCCGGTCGTTCTCGACTTCGCGCAGCAGGCGCTGCATCGAGCGGTCATCCACATCGGCCAGATTGTCGAACACGAACATGAGGTCTTCGATGCGCTGACTGAGCACTTCGTCCTGCTCACGCAGCAGTTCAATGAGGGCCTGTTCGGTGGCCCCGTCCATCATATTGATGATGTTGGCGGCCACTTTGACACCGCCCACATTGGAGGCTTTGAGATTGCCCGCGCCGGAGAACTGGCGCTCCATGATCTCGTCCAGCTCCTTGAGCGCGGCGGGTTGTATGCCGTCCAGACTGGCGATGCGCAGCATCACGTCAACGCGCAGATTTTCCGGCAACAGATTGAGAATTTCGGCGGACTGATCGGAATCCAGATACGACAGCACGATGGCGATGATCTGCGGATGTTCGTGGCGGATCAGCTCGGCCACGGCCCGTGTTTCCATCCACTTGAGCGCCTCCAGCCCCTTGCTGTTGCGACCGATCAGAATACGGTCGATCAGGCTGCCGGCCTTGTCTTCACCCAGAGCTGAGACCAGCACATTGCGCACGTAATCGTCGCTGCCCACGCCAAGTGAGGTCTGCGACTCCAGCACCTCAACAAAATTGTCGATGACCAATTCCATGCGGTCACGCGGCACATTGGTCAGTGAGGCCATGGCTGCGCCGACCTTTTGAACAGCCTTGGCGCCCATGTGCTTGAGCACGTCCGCAGCCGTTTCCTCGCCCAGCGACATGAGCAAGATGGCGGCGCGCTCGTCGCCGGCTATGTCCTGAATCGTGTCAGTCATCACCCACCCACTGCTTCATCAACTGGGCCACCCGCTTGGGATCTTCACGCACCGCATCGCGGGCGATGCTGAGCTTGCGTTCCATCGGCGGCAGGGGCGCGGCACGCGGCGCTTCGTCCTGGCCTTCAGCAGTCATTGCGCCTGCCGCAGCGGCCGGCGCACCGGCCAGTGCCGCCGGTTTGACCTGACTCACCGGATACGGTGGATTCAGCGCCGAGCGCAGGGCCGGACGCAGAATCACGAATGCGATGATCAGCAGCACGGCCGCGCCGAGCAGCTGGCGCCCTAGGCTGCGCACCACCGGCTTGTCCCACAGCGGGACATCCATCGGCGCAAGCTCCTGCGGGGCGATGAAACTCAGATTGCTCACGCTGACGGTGTCGCCGCGCTCCACATCAAAACCCACGGCATCCTTGACCAGGTTCTCGATCTGGGCCAGTTCGGCCGCATCCAGCGGTTTGGTCTTATCACCGCCGGCGGCCACATCAGGTATGTGATCAACCAGCACCGCGACACTGATCCGGCGCAAGCGCCCCGGATCACTGCGTCGATGGCTCAAGGTGCGATCGACTTCGTAATTGCGTGTCTGCTGCAGGCTGGTGGCGCGGCTGCCCTCGCCCTGCTCAGCGCTGTTCGGCACGCGATTGCTCAGCGCACCCGGCACACCGACCGCCTCGTTGGTTACGTCGCGGTTTTCAGACCGTTGTTCGCTGCGCAGAACCTTGCCGTCCGGGGCATAACTTTCACGGGTTTCCTCCAGCGCGCTGAAGTCCAGATCAACGCTGACCTGAGCGCTGACCCGCCCCGGCCCGAGCACCGGCAACAGCAGTTGCTCGATACGTCCACGGTAGGTGTCTTCCAGACGTGTGCGGTATTCCAGCTGGGTGGTGCTCAGCCCCAGCGCTGCATCGCCGGAGCGATTGAGCAGGCGCCCGGACTCATCCACCACACTGACCTTGGAAGCCTGCAATTCAGGGATGCTTGAAGCCACCAGATGCACCACCGCATCGACCTGGCCATCCTCCAGGCGACGTCCCGGATACAGGGCCACCAGCACCGAGGCACTGGGCTGCTGACGATTGCGCACAAAAGCGCTGCGTTGCGGGATGGCCAGATGCACGCGCGCACTGCGCACCGGCTGCAGCTGACTGATGGTGCGCGACAGTTCGGTTTCCAGAGCATGCTGATAGCGCGCGTTCTCGAGGAACTGGCTAACCCCGATGCCCTGCTCTTCGCGCATGGTTTCAAAGCCACCACCGGCGCTGCGCGGCAGGCCCTGGCTGGCCAGCTGCAAACGTGCCCGGTGCACATCTTCCGCGGCGACCTGTATGGCCCCGCCACTGCTGTTCTGTTTGAAGGTGATCCCGGCCTGACGCAAGGCCTCGACCATTTCGGCTTCATCCTGGGTGTTGAGGCCGCTGTACAGCGTCTGCATGCCCGGCTTCTGCGCCCACATGAAGATCGTGACACCCACGGCCACCGCCAGCGCCACACCGACCAGTGCGGCAATCTGACGCACACCCGGGCTGGCCCACACATCCTTGAGATTGAAATTCTGCAAGCTGCTGGCGGGCGTGCTGGGCGCGGCGGCCGATGTCTGTATGTCACTCACGAGGCGCTCTCTCTAACTGCATCAGATCGGCATGTTCATGATGTCCTGGTAACTCGATACCAGGCGGTTGCGCACCTCGGCCATGGCCTTGAACGAGACCTGGGCCTTGTTCAAGGACAGCATCACCTCAGCCAGTTCGGTGCCGGGTTCGCCGCGCGCGAAGGCGCCGGCGCTGCTGGCAGCCTGCTGCTGATCATCGTTGACCCGGTTCAGGGCGTCGCTCATCAACTCACCGAAGGTGCCCGTGCCCTTGAGCTGGGGGCTGTCCTCGGCCGGCGACTGACGCTGCTGGAGCTGACGAATCTGGCTCAGCACGCTGTTGATGTCAGTGGATTGAATACTCATGCCTGGTCCTCGGTGTCACGCGCGCGGTGCCCCGCGCGATGCGGTTTTACGCCATCAAGGCAACTTGTGTGCCACGCCTTACGACGAGGCCTGCTGGCGGTTGAGGTCGTATTTGCGCAGCTTTTCGACCAGCGTGGTGCGGCGCAGATTGAGCAACTGGGCGGCCTGCGACACCACGCCGCCGGTCTGCTCCAGTGCCTGACGGATCAGGGTCTGCTCGATGTCCGCAATATGGCTTTTCAGATCCAGACCGGCTTCGGGCAGCTGACTCAACGGCTGCGGCACCGCGCTCGCCACCGCATCCAGCATGTCGTCGTCCTCGTCGATCAAGGCCGCACGCGCGCCGGCCGGCTGATAACGCTCCGGCAGATCCTGCGGCCCAATCGTGCTGTTGGGATGCAGCACCGCGAGCCTTTCAACCAGATTGGCCAGCTCACGCACATTGCCCGGCCAGGCATAGGAGCGCAGCAGGTGGATTGACTCCGGGCTGAAGCGCACGTCGCCGCGCCCGAATTCTCGCAGCTCATCGGAAATTTCCGAGATCAGCAGCGGCAGGTCTTCCAGCCGGTCGCGCAGGGCCGGCAACTCGATGGGAAACACGTTCAGACGATAGAACAGATCTTCGCGGAACAGGCCTTCATCGATGCGCGACTCCAGATTGCGATGGGTGGCCGCGACGATGCGCACATCGCACTGCCGCGAGACATTGCTGCCCACCCGCTCAAAGGTGCGTTCCTGCAGCACACGCAGAATCTTGACCTGCATCGGCAGACTCATATCGCCGATTTCATCCAGGAACAGGGTGCCCCCTTCAGCCAGCTCGAAGCGGCCCTGACGGGCGCAGATCGCACCGGTGAAAGCGCCCTTCTCATGCCCGAACAGCTCGCTCTCGAGCAGCTCCGACGGAATCGCACCACAGTTCACCGCCACGAACGGTTTGTCGCGACGACCCGAGGATTCATGAATCGCACGCGCGACCACTTCCTTGCCGGTGCCCGACTCGCCGGTGACCAGCACGGTGGTGTCGAAGGTCGAGACCTGTTGAATCATCTTGCGCACACGGCGGATCGCCAGGGTGTTGCCGGTCGGCCCGACGGCCTGCGGCTCGACCATGGCATCAAGCTGCTTGACGCTGATACGGCGCAGGATTTCGGTCAGCTGCGGCGCCCGGATCGGATAATCCAGCGACCACACATCAGCCGGATCGAAACCCAGGGTTTCACCGTGCCAGGGTGGCAGCAGCAGCAGCGGTGCATGCTGAGGATCCTTACGCAGCCACGCGCACACCGCATCACGCTGAGCGTCGTCCAGCTGGCCGACGATCACGGCCAGAAAATCGCGCGGCTGATCATCCGGAACAGCCTGAGCCTGGACATCATGGACCTGTGGCGAGTAGTCGACGAAGCCCAGAATCGCGTGGACCTGCGCGGCGCGCTCCTGATCCGAATCAAGCAGCAGAATTCGCGAAGTGGACATTGCCCCCCTCCTGCAGGTTGTCAATCAAACGGGCCACCGAGCCCAGAAAATCGGCCTTGTTGATAAAGGCGTCGGCGCCAGCGCGAGCCGCGTGAGAACGGTGTTCGCTGTCGTCATAAATGCTCACGATGGCGATCAGCGGCGCATCATCCTGCGCCTTGATCAGGCGCGTGGCCTGGATGCCGCCCATCCGCGGCATCGACAGATCCATGAGCAGCAAATCCGGCCTCAGCTCCTCGCACAGATGAATGGCTTCCTCGCCATCAGCCCCCAGACCGACCAGTTCGACGCCTTCGATCTCTTCGAGCAACACCTGGGCCAGGCGGCGGAAATCCACGTGGTCATCGACGACCAGGGTTCTCAATACAGTCATGACAGTTCTCCCGAACTCAGCGGGCCTTGGCGACCCGACGCTGGATCAGCGCATCAAGGCGGTAACGCTCCAGACGATCTTTTGATGAAGGAATGTTCAGCGCCTCGCGGTACTTGGCGATGGTGCGGCGCGCGATGCGGACACCACGACGCGCCAGAATGGCCGCCAGATCTACGTCGCGCAGCGGCTGCTCGGGCATTTCATGGGCGATCAGCTTCTGGATCGTGGCCTTGACCGCCGAACCGGACGCCGCCACCCCTTCCGCCACCACCAGCTGGCTGGGGAAGAAGGCCTTGAGCGGAAAAACACCGTGCGGGGTCTGCACGAACTTGCTGGTGGTGATGCGCGAGATGGTGCTCTCGTGCACACCGATGGCATCGGCCACAAACTTCAGGGTCAGCGGTTTCAGCGCGGTCTCGCCACGGGCCAGAAAGGCCTGCTGCTGTTCAAAGATGAAGCGCGAGGCACGCAACAGGGTGTCGTTGCGCATTTCCACGCTGCGGATCAGCCAGCGCGCATCCTGCAGCTGGTCACGCAGCGCCTTGGCTCCGGCATCGTTGCTCACGATGCGTTCGTATTCGGCATTGACGCGCAGGCTCGGCACGGTGCTGTTATTCAGACGCACGCTCCACTCGCCCTGATGCTGCTCGACGGTCACATCCGGCACGATCGCGACGGCCGTTTTCTCGTCAGCAGCCGGCTTGGGACTGAGGCTGCGAATCAGGCGCACCGCTGTGGCCACTTCATCCTCGCGACGTCCGACCGCCGCGGCAATCGCTGGCAGGTCCATACGTCCCAGTGCATCCAGATGAAAATTGACAATCTCCAGAGCCAGATCGATCTCCATCCGCTCCTGCGGATCGTTGACGTGTGCACGCGACTCGGCCAGTTCTTCGAGCTGCACGCGCAGGCATTCGGCCAGATTGCGTGCACCAAAGCCGATCGGATCAAGCCGCTGGACCACATGCAGCACATCCTCGACTTCGGCGGGGCGCACCATTTGCACACGAGACAGGCTGGCCACGAGATCAGCCACCGTGCAGGCCAGATAACCGGAGTCATCGGTCGCCTCGACGATGGCCAGCGCGATACGTTGATCACTTTCGCTCGGAAAGTGCATGGGAATCTGTTCAACGATGCGCAGGTGCACACCGGGTTCGTCATTGACCAGACGATCTTCAAAGGAGAAATCGCTGCCGCCTGTGCTGTTCTGGCGCGATGCCGTGCCCCAGCTTTCGGCGCGCTGCGAGGCTGAATCCGACCAGTCCGCCTGAACCGATTCGACAGCGCTATCATCGGCCGTGTCTTCGGCACCGACCTCTTCCAGCATCACGTTGCTGTCAAGGGCCGATTTCAGTTCATCCGCCAGCTCCGCGGCCGACAGTTGCAGGAAGCGAATGGACTCCGCGAGCTGCGGGGTCATCGCGACTTTCTGGCTGATATTCAGACTCAAGCCTGGCTTCATTGCTCTCTCCTCGACTTATGAAGAGCCCCCTGAGCATCACACCGTGATCGACGTGATTTCGTCGGGCTGGAGACAGCTTGCGCAGGCAGTCGTCAAGGAAATGTCATTTGACGTAAAGCGTGCAAATTAGGGCCTGTTAACACGAAAGAGATTGTCGCGTTGTCGCCCCAAAAAGCGGCAGACAAGGCAGGAGGAGAGAAGTTTGGTCATTCCAAATGAACGACGACTAACGCCGTATGCCGCTTTTTGGGACACAACCCGAAGGGACGGGACTGTTTTTCCGCAATCTTGCGTTGCTGCTCGCTTGTGTAGAACAACTACACGGCACTCACAGCGCCTGATCTTGCGAAAAAACAGTCTCCGGCGCGGCGATCTATTTCGTGTTAACAGGCCCTAAATGCGTGGCAAGGTGCAAAAGTGCCTCAAGCCATCTCGGACCAGGCGCTGTGGATCTGTGACATCAGGTCCATGACTTCGAGCAGGGCATCCTGATCGCGGTGACGGTTGGCGTGCATCAGGCGGCGCAAGGCGTAGTCGTAGAGGGCATCGAGCTGGTTTGCAATGGCGCCGCCGTTGGTGTGATCCAGACAGCTGCGCAGCTCGCTGACGATGGCCGCGGTGGCGCCGATCTTGCGCCCGGCCAGTTCGGTATCCCGGTTGATCAGGGCCACACGTGCTGCACCGGCCCGCTCGATTGCGCCGGCCATCAGCATGCGGATCAGGCCATGCGCATCGGCGCTGGCCACGCCGCTGTCGACCGCGACGGCGTTGTACTGATTTGAAGCATAAGCATGGCTGCCGGCGTACATGGGAATCTCCCTCTGGAACGTGCTTTGGTTATCGGCTCAGGCTCACAGAACTTGAGTCCGCCGCACGGCCTTGCCGGGCTATTCCTGGTTGGCCACACCCGGCAGACTGGCGAGCTGCTGACTCAGGTAGGAGCTGGTCTGCTGCAGCTGTGCCAGCATCACATCCAAGGCCGAGAACTGGGCCAGGTAACGCGCCTCGATGCGCTCCATGCGGGCATCCAGGGCCTCGTTGCGCTCCTCGATGCGGTCGAGGCGCTGATTGAGGCTGTCGACACGACCGCCGATGATGCCGTCATCATCCACATAGCCGCCGGTAATCCCCTGCAAGCTGGCCACGAAACCATCCTCGCCAGAGAGAAAGTCACGCAGTTTTCCGAAGTCGTCGTTGAGCGTCGCCGACAGTTCACCTTCGTCGAAGCTCAGACGACCGTCGACATCCAGCTCGATACCGAAGGCACTGAGAAACTCACCGTTCTCGCCGTAACTGCGGGTCAGCGCCTGACGCAACTGGTTGGTCGCCCCGCGCAAGATGGAATCGCCGTTGAGGGTGCCGGCCACTTCGGTGTCGGCGTTGTAGCCGCCCAGGCTTTTGGCCTGATCAACAAAACTGTTGTACGTGTTGACGAATTCCTTGATGACCTCGACCGCGGCGCTGTCATCACGACTCACATTGAGTTCGAAAACCTCGCCCGGACGCGCCTCATTCAGATTGATCGACACGCCCTGCAGCACACCGTCCAGGGTGTTGCTTGAAGACGTGACCTGATAACCATCGACATAGGCAATGGCCTCCTGATGCGCCTGAGTCTGGCCCAGATTGGCAATCAGCGTGTTCAACTCACCATCACCGCCTGAGCTGCTCAGCTGGATTTCGCTGTCCGCACCAGTGCGATCGGACGACAGCTGCAGAATGGCTCCGGCGTCGGTGTTCAGAATGGTCGCCCGCACCCCAGGATTGTCCGCGGCGTTGTTGATGGCGTCGCGCACCTCGGCCAGGCTCTGGGCCGCTGCGTCGATCTCCACCGAAAAGCTGTCACCACCCAGATTCAGCTCCAGCGTACCGTAGCCCACGGCATCATCCACCGAGGTGTACGGCGTGGTGCTGGCCAGGCGATGAGCCTGCGCCAGCTGCTCAACCTGAACGCTGAAACGTCCCAGCGCGGCGCCGCTTTGGGTTGTGACGCTGAACACATCTTCATCGCTGGACTCGCCGCTACGCCCGTCCAGCGTTTCGCTGTTACTGAGCTTGTCGAGTGCCGTATCGAACGCCGACAGGGCATTGCGAAACTGGCCAAAGGCGGACAGCTCGACACGGATGCTGCTTTCCTGTCGGGTCAGACGGTTGGCAGCAGGCGCCCGCTCGGCCGCCACCAGTTGTGCGACCAGAGAGTTGATGTCGAGACCGGAGCCTACGCCGGCGGAAGATATGGTAGCCATGTCTGGGCTCCTGCAAGGGCTGTGCCTGAACTCAGACCAGCGCGTCGACGCCGAACTTGCCCTGCTCCTGAATCTCTTCGATACGCTGCGCCAGGCGCAGGATCAGCTCTGAGGGCATTTGGCGAATCAGATTGCCGTCACCGTCGAGCAACGACACGATCAGACGTTCGGAATCCTGATCGATGCGGAATTTCAGCGCGGTGTCGCGGCTGACAACAGTGTTGGCTTCGGCCAGGTGGGGCATCTCGCCACGGGTTTTTTCACTGGCCTGTGTCGCCACCACGGGCTGAACCGCTCTCGGTGTCTCCACCGGAACGGTTTGGGTCTGGGCCAGTTGGGTTAATGATGAGACTTCAATCATCACGCACCTCCATGTTCAAAAGGCTCGGGGACACCGCGGTTGCGGTGCCCCCGGTCCGTGCTTTAGCCAAGCAGGCTGAGTACGTTCTGCGGCGCTGCGTTGGCCTGGGCCAGCATCGCAGTCCCGGCCTGCTGCAGAATCTGACCGCGGGTCAGAGCAGCGGTTTCGGCAGCGAAGTCGGCATCCTGGATACGCGAGCGTGAAGCACTCAGGTTCTCAGAGGTGGTCTGCAGGTTGGCCACCACACTTTCGAAGCGGCTCTGCAGTGCACCCAAGTCAGCGCGCGCGCTGTTGATCGTGGTCAGGGCACTGTCGACCAGCTGCATACCCAGCTGTGCGCCGGAGTAGCTGCTGATGTCCAGAGTGTCGATACCGCTGGAGGTTGTGGTCGTGGCGACTGTGGCGTTGGCCCAGCCGGCGGTGGTCGCATCATTCTCGGTACCGGCAATGATGATGTCCTGGCTGCCGGTCAGGGTGATCTGACCAGTGGCGGAGTCATAGGAGGCGCCGACATTGGTCTGCTGCGACACTTCATTGATCGCATCCACCAGCTGGCCGGCACGCTCAGCCGCACTGGATGCCGAGCCAATCGCACCGATGTCGACACCGTTGACGGTGACACCACCAGCCGCGATGGCGGAGGCGAAGCCAGTCAGACCGCTGGCAGCCACCGAAGCGGAAGCCTGGGTCACGCTGCCCAGGGCAGCCGTGTTGGCGTCAGCCAGTGACGAGACGGTGATGTTCTCACCGGCGTTAGCGCCGATCTGGAACACCGCGCCGGAGAACGAACCATCCAGCAGGTTGACCCCGTTGAAGGTGGTCTGATCAGCCACACGGTTGATTTCCGACAGCAGCTGGGACACCTCGGCCTGCAGGGCTGCACGGTCGCTGTTGGAGTTGGTGGCGTTGGACGACTGCACCGCCAGCTCACGGATGCGCTGCAGGTTGTTGGCCACTTCACCCAGGGCGCCTTCGGCGGTCTGGGCCAGCGAAATGCCGTCGTTGGCATTGCGTACGGCCTGGTTCAGGCCACGAATCTGCGAGGTGAAGCGCTCGGAGATGGCCAGACCGGCCGCATCGTCCTTGGCACTGTTGATACGCAGACCGGTCGACAGACGTTGGATGGAGGTCGCCAGATCGTTGTTCGACTGGTAGAGATTGCGCTGAGCATTCAGCGACATAACGTTGGTGTTGATCACTTGCATGATGTCATCCTCGTTGGGGAGAGAAGTCCTAACGGCTCAGTCCACCATCGGGCCTGTTGCCGGTTCGCTAGGGTTATCGCCCGGACTACGGATTTCTTTAATGCAAGTTGTCGATTAATTTCTCGGCAACCATCGCAGCAGGTTGAGCGCCTGCTGCTTAAGCCTTATCAGCAGCCTGGTTACCAGCAACGTTTCAAGCCACTGCGGCTTCGACCTGCAGGATCTTGGCCATCTTCTGGTGATCGATATCCAGCACTTCACCACCGGCGTGCTCATAGCGGCGCCAAGCGATCTGAATGGGATCCTGACGACTGGTCACCATGGGATGGTTTCTGGGGTGATAGCCACGTTTGAAGACCGGCAAAGCACTTTTCACGAAGCGCCCCAGCATGACCAGGCAATAACCGATTTTGCCGGCACCGCGTAGCGGGTTGCGCAACCAACCCTCACAGCGTGCCATGTGCATATAGGCTTTCAGGGTTTCCTTGGCGATGTGCAGCAAGGTGACCAGTATCATCCATTTGCGATACCACTCACGTTCGCCATAGAGGTGCTTGTAGACCTCAAATGCAACGGCGCCGTGCTCCACTTCCT
>JASBUL010000057.1 GCA_030147945.1 Oceanococcus sp. | reverse complement strand
CGCGTGGTCGATATGGCGCCCGAGCGCGTCGAAGGTCTGGCCTATCTGACGCAGACCCAGTGGAAACTGGGCCAGCCCGTTGGTCTGGGCGACTATCGCATTGCCCTGAGCACGCCAGAGGATGCAGTGGTTGCTACGCTCAGCGACAGTGACACGGCAAAGGTCAGCATTCAGGGTCAGGCCGAGTTGTCAGCCGAGCGGGCGTATGCGCTTGATATCCAGCTCAAACCCAAGCTCGACACACCCACCTCCGTGGCCAACCAGATGAAGGCCCTGGGCCGTACGGATGCCCAGGGCTGGTACCGCATTCGTCAGGACGGTCGCTTCTAGTCGCAGCTGCCAACACCATCGTCATCATCGATGGTGTCCAATTTGCCGTCGCAGTCTGCATCGTCGCCAAACGCCACGATCGCCGACAGCACGCTCTGGAACACGGTGTTTTTTGCGATGGCGTTGAGGAAGCTTCGACCGCTGTTGCTCGTCGGGGCTTGCCAGTTGGTCTGATCGGCGTTGGGGTCGCTGAACAGGCCATTGGGAATGGTGCTTTGCCACGCTGCGCTGGTGCCGCTGGGGTAGCTGCCTGAGGCCTGTTTGATCGGTGTAACGGTGCCGAAATCCAAGTCGAGGTGCTCGAAACACGACTCCATGGCGACGGTGCTGCCTGGCGCGACGATGACATTTTCCTGAAATTCGGCCGGGCCGCCGTTGCGCAGCAGCCGCTTGGTGCTGTTAGAAATCAGGATCGAGCCACCGCAGCTGTTGTCGACATCGCGTTGTGGTGGCAGGTCGTTAAGATTGAAGCCGCTTTCTCGGGTGCCGATCAAAAGCGCCACAGCGGATTCGGACGCTGCGCCGGACAGATGATTACCGAGCGAAAGACCGTCGTAAGCGGCCTGAAGGACCAGGGTACGGGCATCATGCGAAACGAAGCCGCTGTAGGTGTGATAGCCGAGGCTGAAAGACACACGGCCCTTGTCCCCGAAGACGGCGCTTGAACTGAGGCCTTCGTAGTGCGCCGCCGAGTTGCTGTCGTAGGCATCACAGTGCTCGTCCACCGCGGAAGGTTGCTCGAGCGCAGCCAACTCGTCATCACGCCGCACCACGGTGGTGGCCACGGGCAACGGCCCGGCTGCTGTTGAGGGGCACAGGACCGCCGGCGTGGTTTCGGCGCTGGCCACAAGTTGCACGCTACCGCCGGTGCCAAAAACCAGCTCACCATGGCGCATCTCGCCAATGGCTTCTGCGCTGCCCCACTGGGCGGCCGCATACTCCAGGCCCGTGATGCGGAAACGGCGCCCTTCCAGCTGAGACTGCAGTGTTCCGGCGGTGCCGGAGAAACGACGCACGCCCACGCTGAATTCATGGCGTGAAGATTCATAGTTCGACAGCGCGAAACTGGTCGTAGACACTTTGCTGTCGGCCTGCTTGAGTCCGGTGCTTACCAGGCTTGACTGCAAGCTGTGACCAACCAGGGCAATGATGCTGTGGTTTTCGTCGATTGCGCCATAACGCAGTGGTGTGGCCGAGGCGTCGCTGAGTTCCACACCGCCATTGGTGGTGATGGCAAAGTTCAACTCTTCGCACGGGTCATTCAGTGGGTCGCAGCTCAAGGGCGGTGTGGTTGACGGCGAGCCTTGTGCACCGGAGGCGTTGCGCCACAGCACGGTGTTGGATTCTCCGGTTACGCTGGCCACATTGTTGCTGATGCTGGTCTCCAGCAAGGTGGTTCCTGCATAGCGCACGCCCAGGCCGTCGCTGTCGACTCCAAGTTCCAGATGAATGCCGGCAAATGCGTAGTCGCCGTTCAGCGGGAAGAAATCAGCAGTGCTTGATTTCTTGAGCATGACGCGGGTGATGACCTGCTGGTCATGCACCTGCAGATCGGGTGCGTAGAGGCTCCCATCCGCCGTGGAGTACGTCTGCTTGGCACTGCGCACACTGCTCATGAAGCCGCGTGCACCCAGTGGCAGTGAACGGATCGTGTAGGGCAGTTCGCGTTTGGCCAGCGGCCCCAGCAGCACCTCTTCAAACTCGAGCTGGAAGTCCATTTGCCCCTGCCCGATCTCCTTCCCTGCGAGAAAGCCGCCGGGCGATGCCTCGCTGGAGAACAGCAGGCCGTACTGATCGCCGTATACGCTGACCGAACTGCCCGGGGCTGAGGTTTCGCTGTGTGTGAACGCATGGAACTGGAATTGCGGATCGTCCGCGCGATTCCACAACAGCGTGCCGTCGGAGTCTTCGAGGCGGCTGTCGATCAGTGCGTTGTAGGTTTTGATGACGCCGAGATCACTCGGTGCCGCAGCCGTGCCCGTATTGTGATGTTCAAGGCCTATGCCGAATTCAAGCAGATGGTAATCCCCCAGATCCGACTCGAAATCGATGTCCACGGGTAAAACGGCGTTGGCTGTTGCGCCGCTGTCGCTGGAGACGGCCAGAGTGATCGAGCGTGACTCGGCAAAGGCTTTTTCGAAGATCACCGGGTCGGGGATCAGCAACACCCGGCCATCGTCAATGTCCGCCTGGGTGAAGCTGGTTGCCGGATTGACGGCGTCCTCGGGCAGGAAAAATTCCAGACCGGAGGTGTTCGGTGAAGGCACCGTATATGTCGGCGGTGAGGTCGCAGCCGGATCGCTGGCCGCCAGGTTGATGGTTTGAACCCGGGCCTGCGATTTGTTCTGAACCACCAGGCCTGAGGTTGTCACGCTGAGCGTGGCCGGTGTCGGCGTTGGTGTGACCAGCGGCGTCGGACTGGGCGTGATCACCGGTGTTGGTGTTGCGATCGGTGTCGGGCTCGGTGTGATCACCGGTGTTGGTGTTGCGATCGGTGTCGGGCTCGGTGTGATCACCGGAGTTGGCGTCGGCGTTGGGCTGGGTGTGGGGCTTGGTGTCGGGCTGGGACTTGGTGTTGGCGTGGGTGTGGGGGTCGGCGTGGGTGCGCTGTCGTCATTGAGAATGACAACGTCCATTTCGATTGCTGCGCCCAGTGTTGCGTCGCGCGCATCGCTCAGCAGCAGACGGAAGGTTTCGTCGGCTTCAAAACGGTCGTCGTCGATAAACGCGATGGTGATCTGAGCGCTGTCCTGGTTTGCCGGGATGGTCACGTTGCGGTCGATGCCGACGAAGTCTTCATCAGACGTGGCGGTGTCATCGAGCGCGCGGATGCGCAGCGAGATGGCATTGGCGGATGGCGGCGCAATACGGACGCTGACGGCCAGATTGCGCGCACCTTCATCCGCGCTGAAGGTGGCGTCATCAAATTCCACGACCGGGCCTTGCGCAGCATCGCCGGCCAGTGCCGACAGGTCGATTTCGAACGGCGATGCACCGGGATACGCCGCATCATTGTTGTTGCGGAAGCGCCGGATTTCCTGGTTGATGACGGTCTCGGGCAGCGCCTGGTCGGCCACCGTGATGGCCTGGTCACCAGCCTGGCTGTTCTGGGCACCGTCACCGATATCACGAGCCAGGGCGCGGATGTAAGCAAAGCGTGGCTGATCCAGACCGCGCCGGGTGATCATGCTGTTGACCGCATTGGCGTAGCCGCCCAAGGCCATGGCGTAGTTGAGCTGCGCGGCTGTGCTGCCGGTCGCCGGTGCGGTCGGGTTGGCCGGTACGGTGGTCAGAATGTCGAAGCCGAAGGCTTGGCTGAACAGTGACCGACCGCCCGCAATGAGGCTGGCCATGGGCACGTCATCACGAGCGCTCTGCTGGCGCAGTTTGTCGACCAGGGCCTGGGTGAATGGGTTCAGGGTGGCGCTGGTTTCTCCGGCGGGAATAAGGGTTTCAAAGCCCTGCTGCGGACCGAGCTGGATGTTGCGCTGGCCGCTGGGATCGGATTCGTCGAAGAAGCTGCCGCGACGGCTGCGCGCAAGCAGCGGGATGTCCGGCAGGCCGCTGACACTGAAGTTGCCGCTGGCATCGGTCTGTGCGGTCGCCACAGCGGGCAGGACCGGCTGTCCATCGAATGCAATGGCAAAGATTTCGATGCTGGCACCACGGACCGGACCTTTGACCACCGCGCCATGAACATCGCGGCTGGCGGCACGGGGTTCGGCACTGCCCGATGTCTGCTGCGAACAGGCGCTGATGAGGATGAGTGCGCTGGCGCACAGGAGCGCGCGTCGCAGCAACAGAAAAATCGAATGCTTGATCATGCTCATGACACAGGTTTCTCCCGCTCAGGGCGCTGAAACACTAAGGTGAAGCAGCTTCAAAAGCGGCGCTGCCGTGGACGGATTCGCCATTGTTCTGCAGCGCGTAACTCAGGCCGGCAGCGCCAGCCTGGTCGGTGAAAAAGCCGCTGAACTGGCCCTGACCGCCGGCCACACCGTTAACCCGGACACTGCTGTAGGTGCCGCCAAACAGATGCTCTGGTGTACCACTGCCCAGTCCGGCGCCGAGCTGCCCTTGCCCCTGGGCCTGCCAGTTTTGCTGATCAACGCTGAGGCTGAGGCTGGACGTGACCCTTTGGGTATCAAAGTTTGCGCTCAGTGCAGCATGCCCAAGAAAACCGGTCGCGCCGGTACTGCTGGTCGGGTCGGTGTTGCCCACCAGCGTGAATTCACGGCTGCCGGTGATGGGAACCGCGATGCTGCCGTTGCTGCTGGCGGATTGAACCATGTGCAGGTTGAGCTGTTCGGTGCTCAGCGACGTGCTTTCGCCCGCGGCATTGGTCACCGATACGGCCTCGCCGCTCCAGCGGCCCCAGCTCAGCCCGGTCTGCGGATCGGCCCCGCGATTGACGATCTGACCCTGATCCAGCTGAACCACCGCGGGTTCGACCTGGCCGTTGTTGTCGATGCCGGTGACAAAACCGACAACATCGCCGTTGCTGTCGACCAGCGTGGCCTGATCAGCCAGCGTCAGGGCTGTGGCGTTGCTGCCCTGGCTCTGCAGCGCCGAGGCGTAGGCCAGGTTGCGTCGTGACAGCGGTTCACTGTCCTGCGGCACGGTTTCCTCGGCTTCGTTGTTCGCAGCGTCGGAGCCGCCTGCAGGATCGCTGCTGCCGGGCATGGTGCGCAGACCGAGCTGGGTCTGTGTGTCGTCGTCGGATGAGAAGGAAAGATCCTCGTCATCAAAACTGGCATTTTCCAGCTCCTCATCTGGGACCGGGCGCAACAGCCGCTGCGGTGCTCGACTTTGCGCCGTGACCTGACCGAACTCGCCATTCTCTAGCACCAGGCTGCCACCGGCGTTGGTCAGAATCACCGCGCCGTCGCCTACGCCGACGGTGAGGCGGGTTTGCCCGGCATCGTCTGGCGGTGCCAGCGTACCCGGTTGCATGGCGCCGGCCTGAGCCAACTGCACATAACGCTGGGGATTCAGCACGTCATCAGCCACCGCCTGCTGGTTATCTGGCACCTGCAAGTCTGCAACAAAAGATGTGCCACGAATCCCGATGGTGGCGACCGGCGTGTTGACGCTGAAGGCACTTTTGTCGCGTTGCCCGATCAGCCCTGTGATGGCCCGAAAGCCGCCTTTGAGCAGACCGAAAACGCTACGATCTTCGTTCGCACTGCTGCTGCCGAGCGTGCTGGTGCTGCGCGCAGCTGCATGCCGATAGGTTTCGATGGTGAAGCGCGTATCCGGCTTGAGCGATAACAATGTGCGGTCGCTCATACGGATGTGCAGGCGCCCGGTGGCACTGGTGCTGATGGTGTCGCCTTCGACCACACGGGCATTTTTAACTGCGCGGTAGAGCTTGCCGCCCCGCTCCACCGTGACCTGGCCCGTCACATAAAGAATGCGGCCCGAATCCGCCATGGCCAACCCCGGGAGTGTCATCAGCAGCAACAGTAGTATTCGCATCATGGTGCTACCCCTAATTCAGCATCCAGCTCACACGGAGCGCGATGTCGAGACGATCGTATTCGTAGATGTCGACATCGGACTGATTGTCGACATAAGACGCCTCCAGGCCGATCGCCCAGTTTCGCCACCGATTATCGGTGAAGCGCAGTCCGGCGACTGTGAACCACTGCACATCGCTGCGTTCGATTCCGAAAAACCGGCCTTCGTAGTCAGCCTGCAGCAGGTTGCTGTTCAGCTGGAGGCGCCAGCGCGGCGACAGCTGGGTGCTCGCAAACAGGCCGGCGCCGAGCACGTCACGGCTGTTGGGTGAGGTGTTTTCCACCGCATCATCGCGACCACCGATGAGATCCAGTCCGAATTCGCTGCCGTAGGCCAGATTGACACGGCGGCTGAAGCCGGCCGAGACCAGCCACTGGTCGACATCGCGCACCGACAAAGCATCTGCGTAGCGGATGCTGCCGAGTTTGAACTGCAGCCGCGTGCTCAGCAGTGGGGAGACGTTGAGGCGCCAGGCCGCGTTGAAGGCGGTCACATCATTGTTCTGCTCGCCATCCAGGTAGGTCTGCCCGCCGCTCACACGACCGCTCAATTCCCAATCGCCCTGGCGGTAGCTGAGTCCGCTGCCGACCCGCCATTGCAGGGTGTTGAATTCATCAGCATCGGTGTAGCGGCGGTGCGAGGCCTGGGCCAGGTTGAGCCAGCGCCAGCGCGGGCTGAACGGGCGCACATATTGCACATTGCCGGCCAGTTCCGCGTACGGTGAGTCGCTGCTGCGGGCCTGCTCGTCGAGTACAAAACCGGCGAAATTCTGCAGGTCGGTGGCACTGTTGGCATTGGAGTCGTGACCGCCAAGCAGTTCAATCAATGCCTGCCAGTGCGGCTCGTAGCGGGCTGCGCGTCGGTCGATGGCTTGCAGATAGCTGTCGATAACCTGAGCCGCTCGCGGTGGCGGATTTTGCTTGTTGAGCTGCTCGAAAACCTGGCGTGCCGATTCGTTTTCGCCGGTTTCGAAATAGGCGCGACCCAAGTCCAGGCGAATCCCCAATCCCTGTGGTTTGACTTGTGTTGCCCGCAGCAGAGGGAACAGCGCGTCCTGTGGGCGCCCGCTATCAAGCAGTACCACGCCCAGGACATAGTCGTAGTCGGCATCGCCCGCGTAGTCCGCTTCCAGCGCCAGCAGGCTGTCCAGAACCTTGCCGCGTTCCGTGGCACTGCCGCTGGCCATGGCCTGTGCATACAGTGGATGCGCTGTGAAAGCGGTCGGCGCAGCTCCGCTGGAATCGGCTGGCAGGGCCGGTGATGTGCTTGCGGGCGCGGCTTGTCCGTTCGGCGGGGCGGCCGGGCTGAGGCGTGGTGGTGGGGGCGCGGCCGGTTGTTCGGGGGGCGGTACTTGCGGTACGGGCGCGGTGAGCGTCTCAAGCCCCGATGGTGGTGGCACAGCCTGGTTGATGTCGATGGCCGCCATCTGCGCATCGCTCAGTGGTGCCGGTGAGTCAGCGACCGTCGCAGCTGCGCCGGCTGTTGCGCCCTGCTCCAACGTCAGACCGCGTGCCCAGGTGCTGCGCACTTCGGTCGCGCTGGGAATTTCAAGCATGACGCCGCTGCGCAAACGGTTGAGGTCGCCGCCGAAGGCCTGCGGGTTGCGGGCATAGATGGCCAGCGCCCATTGGCGCAGGTTGAGATCGCTCTGGACATCGCGAAATTGTCGGGCGATGGCGTAAACCCCTTCGCCAACCTGGGTGGGGCCGTATGACTGCTGCGCAGCCAGCGGCGCGCTCAGCGACAGCGCAAACAGCGCAGGTACGGCCAGACCGAGTCTGCGACGCCTTGAATCACTCATTGAACCCCATCCCCACAGCACATACGGCACAATACATTGATACTACTCCCAAAAGAGCCAGCTTTCATGACACACATCATCGTCGGGATGTCCGGCGGCGTTGACTCCTCACTGACCGCAGCCCTGTTGCTGGAGCAAGGTCATTCGGTCGAGGGGCTGTTCATGTTCAACTGGGCTCAGGATGAGGATGCCTATTGCACGGCGGCCGAGGACTACGCCGTCGCGGCCCAGGTTGCTGCCGATCTCGGCATCAAATTGCATCGCGCTGACTTCAGTCGCGAATACCGCGAGCGGGTGTTTACCCATTTTCTGGAGGAGTACCGGCGTGGGCGCACGCCGAGTCCGGATCTGCTGTGCAATCGGGAGATCAAGTTTCGCGAGTTTCTCGACTACGCGCGGCAGCTGGGTGCCGATGCGATCGCCACCGGCCACTACGCCCGGCTGGATCACAGCGGTGGGCGCAGCCGCTTGTTGCAGGCGGTCGATCAGAACAAGGATCAGACCTATTTCCTTGCAGCCGTCGATGGTCAGGCGCTGGATCATGTGCTGTTCCCGCTGGGCGAGTTCACCAAGCCGCAGGTGCGCGAGATGGCTCAGGCGCGTGGTCTGGTCAACTATCAGCGCAAGGACAGCACTGGTATCTGTTTCATCGGTGAGCGCCCGATGCGTGAGTTCCTGTCACGCTATCTGACGACCCAGCGCGGGCGCATGATTGATGATGCCGGACACGATCTGGGCGAGCACCCCGGTTTGTGTTTCTTCACCATCGGCCAGCGCAAGGGGCTGGGCATTGGTGGCCAGAAGCACGCCACTGATGCGCCCTGGTATGTGTACGCCAAGGACGAGCACAGCGCGACCTTGTATGTGACCCAGAACGAGCAGCACCCGGCCTTGAATTGCCGCGTGGCCGAGCTTGAAACGCCGCACTGGTTGCATGAGGCACCCGCTGCGGCGCACTGGCGCGGGCGGGCACGTATTCGTCATCGCCAGGTGCTGCAGGACTGCACGCTTGAGCTGGATGGCGATACCGCGGTGCTGAGCTTCGATACACCGCAGTGGGCGATTGCGCCCGGTCAATCGGCCGTTTTCTATCAGGATGAAGAGTGCCTGGGCAGTGCCGTGATTGCCCGCGCCGTGCCCGAACAAGGTGCTGCACCGGATGTCGCCGAGGCAGGCAGGCGTCAGAATTCGGTATAATTTGCGCCCCGAATTCGAGCGCTTTTGGCGCTCCGCTGTCCCCTCTTTCAAAACAGGGAGATCTGTTCATGACCGATAGCTTCGGTGCTCGCGGCCAACTCGCGGTTGGCAGCACGTCTTACGATTACTACCGTCTCGGCGCGGTGGCCTCTCAGGCTCAACTCGACCGTCTGCCCTACTCCCTGAAGGTGTTGCTGGAGAACCTGGTGCGCCACGAAGATGGCGTCAACATCACCAAGGACGACATCAACGCCCTGATCAACTGGGATCCCAAGGCAGAACCCAGCACGGAAATCGCGTTCACTCCGGCCCGCGTGATCCTGCAGGATTTCACCGGTGTGCCCTGCGTGGTCGATCTGGCCGCGATGCGTGATGCGGTGGCCAAGCTGGGTGGCGATGCGACCAAGATCAACCCGCTGGTGCCGGTTGAGCTGGTAATCGACCACTCCGTGATGGTCGACAAATCCGGCAGCAACGATGCTCTGGATCTCAATGCCAAGATCGAGTTCGACCGCAACAAGGAACGCTACGCCTTCCTGCGCTGGGGCCAGACCGCATTCGATAACTTCAAGGTTGTGCCGCCGGATACCGGCATTGTTCATCAGGTCAACATCGAATACCTCGCCCGCGTGGTTTTCGGCAAGGAAACTGGGGTGGCCTACCCGGATACCGTGGTCGGCACCGACTCGCACACCACCATGGTGAATGGCATCGGTGTGCTGGGCTGGGGCGTGGGCGGCATCGAAGCCGAAGCCGCAATGCTGGGCCAGCCGGTGACCATGCTGATTCCGCAGGTCGTCGGTTATCGCCTGACCGGCAAGCTGTCGGAAGGTGTCACTGCCACGGACCTGGTGCTGACCATAGTCGAACGCCTGCGAGAGCTCGGTGTGGTGGGCAAGTTCGTTGAATTCTTCGGCGAAGGCCTGGCTGATCTGCCGCTGGCGGATCGCGCCACCATCGCCAATATGGCACCGGAATATGGCGCCACCTGCGGCATCTTCCCGGTTGATGAGGCGACCATCAATTACCTCAAGCTGACCGGTCGTGATGAAGACGAACTGGCGCTGGTGGAAACCTATGCCAAGGCCAATGGCATGTGGCGTCATGATGACGATCCCGATGCCGAGTACAGCCACGTGCTGGAGCTGGATCTGTCCACCGTGCAGCCCTCGCTGGCCGGGCCCAAGCGCCCGCAGGACCGGATTCTGCTGTCCGACATGAAATCCAGCTACCAGAGTCATCTGAAGCCGATGGTGGCCGAGCGTAGCGAGAAGTCGCAGGCCGAGGCGCGTCTGGAAAGCGAAGGTGGCCCGGTGGTCAAGTCCGGCGTGGCTCGACTCGAGATTGATGGCGAGTCGTTCGAACTCTCCGATGGCGCGGTGGTGATTGCAGCCATCACCTCGTGCACCAACACCTCCAACCCGGTTGTGCTGCTTGGCGCTGGCCTGGTTGCGCAGAAAGCTGCGGCGCGTGGCCTGAAGGTTAAACCCTGGGTCAAGACGTCTCTGGCGCCGGGCTCCCAGGTGGTGACCGACTATCTCAACAAAGCCGGCCTCATGGATGACCTGGAAGCGCTGGGCTTCCACGTGGTGGGCTATGGCTGCACCACCTGCATCGGCAACTCGGGGCCGCTCAAAGCAGCGATTTCCCAGGCCATCCAGGACAACGATCTGGTCGCAACGTCGGTGCTGTCCGGCAACCGCAACTTCGAAGGTCGAGTGCATTCCGATGTGCGCATGAATTTCCTGGCCTCACCACCGCTGGTGGTGGCCTACGCGCTGGCCGGTACGGTCGATATCGATCTGGTCAATGAGCCACTTGGGCAGGATCAGGATGGCAATGATGTCTATCTCAAGGACATCTGGCCGAGCAACGCCGAAATTCAGGAGACGCTCGCGGCGAGCCTGAATTCGGACATGTTCAAGACCCGCTACGCCGATGTTTATGCCGGTGATGCACGCTGGCAAGGGTTGGAAATCCCCACCGGCAAGATCTACGAATGGGACAGCACATCGACCTACGTGCAGAATCCGCCCTACTTCGAAGGCATGTCTTTAGAGACCGACGACATCGGCGAGATCAAAGGCGCACGGTGCCTGGCCAAGCTGGGTGACTCCATCACCACGGACCATATCTCGCCTGCGGGTGTGATCAAGCCGGATCAGGATGCGGGGGAATACCTCATGTCCAAAGGGGTACAGCAGGCCGACTTTAACTCGCTGGGTAGCCGTCGCGGCAACCACGAGGTGATGATGCGCGGCACCTTCGCCAATGTGCGTCTGCGCAATCAGATCGCACCCGGCACCGAAGGCGGCTGGACCCGTCATCTGCCCGATGGCGAGCAGATGTCGATCTACGAAGCGGCGATGAAGTACAAAGCCGAAAACACCCCGCTGGTGGTGCTGGGTGGCAAGGAATACGGCACCGGTTCATCCCGTGACTGGGCGGCCAAAGGCACGATTCTGCTCGGCGTGAAAGCTGTGATCTGTGAAAGCTTTGAACGCATTCACCGCTCGAATCTGGTCGGTATGGGCGTGCTGCCGTTGCAATTTGCTGACGGCGACAGCCACGAATCCCTGGGTTTGACCGGGCTTGAGACCTACGACATCGAAGGTCTGCAGCGCGGAGCCAAGAGCGTGAGCGTGACCGCCACCACGGACGATGGCAAGGTCACCACGTTCCAGGCCAAGGTGCGCATCGACACGCCCAAGGAGTGGGATTACTACGAGCACGGCGGCATCCTGCAGTACGTGATTCGCCAGCTCGCAGCGGCCTAAGCTCAGGCCCGCAGCACACCATCAACGCCCCGCATTGCGGGGCGTTTTTATGTGGGGCGGGTGCGGAATACGCTGGGGCTTACGCCTTCGATCTTGCGGAACGCGCGGGTGAAGTTGGCCGCATCGGTGTATCCCAGTTCCAGTGCAATCTGGGTGATCGACGTGCCGCTGTTCAGCAGCAGACGTTGCGCCCGTTCGTGTCGCACCTGTTGCAACAGGGCACGGTAGCCGGCTCCCTCTCGCTGCAGATATCGGTCTAAAGAGCGTGGCGACATGTTCAGGGTGTGGGCCATTTCGTCCATGCTGGGCATGCCGTGGCGGGCTTCGCGCAGCATCATGCGCACCCAGCCGCTGACATCCTGTCGGTTGAGGGCGCGCTGGACCATGCTGCGACAGCGTTCCTCAGCCGCCTTGAGGGCCACGTCGTCGGCCAGGGCCAGGGCTTTGTCGCCAGCACTGGCCGGGAATACGAAGCGCACTTCCGGGGGCACTGAGGGTATGAAGTGGCAGCGCGCCTCGCGCAACTCCTGATAGCGCTGCACGTGCACAGGCTCACTCAGCGACAGATACAGCGCGTAGTCGGGCATCTGGCCCTGCATCAGTTCCCGGATTTCAAAGTGCGCGGCCGTGGCCAGGGCCTCAAGATGCACATCAAGGCACACCTGCGAGGTGGCCGCGACGGCCTGGAAGGTGAATTCCATATGCCGCTGGTCACGCCGGTAACGGGCCTGGAAGCTGGGCATGATCAAGCGGAAAAAGCGTGAAACCAGGCGCAACGCGTAATCCACATTCGGACTGCTCAGGATGCCGTAGCCGACGATGTCATGCGAGCTCAGCTTGAGCGACTTGCCCAGTTCAAAACCGAGGTCACGACGCCCTGTCATCTGCACTCCGGCCTGGACCATCAGGTCGACCTGATACAACGGCAAGGTGGCGCCGGGCTGGCTCAAAGTGCCCAGATCAAGGCCCAGCGGTCGCAGCAAATCATCCACATCCACGCCATCGCGCAGCAGCAGGTCGGCGACCCGGGCGTAATAGCGAGCCGGGATGCGCAGGTCCTTGGTGTCGCTGGTGGACGTGGTGTTCATACCTGAACTGTCTGAAAATGACAGGCACTTGTCAAGAAATGACAAGCCGCGGTGCGAGCAGCGCCTCACAATGCTTGCATGTCATGGCCTCGAGGCGGGCCGTGCACCAGAATAGCCATGAGGAGAATCAGCATGAGCACAACCCAATCCATGTCCGTTTCGGATGCGATGCAGTGGCAGGACAGCAAACGCTACCTGTGGCTGCTGAGTCCCCTGTTGCCAACGCTCGGTTTCCTGTCCGTGGCGTTGTTCTCCCTGACCGGATACAGCGTGTTTGCCTGGGGCGGGCCGATCTTGATGTATGTCGTCATTCCGCTGTTTGATCGTCTGATCGGGACCGACCGCAGCAACCCGCCCGAAGCTGCGGTCGAGCGGCTTGAAAATGATGCCTACTACCGTCTGATCGTCTACGCCTACATCCCAGCCCAGTTCGCTATGACCATATTGGGAGCCTGGGTATTCATGACCGGGGATCTGGGCGGCTGGACCATCCTGGGTCTGGCGTTGACCTGCGGCACCATCAATGGCGTGGCGATCAATACGGCGCATGAGCTGGGTCACAAGAAAGAAAGCCTGGACCGCTGGTTGGCCAAGCTGACCCTAGCCCCGGTGGCATACGGACATTTTTACGTGGAACATAACCGTGGCCATCACAAGAACGTGGCCACGCCGGAGGATCCGGCCAGCTCACGCATGGGCGAATCGTTCTGGGCTTTCCTGCCGCGGACCATGCTTGGCAGCGTGCGTTCAGCCTGGGAGATCGAAGAGCAGCGCCTGCAGCGCAAGGGCAAGAGCGTATGGGCCCTGGAGAATGACAATCTGCAGGCTTGGGCCATGACGGCCGTGCTGTTTGGCGGGCTGGCCCTGTGGTTGGGGCCATGGGCCCTGAGTTTCCTCTTTGCACAGGCCTTTTTCGGCGCCAGCCTGCTTGAAGTCATCAATTACATCGAGCACTACGGCCTGCTGCGTCAGAAAGCCGCAAATGGTCGTTACGAGCGCTGCGCACCACGCCATTCCTGGAATAGCAATCACATTGTGACCAATCTGGTGCTGTACCAGCTGCAGCGTCATTCCGATCACCACGCCAATCCGACCCGTCGCTTTCAGGCTTTGCGCCATTTCGACGAAAGCCCGCAGCTGCCGTCCGGTTATGCCTCGATGCTGATGCTGGCCTATGTGCCGTGGCTGTGGTTCCGGGTCATGGATCCGCTGGTGGCGGCGCACCACAACGGCGACATCAGCAAAGCCCATTTGCATGCGCCCAAGCGCCAAGCGTTGCTGGCGCGCTGGCAGCGTGCTGAACCGGACGCCGGACTCAGCGACGCGCACCATGACAGCGAAAGCCCCAGCACTGCGCATGCTGCGACCGGAGCAACCCGCTACGCCTGCACGGATTGCGGCTACATCTACGACGAGGCCGAAGGCTGCCCGCGTGAGGGCTATGCCCCGGGTACGCCATGGGCGGCGCTGCCAGACGACTGGCCCTGCCCGGACTGTGCGGTGCGCGAAAAACCAGATTTCAAGCCAGCAAAGGCAGCCTGAGGGATCAAGGCGGAGGTGAAAAGCGGCCCCAGGGCCGCTTTTTTTTTAGCGTTTGCTACGTTCCTGAACCAGCACCCAGGGGCTGACCACCACGGCCCACAGCTCCAAGGAGTTGTCCGCCGCCCAGCGGGCGGCATTGTGATCGGCCAGATGGCCAACCTGCCCGGCTTGCATCCAGTCGCGCACGCGATCCTTGTCATCGTCGGCAAACGCTTGCGCCACGTCGATAAGATCCAGCGGTTCGGCGACTTCGACCACCCGGCCAACGGCGAACATGCGTTCGATCTCGGCCCAGCTGACGCGTGCGGTTTCGCCCAGCAGCTTGTCATAGGTGGGTATTTCGATGTGCTGACTTGAGTCCACATTCAGTCCAATTTATTCACCCGTGTATTGTGCCATGCAGCAGGGCTTGCGCTAACATTGCGCCACCTGAAAATCGCCCGTGGGAGTTGGCATGCGCAGAGTGGTGTTCAATCAAAAAGGTGGTGTGGGCAAAACCACGATCGTGTGCAATCTGGCCGCGATCAGCGCATCGCGCGGACGCAAGACCCTGGTTGTGGATCTGGATCCTCAGTGCAACACCAGCCAGTACCTGCTGGGCAGCCAGGATACGCCGGCACCGAGCAGCATGGCGGACTTCTTCGAAGGCACGTTGGGGCGCAGCCTCAAGGCTGCCGACCTGCGCCCGCACATCGCCCCCACCCCGTTCGACAACCTGCATGTGGTTGCGGCGCATCCGGATCTTGAGCATCTGATCGTCAAGCTGGAATCACGCCAGAAGATCTACAAGCTGCGCAATGCCCTGAGCAAGCTGTCGGATTATGACGAGATTTATATCGACACCCCACCGGCGCTGAATTTCTACAGCCGTTCGGCCCTGATCGCGGCCGACCGCTGCCTGATTCCCTTCGACTGCGACGATTTTGCCCGTCAGGCCCTGTACACGCTGACTGAAAATATCGAAGAGATTCAGGCCGACCACAACGACGATCTGAGTATCGAAGGC
Source organism: Oceanococcus sp. (assembly GCA_030147945.1). Classification (GTDB taxonomy): domain Bacteria; phylum Pseudomonadota; class Gammaproteobacteria; order Nevskiales; family Oceanococcaceae; genus Oceanococcus. The sequence continues at coordinate 11,123 of JASBUL010000057.1, read as the reverse complement.
ATCATCGTCAATCAGTTTCAGGAGCGCGCCAATCTGCCACAGCGGCTGGTCAAGGAACTGACCGAAGAAGGTATGCCGATACTCAAGACCCGTCTGGCCAGCTCAATCAAGGTCAAGGAGTCACATGATCAGTCGATTCCGCTGGTCTACCTTGCGCCCTCGCACAAAATCTCCAAGCAGTTTCAGGACCTCTACCGCAGTCTCAAGTGAAAAAGTACAACGTTGACGTCGCCATAATCGGCACCGGCCCTGCCGGTGAAGGGGCTGCCATGATGGCGGCCAAGAACCACCTCAGCACGGTGGTCATCGAACGCTATGTGGATGTCGGCGGAGGCTGCACCCACTGGGGCACCATACCCAGCAAGGCCTTGCGCTATGCGGTCAAGCAGATCAACGAGGTGCGTCACAATCCGCTGCTGCAATCCCTGCGGCGTCAGATCCGGGTGACCTACCCGGAACTGCTGGAAACCGCGGGCGGCGTGGTCGGGCGCCAGGTTGCCAGTCGCCACCGCGCCTACGAGCGCAATGATGTGCCGATCATCGAAGGTGCGGCGCGCTTCAAAGACGCGCATACGCTGATGATTGAGCATGAGCGCCACACCGTGGCGCAGATCAAGGCCAAGACCATCGTGATCGCCACCGGCTCTCGGCCCTATCATCCCGAGGGGCTGGATTTCGATCACCCGCGCATTCTCGACAGCGACACCATCCTCAAACTCAAGGAACACCCGCGCTCCATCACCATTTATGGTGCCGGTGTGATCGGCTGCGAGTACGCATCGATCTTTGCCAATCTCGGTATCAAGGTCAATCTGGTCAACACCCAGGGACGGTTGTTGTCGTTCATGGATGAGGAGATCAGTGAAGCCCTGTCCTATCACCTGCGTGATCAGGGCATCACGATCCGGCACAACGAAGAATATTCGCACGTTGAAGCGCGTGAGCATGACGTGGTGCTACATCTGAAATCAGGCCGCAGGCTCAAGTCTGACGTGCTGCTGTGGGCCAACGGCCGCACCGGCAACTCGGCCGGTATGGGGTTGGAGGATCTAGGCCTGCCGGTCAATTCGCGTGGGCAGCTCAGCGTCAACGAGGCCTATCAGACCGACATCCCGCATATCTATGCGGTGGGCGACATTATCGGTTACCCGGCCTTGGCGTCGAGTGCCTATGACCAGGGACGTTTCGCCTTGTCTCACCGGCTCAATCCGGAGCGGGTCAACGAACTGTTTGATCTGATGCCAGCGGGTATCTACACCATCCCGGAACTGTCATCGGTGGGGCGCACCGAGCAGGAACTGGCCGCTGCCAACGTGCCTTACGAGTCCGGCTACGCCTACTTCAAACACCTGGCGCGGGCCCAGATGGCCGGTGAAACCGTGGGCATGCTCAAGCTGATTTTCCATGCCGATACACGCGAGGTGTTGGGCGTGCACTGCTTTGGCGACCGGGCATCGGAAATCATCCACATCGGTCAGACCGTGATGGCCACGCAAAATGGTGGCCCTGGCCTGGATTACTTCATCGAAACCACCTTCAACTACCCGACCATGGCCGAAGCCTACCGGGTTGCGGCGCTCAACGGGATGAACCGTTTGGCTTGAGGGAACGATTCGGCCGCGCTGATCGTGTAAAATATCATTGCGGGGAACTGATCCCGGAGGGGGTTCTTACGCGTACGACTGACTCGCCGTCAGTGGTCTGGTGCTGTGATCGCTGCATAGACAGGGACCGGCACCGTGGGGTTAGACCTTTCGTTCACGCTAGGAGAATAAATCAATGAAAATCCAACCCGGCATAGCGGCTTTGGGGGCCGTGATTGTGTCGACGTCGGTGCATGCCCAGCTGGGCTCGCTCGGCGATCTTGCTGAAGCTGTCGAACCGGTCAGTTCAGCGCTGGCGCCTGTCGTTCGCGACGCTGCGGGCGATTCCTTTTCAAACTCGGGCTATTTCGAGTCGTTCAACGGCTACTGGGCTCAGCCGACGCGCAACAAGAACGGCTACGCCCTGCTCTATGATGCCGAGCAGCGCTCGGTGGATGCCGATGCGGATTATGTGTCGGTCAGCTTCTTTCCAGCCGGACCTTTGCAGATCGATGCGCTGCGCAAGCTCAAGTTTCATCTGTTCCCGGAGCAGGCGCAGAGCTGCCCGGCCAACAGTGTCCGCGCAGAAATCCTGATCAACAGCAACCAGGTCAGTGGGCCGCGTGTGCGCGCCACGCTCAAACCCGGAGCAAGCTGCAGTGCAGGCATCTGGAACATCGTCGATATGCTCAACGACACCCAGGCTGACTGGTCCTCATCCGGAGGGCTGGCGTTCGCCTCGCAGCAACAGGCGCACCAGTGGGCTCAGGTCGAGGGTGGCGACGACTACGAAATCTGGGGGATCCGCATCCAGTTCCTGGGGCAGAATGCCGGTGGCGGTTTCGGCCCCAAAGCCTGGGTGGATTCGATCAAGGTCAATGATGCGACCTTGGGTGATCCATCGACGGATCTCGGTTTCTATTCCAACTTTGGTGAAGATGACGCCGGTGTGTTGCTGGGGCTCTCCGGAACTGAAGCAGCTTTGCCTGGCCTGGGCCTGGGCTGGTATGCCTCACGCAATGTGCGCTGGGGTATTCCGACCCGTTTTTCACCGGGCAGTGGTGAGGCCATGCACTTCTCCGAGCACAGCCGTACAGAAGACAGCGATTTCATGTCGGTCAGCTTCTTCGTGCAGGAAGACTTGCAGCTGTCCGATCTGAGCGCTCTGTCAGCGCAGTACATGCCGCTTAACGGCAGCTGCGACGAGACGGGTACGCCGCGTTTCTGGCTGGTGCTGGAGTCTGCTTCCGGCGACCACAGCGCGGATGTATTTGTCGAATGGCAAGGCGACTGTACTCAGGGCCGTTGGCTGAAAATGAAGTTCTTTACCCAGTACGCCGCGTGGCGAGCGGAAAATATGCCGATGCTGAGTGCGGAGCGCACCCGTGATGCCATGCATGACAACGCGGTCGAGGCGCTGGGTGAGGATTACCGTATCCAGGTCATCCGCTTCGTCCACGAAAATGGCACTGCAGATGCATGGATCGACAGCATCCAGATCAACGGTGTCATTCTGGGTGAACGCATCCTGGACATGAGTCCGGCGTCACAGGAACCGGATCTGACCACGCTGGGGTTCTAACGCATCGCGTATTCCAAGCCGTATTGCACGAAAATGCCTGCATTTCTGCAGGCATTTTTTTAAGCCTGAGGTTTCTTGGCGTCCTGCCACCAGGCTTCCAGTTCATCCAGCGTGCAGTCGGCCCAGTCTCGGCCATGTTCGGTCAGCTTGTGTTCGACATGGCGTAGACGCCTGATGAACTTGCGATTGACACTGTCCAGCGCCTGCTCTGGTGACAGCTTCAGAAAGCGAGAGAAATTGACCAGCATGAACAGCAGGTCACCCAGCTCGTCCTGCATGGCCTGGCGGTCACCGCTGTCCACCGCTTCACGGAACTCGCCCAGTTCTTCCTCGAGTTTGTCCCACAGCGGTGGCAGATCCGGCCAGTCAAAACCCAGTTCGGCCGCCGCTTGTTGCAGGCGTCGGGCCTCGCTCAGGGGCGCTGCGGCATCGGCCTTGTGATCAGACCAGCTCATGGGCTTCGAACATCTGCTGCAGGTTATAGAGCATCCCGGCCGTGGCGCCCCAGATGCGGTAGTGCTTGTAGTTCAGCTCGTAGTACTTGAGCCCCAGACGGCCGAGTTTGCGCATCTGGTAGTTGCGTCGTTCGAGGACGAAGGACAGCGGTAGCTCGAACACTTCCGCGACCTCTTCGGAGTCCGAGTGCACGGGCGCATCAGCATCCACCAGGGCCACCACCGGAGTGACCCGGAACTTGGAGATGGTCGGGTAATCGTCGAGATAGCCGATCACCTTCACCGCGGCGGGATCAAGGTCGATTTCTTCCTGGGCTTCGCGCAAGGCCGTGCCCACAGGGAATTCGTCGCCCTCGTCTTTGCGCCCGCCGGGGAAGCTGATCTGCCCGCCGTGCGCGCGCAGGTTTTCCGAGCGCACCGTCATGATGATGCTGGGCGCATCCTTGTCGCGAACACCGACCAGCACACTGGCCGGTCGCAGTCGACGGGTCCAGCGCTTCTGCAAGACGTAATCCAGCCCCAGGGGCAGTTCCCAGCGCGCCATGCGGCGCGGATGCTCGGCGTGGGTGTGCTCGAGTACGTCCTCGAGCCGATCAACCAATTGAGTGCGGATCACGCCAGAGAGGCCAGCCAGCTGTCCAGTTTGGCCTGGTCGGCGGCGAAGCGGCGAATGCCGTCGGCGAGTTTTTCGGTGGCCATGGCTTCGTCGTTGAGTTCCGCACGAAAGCGGGCCTCGTCGGGGATTTCGCGAGGATCCTCGCTGGTCTGACCAGCGCTCAGCTGGGCCTCAACCCGTGTGCTGGTGTCCGCGGCCAGTTCATCGAGCAGCTTGGGTGCGATGGTCAGCAGGTCACAGCCGGCCAGGGCCAGAATTTCGCCGGTGTTGCGGAAGCTCGCGCCCATGACTTGCGTGGGGTAGCCGTGCGCCTTGTACCAGCGGTAGATGCGCCGCACCGACTGCACGCCGGGATCCTGCTCAGGGCTTTCGACCTTGAGGCCATTGGCCACATGCCAGTCGAGGATGCGGCCCACAAATGGCGAAATCAGGGTGACCCCGGCGTCGGCGCACTGGCGCGCCTGGGCAAAACCGAACAGCAGCGTCATATTGCAGCGCAGGCCGCGCGATTCCAGCACGCGCGCTGCGCGGATGCCTTCCCAGGTTGAAGCGATCTTGATCAGCACCCGCTCGGGGCCGACCCCGGCGGCGGCGTAGTCCGCAATGATGCGTTCGGCCGCCTGTATGGTTTTCTGGGTGTCGAAGGATGCTCGCGGATCGACTTCCGTAGAGACATAGCGGCCCACGGATTTGAGAATTTCGCAGCCGAAGCGGACGGTCAGTTTCTCGCGCGCCCGGTCGATGTTGCCGCCACTTGTCGCCAGCGCTTCGCGTGCCCAAGTGGCGGCATGATCGGTGCTCGCCGCGGCCAGGATCAGGCTCGGATTGGTCGTGGCGTCAGTGGGTTTGAAGCGGCGAATGGCGTCGAGGTCGCCGCTGTCTGCAACCAGCGTGCTCAACTGGCCGAGTTGTTCCAGTGCGTTCATAAAATCAGGAATTGGGTGCCTTGCCCGCCTGGGCATCGGCATAATGCATTGATGATCGATTCTAGCCCGCATTCATGACCGGCCGCTACGCACGCCTTGCCAGCTGGCCCGGCCCTGACCATGGCGTGATCCCGGATGCGGAGGCGCGACGCCCTGAGTGGTGCCTGAGGATGATGGCGGGCGCCGGTGGATAAACGCGCAATGGAGCAGTTTGGGCATCCCGAGCTGGCCGGCGCCGGGCATGTGCTAGCACCCGACGACCCCGCGCTGGCCGGGCTGTCACTGCCGCTTGCCGAGGCCAGCACGCGCTGGGTGTTGCGACGTGAGGCCGGCGAACTGGTGGTTGGTGATGCGCAAAACCCTCGACAACGGCCCTTGCGGATTGATTTCTTCAGTGCCGAGATGCGTCGACGCGTCTCGGCCGGACGTCAGCAACCTCTGGCCAAAGCCTGCGGCCTGCACAAGCATCCTGGCGCCTACATCGTGGATGCCACGGCTGGCCTGGGGCGAGACGCGTGGTGCCTGGCCAGTCTGGGTGCGAGCATGGACTGGTACGAGCGCCATCCGTTGATCCATGCCCTGCTGCGCGATGCGCTCGACCGGACCACTGATGAGACGGCGGCGCGTATCCGTCTGCGCCACGATGACGGGCGCAGTCTTCAGGCCGCAACAGCCGATGCGATCTTTCTTGATCCCATGTTTCCCGACACTGGACGCCGTGCCGCCCCTGCGCTTGAGATGCAGATCATGCAGAGCCTGGTCGGGCCCGACGCTGATGCACAGCAGCTGTGGCAGCGTGCCATGGACAGTGGGGCGCGCCGCGTTGTGCTCAAACGTCCGCCGCGCGGCGCCAAGGTGCGACTGGCCAAGCCGGATCTCAGTTTTGGCGGCGGACGCGTGGTTTACGACGTGTATCTGCGCCCGCCAGCGCGTTAGCAGGGCCTGGCTAGGGCAAGGTCACCGGACACGGCCTGAGTCCGAGTCCGAGCACGCCTTCACCCAGCGCCGGAAAAACCGCAGCCAGATCCGGATCGCTGGACAATAACTCCGGCACCAATGCGCTGAGCAGCGGACTCTCCGCAGCAACATTTCCGACATCCGGCAAGGGGGGCTGGGTCACATAGTCGCCGAGATTGTCGTGCAGTCGGACAAGGTTCCAGCACGGTGCCTGGAATTGCATCAGGTTCAGGGTGGCCTGCATCGGGCCGGGCAACTGGCGCTCGTTGAAATGGTTGCCAATGAATTGTTGGATGTCCGCGCTCAAGCTGTCGCGCTTGTCCCAGATGTCTTGCGGGACTTCCAGAGCGCTGCGGTAATAGTGCGGGAACGCATCCAGCCCTGGTGCACGACGTTCCTGACGCATCCCATCCAGGCTGTGCAGGGTCAGCGGCAAAGTTTCTTCGCCGAAATCAATTTCCAGCGTGGCGGGCGAGCAGTACGGGCGGAAGCCTTTCACGCGTGCCGGATGGCCTGCGATCATGCCCTGATAGTCGAATCGTTGGACCTCCTGTTCATGCGGACCCTGGGTCGGCAACACTTTGCCCTGCAGCGCCTGGCCGGTGAAGACGAAATGCCAGGCTTCATCACCCAGCTCGCTGATGTCCTTTTCCCAGAATCCGCTGTTGCCGGAGGCATCCATACCTTCGATGCGCATGATGCGGTGTTCGGTGCCGGGGCTGATCTTGCGAATGCTGACGCGGTTGGTCACGCTGCCGGGAACGTCCGGGTGACGTATCCAGTCCGGTGCGGGCAGCTGAATCTTGTAGTCCTCCACACCCTCCTGATCATACCAGGAATAGTCGTGCAACACGGTATTGGCACCGGAGATATCGAAGTCATACAGGCGCGTGTAGATGCGCCCACGACTGGTCACCACCATCATGGTGGAGCCGCTGGCCGATAAGCCTTCCATCATGGCCGCGCCTTCTTCAGGCGGGCAGATTTCGCGGCTTTCGTCGGCCGGCAGCCAGGGATCGAAATGGGTGATGCGCTGGCCATCGCCACGCAGCATGTAGAGCATCAATATGCCCCAGAAATCATTCTTGCGACCGGCGATATCGACGAAGTATTCATCGAAACCGGAGTGCAGTTCAGAGGCAGCCCAATGCGTCACATCCGGTGGAATGGTGACGCCCATATCGAGCCAGAACAGTGGTCCCCAGCGGCGTGTCCAGCCACTGTCACCAAAATCCAGCGTGTAGATGTCACGTTGCGCATTGGCTGCGAGCAGGACAAAACCATCCGCGGAAATTTCGCTGACCTGACCGTGCAGGCAGCGCGGCAGCAGCACCTCATGCCAGGCTTCCTCCACGCCGGTGGTTTGTGGCCTTGGACGGCTGTAGATGCGCCCTTCGTGCACGGCGAAATCGAATTCATGCGTGAAACTGGCGGTGGGACCACGCTGATGGATCAAGCCGGGCAAGGCTCGCGCCACCTCGGGTTCGGCCGGGCCACCACCCTGCCCGGTTGTGTCCTCCGGCACGATCGCGAAGGGCAACGGATTCACCGGCAGCCGTGCGGTGGCCAGGTAGTCATCGGCACAGGCCAGGTCCGGGACGCTGCGTATGCCCGGGAAGTCGGCCGCACTGAGACCCACAGCGGTGAGGGCGTCACACAGCACGGCGTTGCCGCCGACGGCGATGCACAGATCGGCCAGGGTCTTGTCAGCAGGGGACGATGACGGGGGGCTGCCGGTATCGGTGTTGCTGGCCTGAGTGGGCGTGCGGTCGGCGCCTGAACATGCGGCCAGCAAGCACAGGCAGAGCGCGCCCAGCAGCGCGCGGGACGGTGTCGTCATGGGTCTCCCCCCAAATGATGTTCTTGTGAGTCGGCATCGTGCATGCGATGCCATTGTGTGTGGTGTGGTCTTACAGCGGTTTGAGATCGCTCAGATAGCGATGAGCATTCTGCACATAGTGCGCCGCCTGCATCTTGAGCATGGCGGCCACGTTGGGCGGATTCTCCTTGACCACTTTGCCGGGGGTACCCATGACCAGCGAATTGTCGGGAATTTCTTTGCCTTCCGGAATCAATGCGCCAGCGCCGATAATGCAGTTCTTGCCGATCTTGGCGCGGTTGAGGATGACCGCCTGAATGCCGATCAGCGTGTTGTCGCCGATCGTGCAGCCATGCAGCATGGCCTGGTGACCGACCGTCACATCGTTACCCACAATCAACTTGATGCCCGGGTCGGTGTGCAGTACGGACCCGTCCTGAATGTTGCTGCGTTCACCGATCACGATGTCATCGTTGTCACCGCGCAGTACACAGCCGAACCAGATGCTGGCATCCTGCATGAGCTGCACGGAGCCGATGACGCGGGCGTCATCCGCCACAAAATTGCCGCCGTCGAGTTGCGGTGTTCGTTCACCCAGTTGGTACAGCATGCTGAAGTTCTTCCCTTGGCGAAAAGCCGTCATCCTACTCTGCCTGAGCCTGTTTGCGGCGGCGTGCAGTCGCAGCGCGCCGCCACCTGCACTGCCCTACCTGGGTGATGACGCGGTCATTCTGGCCTTTGGTGACAGCCTGACGTATGGCACCGGCGCACGCCGCGAGCAGGCGTATCCGGCAATACTTTCTGGCTTGATCGGGCGTACGGTGGTGGTCGAGGCCACCCCGGGTGACAAGACAACGGATGGCCTGGCCAAACTTGATGAGGCCCTGGATGAGCACCGCCCGGATCTGCTCATACTGTGTCTGGGGGGCAACGATTTCCTGCGCAAGGTGCCGCTGACGGTCACCCGCAACAACATGGTCAGCATGATTGAACGGGCGCGCGATCAGGGCGTCGCTGTCATGCTGCTTGGGGTGCCTACGCCGGCCCTGATCGGCCTTGAGGCGCACCCGCTGTACGAAGAGCTGGCGACAACCTATCAGCTGCCGCTGGAGAACGAGATTCTGTCCGAGGTGCTGGGCAACAAGGCGACCAAGTCCGATGCGATCCACCCCAATGCACAGGGTTATGCGCAAGTGGCTGAGGCGGTGGCAGCGCTGTTGCGCGCCAGCGGGGCGCTTTAGCTGGCGTTTTTCTCGGTGCGTCGTTCGGCCAGCGTTTTGGCCACCTGATTGCGCAGGTAGATTGGCTGCAGCTCTGCGGCCGGGCCGGCCGCATCCAGGCCCATGTGATGGGCAGCCAGGGCGACAGCTGCCGCATCCAGTCGCAAACCGGCATGGGTGTGTTGAGCATAGTGCTCGGGCCAGGCCTCGAAACCGGGGCCCGCGAACAGACAATCGGGGCTGAGCTGATCGACCAGTGCATTCGCATCAAGCAGGTGCAGATCCCCGTCGCGCTGCGGCCCCTGTGCCAGGTTGTAACGCGCGGCGTAGAGTTGGTTCATACGCGCATCCAGGGCAATCCAGGCGGGGCCACGGGCGCCATCCAGATAGAGTCGCCAGGCCAGCGCATCCAGGCTGTTGACCGGCAGACAAGGCAAACCCGTTGCCAGGCCCAGGCCCTGTACATACCCCACCGCCACGCGCACGCCGGTGAAACCACCGGGTCCGACACCGCAGACCAGCGCATCCAGCGTTGACCAGTCGGTGAATGTCTGGCGCAGGGCTTCGACCTGCTGCTGCAGCCAGCTCAGGCTGTCGCGCGTGTCCTGGTTTACGCGCAGGTCCAGTGCATCACCTTGCAGTAGGGCAACCGATACCTGGCCATCCGCCGAATCGACGGCCAACAGATTCATGGTCGTATCCCTTGCAGGAATGCGGCGGCTTCGGCTTCATCGTAGATCGGTGTCATCGGCGGCAGGCTGTCGAGAAACTGGCGACCATAGCGCATGCGCTGGATGCGGGTGTCGCCCAGGACCAGCATGCCGCGGTCGGTAACATCACGGATCAGCCGGCCTGCACCCTGCTTCAGGGTCAGCACCGCCTGCGGCACCTGAAATTCGAAAAACGGATTGCGCCCTTCGCGCTCCAGCTGCAGGCTGCGCGCCTTGACCAGAGGATCGTCGGGCGAGGCAAAAGGCAGACGGTCGATGATGACCAGGCGAAGCGCCGCGCCTCGCACATCGACGCCTTCCCAGAAGCTGGCCGTACCGACAAGAATGGCATGGCCATCATTGCGAAAATTGTCGAGCAGCTGGGTGCGTTCCTGCTCGCCCTGCTCGAGGACGCGGTATTTGCCCCACTGGCGCAGGCTGCGGGCGTACTCTTCGACCGCGCGGGCACTGGTGCACAACCAGAAACAGCCGCCGTCCGAAGCCTCGATCAGCGGTTTGCCCAGCTCCAGCAAAGCGCGTGGATAGGCCCGGTCGTTGGGCGGCGGCAACCGCCGTGGCAACAGCATGCGGGCGTTGTTTGCGTAGTCGAAGGGGCTGTGTATATCCAGCGTACGGCTGTCTTCAAGCCCCAATCGCTCGGTGAAATGGCGGAATGCACCGGACACCGACAGGGTGGCGCTGGTGAGAATCCACGCCCCGCTTTGCCGCGCCCGCGCCGTCTGCATGGCCGGGGCCACATCCATGGGGATGGCCCGCAGGCTGAAACCGTTGGTCTGCCGTTCGGCCCAGCGCACCAGTTCATCGCCCGCCTGGGGTGTCTGGTTGTCGCTGCTGTCGATGTGCTGACGCCAGCGGCGCAAGCGGGTCAGCACGTTGCCCACGCGACGCCACGCGGTGGCCAGCTCCGGGCCACGACCGGCCTGCTCTTCCAGCTGCTTGTTGAGCAGCTCGAAAATGTCGGTCAGGGTGTCCAGCTCGGCCACGAAATCGGCATTGCGCATGAGGTCGTCGAGTTCCAGACGCTGGCGACTGAACGGAAAACAGGCGAGCAGATGCTGCAGGGCGTCGCCCATGGCGGCGACCTGATCCTTGAGCTGCGGAATATCGCCAAACGCATCGGCCGCGTCGACGATATCGCGTCCCAGATCACGACACTGCCGGGCCGAAACGCCAAATCCGAAAAACTGCGCCAGCACATCGGGAAACTGATGCGCCTCGTCGATGATGACGCCAT
>JASBUL010000056.1 GCA_030147945.1 Oceanococcus sp. | reverse complement strand
CGGATCTGGCCCGCATCTACGGCTGCGACCAACGTCTGTGCGACCTTGATGCCGCCGAACTGCGCCAGCGCTTCCCGTTCACCCCTACACTCGCCGAACTGGCCCAGCGCTATGCTGGACGCATCCACCTGATGCTGGAATTCAAGGCCGAAGCACGCCCGCAGTCAGAGCGGCGCCTGCAAGCCGTGCGCGAAGCGCTGGCCGCGCTGAGGCCTGGCCAGGACTACCACCTCATGTCGCTGGACTGCACAAGCCTGGACTGGCTCGGCCAGGGCTTTCCGAGCAGCGCGCTGGTGGCCATTGCACGCAGCAATGTCGAGCAGATGAGCCGCTACGCTCTGCACCGCAACTGCGCCGGCCTGGCCGGGCACTTTGCCCTGCTGCGCGCCCGCCATGCGCAGCCCCACATCGCACGCGGCCAGTGGGTTGGGCTAGGTTTTCCGGCATCACGCAATGCCCTGCGCTTTGCCATACAGCAAGGCGCCAGCCATATTTTCACCAATCAGGCGCTGACGCTGCAGTCGCTGCTGGCACAGGAAAACAACGCCAGCAAGGCGTGATTGACCGCATCCGGCATCAGCATGGGCAGGCCATGAGTCGCACCGGCGATCACATCAAGGCGCGCCTGCGGCAAGCCCTGCATGCTCTCCTGGATATCCTGCAAACGAAAATAATCGAACTCACCAGCCAGGATATGCACCGGGCATTGGATCTCGCCCAGACGCGGACGCACATCCCAGCTGGCCAGCGCTTCAAGCATGCGCGCGTAGACCCAGGGGTCATTCTCGGCATAGCGTGGACGCATTTTTTCCATCAGCTCCGGATGCCCCGGAAACAGCCCTTCCACCACCTTGCCAGCCAGACGCTGCATACCCAGCACCCGACTGACCACGTGGCGCAGCCAGAACTGCCAGTGATCCTGCAGGCGCTGCGGCACGAAGCACGGCACGCTGCTGATAATCCCCAGCGTGAGCACGCGCGGCGCCTGATCGATCGCAAACTGATAGGCCACGGCTCCGCCCATGGAATACCCCACCATGTGGCAGCGCTCAATCGACAGCGTATCCAGCAAAGCCACCACATCATGCGCCATGGGGACCGGCCCCAACCTCTCGGCCGGCACCGCACGGCCATCTCCTCCGGGGCGTGAAGCGCCAAAGCCGGGCAGGTCGGGGCAGATCACGCGGTAGCCGGCGGCCAGCAGCGCCGGCCACTGGAACTCCCAGTCCAGCCCGCTGTTGCCCAGGCCGTGCAGCAGCACCACGCTTTCCCCGTTGGGCTCATCCGGTCTCAGATCGCGGTAGTGCAGACTCAGGCCGAGCCGCTCGAATTGCGGCATGAGCTAGGGCACACACAGGCAATCGGCATACACCCCGCGCGGATCAGACCAGCGCTGCATCACGCCGTTGACCGTCCGCATCCAGCCGCCCAGCCACTGGGACAGCGGATCTGGCATCCAGCTGCGCAGCTGCGAGAACTTCTGCAGGAACTGGAAGCGGATATCCAGCGGCGGCGTGACCGGCACCACCTCGAATTCCTTGAGCCCGGCCAGTGCAGCCGCCTGCTCCACCGCCACATCAAAATCTCCCAGCGCATCGATCAGCCCCAGATCCAGCGCATCCTGACCGCTCCAGACCTGCCCCTGGGCAATGCTGTCGACCGTCTCCAGCGGCAACTCACGCGCCTCGGCCACGCGGCTGATGAAATTGCGGTAATCCTTCTCCACCACCATTTGCAGGCCCTGACGGGCCGCCGGCGAAAGCGGCCGCACCGGGCTCAGGCCGCCGGACCAGTTGGTCGTGCCCACCCCATCGGTGGCGATGCCAAGTTTGTCGAGGCTGTTCTCAAAAGTCGGCACCAGTCCGAACACCCCGATCGAACCGGTGATGGTCGTCGCGTGCGCCAGAATGCGGTCCGCATTCATCGAGATCCAGTAGCCGCCCGAAGCCGCCACGCTGGCCATCGACACCACCACCGGGCGCCCGCTGGCCTGGTAACGCACGATGGCGCGACGCATTTGCTCGGACGCGAACACGCTGCCGCCGGGTGAGTCCACGCGCAGCACCAGAGCCTTGGAATACTCGTCATCGCGTGCCTGATCGATCAGCCGACGCAAGGTCTCGCCACCGGCAAAGCCCATGCTGCTCTCGCCCGGCACGATCTGTCCCTGAACCACGATCAGGGAGATATCACCGGCATCCTCAGGCAATGGCTGCGCCGGTTTTGTCTGCGTCGCCACATGCCGCCGCTCTCGATCGATGGCGCGCAGATAACGGGTGTGTGGAATCTGCCGGAAGCTGCCGTGCTCTTCATCCATGCCGACCAGCTCACCGGCCATGGCCCGAATCTCGTGCAAGCCCAGCACATGGTCGACCAGCCCCGCAGCCTTGGCCAGCGCCGCGGTGTCGCCCTGATGCTCGGCCAGACGCGCAGCAAATTCGTCGCTGTAGCGCTGCAAATCCTCAACGCTAAGCCCGCGCGCCCCGGCCACCTGCTCACGCCAGCCCAGCCACAGATCATCCAGCCAGCCCTGGGCGTTCTCACGCGCCTGTGGCGACATGGACTCACGTGTAAACGGCTCCACCGCCGACTTGAATTCGCCGACACGGAACACGTTGACGGTTACACCCAGCTTGTCCAGCGCATCCTTGAAATACAGCGGGTAGTTCTCGTAACCCTGCAGAAACACCATGCCCAGCGGATCGATGAACACCTCATCGGCCGCCGCAGCGAGGAAATAGGATTGTTGCCCCATGTCCGGTGCATAGGCGTAAACCGGCTTGCCGCTGGTCTTGCGAAAACGCGTGACTGCAGCAGCCAGCTCCTCCAACTGCGCCTGCCCGGCGTAAAAACCGGTATCCAGTTTGAGGAACAGCAGCTTGATACGCTCATCCTGGGCGGCGCTGTCGATGGCGTCGAGCAGATCACCCAGCACCGTGTACGACGGATCTTCGCCGAGGAAATCATCGGCCAGCTGGGTCCGCGGGTCGGTGTCATCCTGATCGACGATCTGCCCGAACGGGACCACAACCAGGGCAATCCCGTCGTCGACCTTGACCGGCGGCCCGCCGCTGTAGACGAAATAAATCATCGCCGCGCTGATCAGCAGAAAGACGATGAACACGGCGCGCCGGAAAAAGTCGAAGATGGCGCCCAGGGCCCCGAAAAAACGACGAAACAAGGATTTGCGTTCGGACATGGCTTGAATTGCTAGTGTTGATCGATCAGTGTACGGCGCTCGCCGCGTCAATGCCCACGCGCGTTTTCACGCGACTGTGCAAGGCGCGACACGCCGCCACCCTCTTGCTCAAAATACAGGAGTCTGTCATGAGTGTACTCGTCGGACGTTCCGCTCCGGATTTCACCGCCGCCGCCGTGCTTGGCGATGGCAGCATCGTCGAAGACTTCAAACTGTCCGATTACAAGGGCAAATATGTGGTCCTGTTCTTTTACCCGCTGGACTTCACCTTTGTCTGTCCGTCGGAAATCATCGCCCACGATCACCGCGTGGCGGCGTTTGAGGAACGCGGCGCTCAGGTCATCGGCGTGTCGATTGACTCGCAGTTTTCTCACTATGCCTGGCGCAACACACCGGTCGACAAGGGCGGTATTGGACCGGTGAAATTCCCCTTGGTTGCCGACATCAACCATGACATCGTGACCGCCTACGGCATTGCCCACCCGGAGGCCGGCGTGGCTCTGCGCGCCTCGTTCCTGATAGACAAGGAAGGCGTGGTGCAGCATCAGGTGGTCAACAACCTGCCCCTGGGACGCGAAGTCGACGAGATGCTTCGCCTGCTCGATGCGCTACAGTTCACCGAAGTGCACGGTGAGGTCTGCCCCGCAGGCTGGAACAAGGGCCAGGCCGGCATGAAGCCGACCGCCCAGGGTGTGGCCGAGTACCTGGCCGACAACGCAGCCGACCTTTAATCCCCGGGCCGCGTCCCCATATGGGTGACGCGCAGCCCGCGCCCTTCTCCAACGATACGAATGTCATGAGCGAAACCCAACACCACCGTCTGATCATTCTCGGCTCCGGACCGGCCGGCTACTCCGCTGCGGTGTATGCCGCCCGCGCCAATCTCAATCCGGTGCTGATCACCGGCCTCGAGCAAGGCGGCCAGCTGACCACCACCACGGACGTGGACAACTGGCCGGGTGATGCCGATGGCGTGCAGGGTCCCGACCTCATGATTCGCATGCAAAAGCATGCCGAACGCTTTGATACGAAAATCATTTTCGACCATATCAACACCACCGACCTGAACCAGAAACCGTATCGTTTGATCGGCGACAGTGGCGAATACACCTGCGATGCGCTGATCATCGCCACCGGTGCATCCGCGCAGTACCTGGGCCTGGAATCGGAAGAAGCCTTCAAGGGCAAAGGTGTTTCGGCCTGCGCCACCTGCGATGGCTTCTTCTATCGCAACAAACCGGTCGCGGTCATTGGCGGCGGCAACACCGCGGTCGAAGAAGCCCTGTATCTGGCCAACATCGCATCGCACGTGGATCTGGTTCACCGCCGCGATCAGTTCCGCGCCGAGAAGATCCTGGTCGACAAGCTCATGCAGCGGGTCGAGGAAGGCAAGATCACCCTGCGCGTGTTCCACGAACTCGACGAGGTGCTGGGCGATAACATGGGCGTGACCGGTGCGCGCATCCGCGACAATCGCAGCGGTGAAACCACCGATCTGGACGTGCATGGCGTGTTCATCGCCATCGGCCACAAACCGAACACCGCGATCTTCCAGGATCAGCTGGACATGCTTGGCGGCTATATCAAGGTCAAAAGCGGCCTGGAAGGCGACGCCACCGCCACCTCCAAGCCCGGCGTATTCGCCGCCGGCGACGTGATGGACCACGTCTACCGCCAGGCCATCACCTCAGCCGGCACCGGCTGCATGGCCGCGCTGGACGCAGAGCGCTATCTGGACGCGCTGGAAAGCTGAAACAGCGAACAACGAAAAAGCCGCGGACAGGCCGCGGCTTTTTTGTGCCCGACACTGCTCAATCGAGACTTTCGCGGGCGATGATTTCCTTCATGATCTCCGAGGATCCGGCCAGGATGCGGTGAATGCGCTCATCCTGGTACATGCGGCAGATCGGGTACTCATCCATGTAACCGGCCCCGCCGTGCAGCTGCACCCCAAGATCCACCATGCGGCCATTCAACTCGCTGGTCAGCAACTTGGCACGCGAAGCGTCCACCGGGCTGAGTTTGCCCTGGTTATGCACCTCCACCATGCGGTCGACATAGACCTGCATCATGTCCATTTCGGCGTCGATTTCTGCCAGCTTGAAGCGGGTGTTCTGGAATTTTGACAACGGTTTGCCGAAGGCCTTGCGCTCGCGCACGAACTCACGCGTGACATCGAAAGCCGCGCGACAGCCGATCAGGTTGCCCACCGCCGCGATCAGGCGTTCTTCAGCCAGCCCCTGCATCAGATGATAGAAGCCGGCATGCGGCTGACCCAGCAGGTTTTCCTTGGGCACCTTGCAATCACGGAAAAACAGCTCGGCGGTGTCTTGCGATTTCATCCCCATCTTCTTGAGATTGCGCCCGCGCTCAAAACCTTCCATCCCGCGCTCGACGATGAACAGACTCACCGCATGCGGCTGATCCGGCTTGGTCTTGGCCGCAACGATGAACACATCCCCGTTGATGCCGTTGGAAATGTAGGTTTTGGAACCGTTCAGCACCCAGTGGTCACCCTTGTCCTCGGCACGTGACTTCATGCCGGCCAGGTCGGAGCCGGCGTCCGGTTCCGTCATGGCGATGCCGAGAATTTTCTTGCCACTGATGAAATCCGGCAGAAAACGCTGCTTCTGTTCCTCGCTGCCGAAATGCTCGAAGTACGGCCCGACCAGGCGACTGTGCAGGGTCATGAAAAACCCCGGATCGCCATGCAGGCCGTTTTCCTCGATCAAAATCTGTTCATAACGAAAGTCCTTGAGCCCGAGGCCGCCGTACTGCTCATCCGCCCACATGCACAGATAACCCATCTCGCCGGCCTTAAGAAAGGCCTCCCGGTCGACCATGCCGGCCTCACGCCAGCGCTCGCTGTGGGGACGAATTTCCTTCTGAAAGAACTGGCGGGCGGAATCCCGAAACAGTTCCAGGTCCGATTCCATCGGCGCTCGTTTCACGCTGCACTCCTGTGTAATCTTTATTACCAACAAAAGCCTTATGAAGGCCAAGCGCCGCAATATAACAGCGCATTGTTGGTAATAGTGCTTACCCTTTGGACCAGACCAGACTGATCAGCAAGCGCAAGTGCTCATATTCGCGATTGCTGTCGGCGCTGCGGTTGTGCTCGTACTGCACATCCACCCGTGACTCCCAGCTCGGACTGATCGGACTGCCGCCGCGCAGCATCACACGGACGCGCTGCTCACGCGGGAGCACGCCGTCGGGAAAGCGTGAATCACGCCATTGCAGGCCGGGCGCCCAATACCACGGCCCCACTTGCGGACTGCGCCAGAGCACTTCCGCGGCAAACCGCCAGGGCGAGTTTTCGTCACGACGGCGCTGGTTGTACTGCCCCGATACACGCAACAACGCAACGCCGGAAAAAGCCCTGCGCAGCCAGGCCGAAGACACATCGGCGCGCAAGCCTTCTATGCCATTGGCCCCGGCATATTGGGAATTCAGCCACTCCACCTCGAGCTCATGCAGCAGGCGCGAGGCGCCCACGGTATGACTCCAGCCCAGCGCCAGCGCCTGACGCAGCTGATAGGCCTGACCATCCAGCCATTCCTGCGCCAGCGAGGCCGACAGCGTACTGCGCTGACGCGCGCTCCAGTCACGCTGCCAACGCGCCCGCCCGCCAACAGACTGGACATTGGCCTGATGCACACTGTCATAGCCCAGGTGGTAAACGTGCATGCGCGCCGCAAGCTCACCCCAGTCCCGGCTGGGGCCAAGGTAGTCCGCAACCGCCTGCACCTCGTGCAGCACATCGGCCTCATCGGTCGGCTGACTGGTGACCTGATCAACCAGCCCGACCACGGCGGAATCGAAGCCCCCGGACAGGCGTGCCTCCAATGACCAGGGTTGCCGCAGGCGCGGCTCCAGCGCCGAGGCCGCACGCCGCGCCAGTGCCGAAATTCTTGGATCATCGCCCGCCGCAGCCCGCTCATACCACAACGCTGCATCCGCCATACGCCCCAGGGCCTGGGCGCAACGGGCCAAGTTGTATTCTGCGATCTGCCGGGTACCGTCATCCTCAGCGGCTCGCCGGAAATACCCCTGAGCAGTCTCCGGATCATCCAGGCGGTAATGCACCACGCCCAGGTTGTAGAACAGGCGCGGGCTGTCCAGCCCCGCGTCGGCAGCGCGCAGAAACAGCACCCGCGCGCGCTCCAGCTGCGAGGCGCGAAACGCCTGAATACCCGCATCGAGATCGGATTGGGGATCGGCCGCGTCCGCGCCATGCGGCCACGACAACGCGATCAGCGCAGCCAGCAGCGTGACTTGCGCAGATTGCGAAAAAGATTCAAGACGCCGAGTTCGGCCAGCGAAAAACCGGGGCATGGCCCCAGTGTAACGTCAGCGCAACACAAATCGGCAGGGCAAATGCCCTAGACGTATAAAATCAGCGGCGGTTGCCGAGCAGGTTGTCGACTTCACCGTCGACCGACGGAACCAGACCACCTGCATCAATCATGCTGTCCAGCTCACCGATCGAGCCAGCGCCGGTGTCATCACTGCCCAGTGAGCTGTCGAGAGCATCATTGAGACCATCGAGCAGACTGTCCGACCCGTCATTTTGGGTCGCCTGTGGGTCGACGCGCGTACCCTCGCGCTCGGCAAACGGCAGCGAGATGCGGTTGACGATGACTTCGTCGAACGATTCATCGGCGCCGACCACATCCATGGTGATATCAAAATCATCCGCCCAAGCGACCACGGGGCACAGCGCCATCAACGCGACCTGCAAGATCCGGTGTTTCATGATTTCCCTCCTATCCGTTGCCGACCGCGACACTCAGCGGTATGCGCAGGGATTTTTTCGTGTTGCCATAGGTGACGGTCGCGATCAGTTGTCCTCCCGCCGCATCAACCCCCACCAAAGGCAGACTCAGTACGTTGACGCCGGCGCGCAGTTGTCCGCTCCAGGCAAACTCGCGCAAATCCGGCTGTCCTTCCAGCACCACATTGGATGGCAGTGCAACTTCAAATTCGACATGATCAAAGGCTTGCGGCGCATCGATCTTGAGCGCCACCATCTGGGTCTGACCCAGCGGCACGCTGACCACCTCCAGCCCTGCACCGACGGTCAGCTCACGCCCGAGCATGAAAGCCATGCCACAGACCATGACGATCGACGCGGCCAGTGCCAGCGGATGATCCACCAGACGCCGCAAGCCGGGGCGCCCTTGAGTCGCCGCCTGCCGCAGCGCCCGCGCGGCGAAATCCGACGGCATAACCGCAACCGGAATCGCTTTAAGCGATGCCTGCAGCTGCTGCTCACGCGCCAATGCGCCGGTGCACGCACGGCAGTCCTCAACATGGGTCCGCAACATCGCCTCGGCCGCGGGGTTCAAATCCCCCCGCACCAGCTCCGGCAGCAGGTTGCGAACATCTTGGCAACGCATGATTGATCCTGTATCGAGTTATTTCACGCTCACACGTTCAGGCGCGTCGAAAGGTTCCGCGACGGTCTGATCATCGAGCAAAAGTTTTTTCAAGCGGGCCCGCGCCCGATGCACCCTGGATTTCAGGGTGCCCAATGGGACTTCCAGTATCTCTTCGAGTTCGACCAGCGTGTAGCCTTCCACATCGTGCATCAGGATCAGCGTGCGATGCGCCTCGCTGAGCTGATTGAGGGCCGACTGCACCGCGCCCAGGTCGGTGCGCAGCTGCAGATAGTCCTCTGCGCTCAGCTGGGCATCCTGCTGATCCAGATCCTGCTCCTCCGGCAGCTCGGATTCCTTGAGTGGTTCAAGTTTGCGACGACGCCACTTGTCGATGAACATGCGATAAAGCACGCGGCTGGCCCACGGCCTGATCTGTTCGATATTGGCCAGCTCGTCGCGACGCGGGTACAGCTTGACCAAAACCTCCTGAACCAGCTCTTCGGCGTCCAGAGGATCGTTGGTCAGGCGGCACGCCAGTCGAAACAGGGGTTCGATATGCGGCGCAAGGCGCTGCTCGAAATCCGATTTCAGCCGTGAGTTCGACCAGAAACTGAGAATTGCGGCCATGAATCAACCTATGTCATACATCCGCGACGTAAAGCAAGCGACATACCAGCTGTCGCGTCGCGTGCCACCGCACGCCGCACAAGGCGAGCGGGATGGCAGCATCATGCTGAACACAGGGTGAAAAAAAGGTGTGCAGCCGATTTCAAAGCTGTTCAAGAATGGATTCGGCTGAAGAGACGGTAATGCCGCCGGCCGGCTCGACCGCCAGATGGGTCACCACGCCGTCATCAGCAATCAGGGCAAACCGCTGGCTGCGCGTCCCCATACCGAACTTGTGTCCGTCCAGGGTCAAGCCCAGAGCCTGGGTGAAAGCCGCATTGCCATCAGCCAGCATGGTGATTTCACCGGCGTTCTGTGACTTGCCCCAGGCATCCATTACGAAGGCATCATTGACCGCCATGCAAATGATCCGATCCACGCCGCGCGCCTTGATCACATCAGCCTTGACCACGTAGCCCGGCAGGTGCGTCAAGGAACAGCCCGGCGTAAACGCCCCCGGCACTGCAAACAACACGACTTTCTGGCCGGCAAACAGCGACGCGCTGCTGATCTCCTGCGGCCCCTTGTCGCCCATCACATGGACGCTGACATCCGGTATGGCCTGCCCGACTTCTATCATCTCGCTCTCCTTAGGCCGCCCACTGCTGCATCAATGCCGCCACCATCGGCTCCATACGGGTCAAGCCCGCCGCACGCCCCAGTTCAAGGGCGTCATCACCGCTGGCCCCGTTGAGAAAGGCCCCCAACGCCAGCAGCGCCCCTACACGGTTGCTGCTCGCACAGTGCACCAGTACCGGCTGACCGGCGTACTGCTCCAGCCAGGCGTTCACACGGCGCGCGTTGTCCTGATTCAAATCAGCCGGACTGGACACCGGAATCTGCAGATAGTCCAGCCCCAGCTCCTTGACCAGCGCGGCCTCATCCCAGTCCATTTCTTCATCCGGACGCAAATTCATGACCGCCACCACACCAGCCTGGGCCGCGGCCTTAAAACCCGCCGCATCCGGCTGGCCGGCACAGATCAGGTTGGGGCGCGGATCAAACTGGTAGGGCGTATTGAGTTGCGGGGACATGGGGACTCCGTGTAGCTCGGCCGCAAGGCCGTCAGGTTTCATGGTCGTGTTCAGGCTCGGCGCCGGGCAGCTGGCGATACCAGGCTACGCCATCGGCATCCAGCTCGCGCGAGATCATGCGCCGACTGATCAGACAGTTGAGATGCGCCAGCGTTTCCCCCACGGCAAGCATGACGTGAGCACCGCGGATACTGCGCTTGAACAGCACCGAAAAGCAATCCATGGCACGCCGCGGTTCAAGCAGATGGTCGAACAGACGCTCCAGGGCCCGCTCGTGCGATCTCAGCAACTGGGTCAAGCGCGCATGCAGGCCGTAAAACGGCTCCTGATGCGCTGGCAGCACCAGCACATCGTTGGGAATGCGATTGCGGATACGGTGGCACGACTCCAGCCATTCACCCAGCGGATCACCGGCTGGCTCGGTCGGGAACAGACTGACATTCGAGGAAATGCGCGGGATCACCTGGTCGCCGGAAATCAGGATCTTCAGGGCCGGGCAATACAGACACACATGCTCCGGCGAATGCCCCATTCCAACCACGATCTGCCAGTACCGCCCCCCGATTTCGATGGTCTGCCCGTCGCTCAGTCGGCGATACTGATCGGGCAGTTCATCGATAGCCTGACCGAACTCACCAAAACGCTCGCGGTAAATCGCCAGAGCCGCCTCATCAAAACCGGCCTCGCGGTAGAACCTGACCGCCACCTCCGGCGCCGCCCGGCCGGTGTCGGCCACCAGATTGCGACACATCAGAAATTCGGTACGTGACATCCACAGCTCGCAATCGAAGCGCGCGGTCAACCAGCCAGCCAGACCAACATGATCGGGATGCATATGGGTCACGATGACGCGCTTGATCGGACGGCCCTGCAGATCGCCTTGAAACAGCGACTCCCACACCTCACGTGAGGCCTGATCGCCGATCCCGGTGTCAACCACGGTCCAGCCGTCATCATCCTGAAGCAGCCACAGATTGATCCGCGAAAGCGCGAACGGCAGCGGCATATGCAGCCACCACACCCCTTCGGCAACCTGATGCATCTGGCCCGGCTCGGGTGCGACATCGCAACCCCATGGATAAGTCAGGGCCTTGACGGTTTGCGGGTTCGGCGCGAGCGACGCGCCTGCGGGGATGTGCGTCATCCAGCGACGTTAACCCGCCATCGGAATTTTTCCAAGACGCGTGCGCCCGCCCCTCAAGTCGCCTGTCCACTGGCCGATACCCCTATCGCCAGCCCCCACCTCACGAATTCGCCATGGATCTCGCCACTCTTGTAGGACTCATCGTCGGTACCATCGTCGTCATTGTCGCGATACTGATCGGCGGCTCCGGCATAGGCCCCTTCGTCAACATCCCCAGCATCCTGATCGTGATCGGTGGCTCATTCAGCGCGACCCTGATGCGTTTCCCCATCCGCGAGTGTTTCGCGGCGATGAAAACCGGATTCGGCCGCGCCTTCCGCGAGCACGTGGATGACCCCATGGCACTGATCGAAACCGCCAAGGAACTGGCCGATGTGGCGCGCAAGAAAGGCCTCATCGCACTGGAAAATGTCAGCGTCGCCAACCCGCTGATGGCCAAGGGCGTGCAGTACTGCAGCGACGGCCGTGACGCCGAGTTCATCCGTGAGATGATGACCAAGGAAATCAACGCCTCGATCGCACGCAACGAAATGGGGGAAAAAATCTTCCGCTCTCTCGGCGACGCCGCGCCTGCATTTGGCATGATCGGCACCCTGGTAGGGCTTGTGCAGATGCTTCTGGAGTTGTCCGATCCGACCAAGATCGGCCCGGCCATGGCCGTGGCGCTGCTAACCACGCTGTACGGCGCTTTGCTGGCCAACCTCATGTTTCTGCCTCTGGCGGACAAGCTGGACACCCGGGCACAGCAGGAACGCGCCAGCCGCCAGCTGATCCTCGACAGCATACTCGGCATCAATGCCGGGGTGTCGCCCCGGGTGCTCGAGGAAACGCTGCTGGTCGGGTTGCCACAAAACGCCCCCAAAGCCGATAACGCCGATACTGAAGCCGCCGTTGCCGAACCGGCATGAGCGCCCCGCAACCTAAAAAACTGCCGGGTGGCCTGCCACCGTGGATGGCCACATTTGCCGACATGATGGCGCTGATGATGACCTTCTTCGTGCTGCTGTTCGCCTACTCCAAGGTTGAGGAGGAGAAGTTCAAGCAGATGGCCGGCTCGATGGCTGAGGCCTTCGGCGGCGTGCAGTACATCAAGAGCAACAGCGAGGACGCCATTCCGGGCATGGAGGCCGGCGTGATGTCACGCACCGGCTTCACCCCGATCCAGTTCGACCCCATGTCGGGGCGCATCATCACGCAACCGCTGCAGGGCGCCAGCCACGGCCAGAATGAGCACGACAGCGAAGCTGAAGAGCTGCTCAAGGAGTTGCAGGATGCGCTGACCGAGGACATCGAGGCTGGCTCGGTCGTGCTTGAGAAAAAGCACCATGACATCGTGATCCGCTTCCCCGAGCACGTGTCATTTGCCTCGGGTAGCGCCGACCTGGTCGAGCGGGCCATTCCTCTGATCAGCCGCATCGTCGGCCTGATCAGTACCGACAAGCTGCTCATCGTGGCAGGCCATACCGACAACCGTCCGGTGGCGGGCGGGACCTTCAAGTCAAACTGGGAACTGTCCGCGGCGCGTGCCGCCTCGGTGGCCGATCAGATGCTGAGCAAAAAACGGATTGACCCGAGCCGGCTGGTGGTGGCCGGCTACGCCGACACCCGCCCGATCGTGCCCAACGACACCGTGGGACATCGCGCGCGCAACCGGCGGGTCGAGATCATCGTGCGCCAGAGCGATGACCCACTGGCCAACGTCAGCAACCAGGATGAAGGCTTTCTCGACTGAGCGCGTTCAGGCCTGACGATAGTAGTCCGGCCGGCCGTTGGTCCACAGCTCACCCCACAGGTGACCGCCACCATCCACGGTGAGCACCTCACCGGTGACAAAACTACCCGACGGACCAGCAAGATAGATGCAGGCCTCGGCAATCTCCATCGCGGTACCCGGCCGGCGCATCGCGTTGGCGTTGGGGAACTCGCGCACAGCCTCTTCCGGATAAACCTCCAGACCACGGGTCGCCGTCAACCCTGGCGCCACACAGTTGACCCGCACATTCATCGGCGCCCACTCCACCGCCACGGTGCGTGTTGCCCCGATCACCCCGGAACGCGCCGCCACCGTGTGCGCCACGCCCGGCATGCCGCGATTGGTCACCACCACCACGTTCACGATGGCACCCGGCGTTTCGTGCTCACGCCAGAAACGGGCCGCCCGCTGCATCATGAACCAGGTGCCATTGAGGTTGTTGTTGATGACCGCATTCCAGCCTTTGTCGGCGAAATCGATTGCATCCTGAGGAAACTGCCCACCGGCATTGTTGACCAGAAAATCCAGCCGACCGAAGGTTTCGCCGATACGCGCATAGAGCGCATCCACCTGCTCCGGCTCACGCACATTGCACGCCACAGGCAGGATCTGCGCGCCGTGCTGCTCGGCAAACTGCGCCACCGCATCGAGCTTCTCCTGAGTCCGCCCGCACACCACAACCTGGGCGCCCAGGCGCGCGAACAGCAGAGCGGTGGCCGCGCCGATGCCGCTGCCGCCACCGGACACCAGCGCCACCTTGCCGGCAAACAGATCGGATCGGTACACCGTCGGGGTGGACCAGTACTCGGCGAGAAAATTGGTGTCTGTCATGTTTTTTCCTGAAGCATGGCCGATCAACTGTGGCTGCGCACTTTGTGATCGGCACGATTGGGAGATCAGCCGGACAAATCCACTGCGTCTCGGGGCCATCGCCCACGGACGGGCGATGGAGGTTTGCCACGACAGGATGTCGTGTCAAACCGACCCGACAAAAGCGGGGGATTTTTCCGGGAACCGCGCGGCGGCTGGTCGGCAGAGCCGGTCGCGAAGTGCGCAGCCGCAGCGCCGACTATGCGCGCCCGAGCAAATCGTCGGAAATGATCATCTTGCGCACTTCCGTGGTGCCCGCACCGATTTCCAGCAGCTTGATCGAGCGGTACAGACGGTTGATTTCTGATTCCCAGATGTAGCCGTAACCACCATGAATCTGCACCGCCTCGTTGAGCACCTTGTTGAGGGTCTCCGCTACGTACATCACCCCGGCTGCGGTGATCTTGTGGATATCGCCACGCCCGCCGTCTTCCTCACCAATCACGTTCGCGGCGCGCAACGTCTGGTAGGTGAACAGGCGCATCGATTCCACCCACACATACATATCGGCGATCTTGGAACGAATCATCTGGAAACTGGCGATGGGCTTGCCAAACTGCTCGCGCTGGGTCGCATACTCCACCGAAAGTTGCAGCGCGCGCTCGGCAATCCCCAGACAGATCGGCGAAATCATCGCCCGCTCCAGATCCAGGCCACTCATGACCACCTTGACGCCCCGGTTCTCCTCACCCACCAGGTTCTCCGCCGGCACACGACAGTTGTCGAACACTAGTTCGGCGGTCTGACTGCCACGGAAGCCCATTTTGATGAGCTTCTGCGCCACCTTGAAGCCGGGGAAGTCTTTCTCAATCAGGAAGGCCGAGATGCCCTGTGAACGTTTCTCCGGATCGGTCTTGGCGTAGACCAGCAGCACATCGGCCACCGGACCATTGGTGATGAAAATCTTGCGCCCGTTGAGGATGTACTCGTTGCCTTCGCGGCGCGCCGTGGTGCGCATGGAACCCAGCGCATCCGAGCCGGCCCCGGGCTCGGTCAGACCCAGCGCACCGATCTTGGTGCCATTGACCAGACCCGGCACATATTTCTGCTTCTGCGCGTCGTTGGCGTTACGCAGGATGTTGTGCAGACACAGGTTTTCATGTGCCACCCAGGACAGCGCCAGCGCGTAGTTCCAGCGCGACATGGCTTGCAGCACCAGGCCGCTGGTCATGATGTCCATACCCGCGCCGCCGAATTCGGGCGGCGCGGTCACGCCCATGAAGCCGTTCTCACCAATCTTGGGGAACGCCTCGTCCGGCCACCACTCCTCGTCGTCCATACGTTGGGCCAGCGGATACAGCTCTTTCTCCGCGAAGCGGTTGGCCTGATGAAGAATTTCAGCTTCGTCGTTGGACAGGCCGGTGAAGGCCTGCATGACGCTTTGTCCACTCATAACTCGTACTCAGTTGTCTCTTAATTCAAAGTTGCGAAGTCGGCGCACTGCGGATCTCATCCACCAGCCCCCACTCCAGCGCCCGTTCGGCGCGAATCTTTTTGCCCGACAGCCCCCACCAGGCCAGCCTTTGCCGCCCGATGCGACGCGCGATGCTGACACAACCGCCAGCGCCGGGAATCAGCCCCATGCCCACTTCAGGCAACTGGAACCAGGCCTTAGGGTCGGCACTCAGATGCCCGGCAAAAGCCGGAAACTCAATCCCCGATCCGATGCAGCCGCCGTGCACATGCACTTCGACTCGATCAGCCACATGGGCCAGAAAGCGCCCCGGCACAGCCAGCAAGCGAATCAGATGACCGCTGGCACTGTCCGGCACGCGGCCGAATTCGCTCAGATCACCACCGGTACTGAAACAGCTGCCGCGCGCCTGCAATGAAACACGCGCAATGCTGCTGTCCGCCTCAACCAAACGCAGCACTTCGATCAGGGCATCACGCATTTCCATCGACATCGCGTTGCGATTGCCCGGTCGGTTAAGCATCAGACGCAGCGCATCGCCATCGCGCTCGGCCTGCACCGCAGGCCCGGCCTCAGCCTCAACCGGCTTCTGCTCGGGCAAGCCCGCCAGCCAGGCCGCGTATTCGGCGCCCCCCTGCAAGGTCGCATAAACCGCCGACTCCACATTCAGCGCGGGCTCGATGGGCATGTGCTCGGTCACTCGCAGCAAATCAACGAAACTGGTGGCGGCCACCGGATTGCGCTCGATCTGGCGGAGCAGACGATCAGCCGCTTCCGGCTCATCCACCACCACATCACAGGCCGCACTGATCAGCGCCTCCTCAGGTTGTGCGCAGTGGCTGCGCGCGCTATCGCGCACACCGATCACCGGACACACCAGGGTTTTCATCCAGCGGGTGATATGCGCCGCATCGGCCAGCCCCTGGGTGCTCGCCAGGTCCAGCACAAGCGCCGCGTGATCCCCCCACGGCGAGAACGCCTGTGGTGCAGAACCAGCCCGGCACCAGGCGCTGAGCGCCGCACCGTCAAGCATGTCGGCAGGCCTCAGAATGCAAAAATGAGTCTGGCTCACGTTTCATCCATTCATTCTGACACGAATCAAAACAAATATCCCATTGATCCAAATTTTTTGATACTTTGATAGAAATGAGCCTGACTCACGAATAGAGGAAACCATGTCCGAAGACGTCCTGATCGAGCGCCGCGGTGCGGTCCAGTGGATCACCATCAACCGCGAAGCACGCCGCAACGCCATGAACGCCGAGGTTATCGGCCTGATCTCCCAGGGCATCGCCGATGCCGTGGATTCCGAAGCACGCGCCATCGTCCTGACCGGCGTGGGCGACAAGGCTTTCTGTGCCGGCGCCGACCTGACCAAAGGGGTCAAGGGCTTTGCCTTCGACGTCGACTTCTCACGCCCTCGCCATTACATCGTGCAGCTGTTCAAGCAGTTGCAGGACTGCCCGCTGCCGGTAATCGCGCGGGTGAATGGCGCGGCCATGGCCGGCGGCTTCGGTCTGGTCTGCGCCTGCGACATGGCGATTGCTGCCGATGACATCAAGATCGGCACGTCGGAATCCAAGATCGGGCTGACCCCGATGATGATCCTGCCCTACATGATTCGCGTGCTGCCGCCACGCAAGCTGCAGGAAATGTGCATCACCGGCGAGGTTTTCAGCGCCGCCGAAGGCCTGGAATGGGGGTTGTTCAATTACGTGGTGCCGCGCGCTCAGCTGGATGAAAAGCTCGACTGGCTGCTGGAGCGCATCGTGCCGCGCTCCCCGACAGCCATTCGCCTGGGCAAACAAGCCTACTCGGCGACCCGCGACATGGACCTGCGCAGCGCCCTGGAATACGCCCAGGCCATGGTCCCGATCATGTCCTCCACCGAAGATGCAGCCGAAGGTCTGGCGGCGTTTCAGGAGAAGCGCGCACCGCAGTGGACGGGCAACTGATTTATCCAAAACCCGCGCCAAGCGGGGCTGCACTTCGGACCTGGCTCTCAGCACCAACGTCGACAGAGAAACAAACATGAGCGAAAAAACCATACGCATCGGCTGCGGCGCCGGTTTCTGGGGTGACTCCGCCGAGGGCCCCAGACAGCTGGTGGCATCAGGCGAAATCGACTATCTGGTTCTCGATTATCTGGCCGAGATCACCATGTCACTGCTGGCCAAGGCGCGCAGCAAGAAGCCCGAACTGGGCTACGCCACCGACTTCCCCATGGTTGTCGGCAAGCTCGCCCCACACCTCAAAAAGCAGGGCATCAAGGTGGTGACCAATGCCGGCGGGGTTAATCCGCAGGCCTGCAAAGCCGCGATCGAAGCGCAGCTGGCCGAGGCCGGCATCGACCTCACCGTGGGCATCGTCACCGGCGATGACCTCAGCCCCCATCTGGATGCGCTGCGCGACACCAAAGAAATGTTCAACGGGGCCAGCTTCCCAGCCAAACCCTGGAGCGCCAACGCCTACCTCGGCGCCTTCCCCGTGGCCGCGGCACTGGATGCCGGCGCCGACATCGTGATCACCGGTCGCTGCGTCGACAGCGCCGTGGTGCTCGGCCCGCTGATTCACGAGTTCGGCTGGCAAGCCGATGACTACGACAAGCTTGCTGCCGGCAGCCTGTGCGGACACGTGCTGGAATGTGGTGCCCAGGCCACCGGTGGCATCACCACGGACTGGCAGCTGGTCGCGGATGACTGGGACAACATGGGTTTCCCGATCGCCAGTTGCGTGGCCGATGGCAGCTTCGTGCTGAGCAAACCCGCCGGCACCGGCGGGCGCATCGTGCCACACACCACCGCCGAGCAGATCGTCTATGAAATCGGCGATCCGGGCAGCTATCTGCTGCCGGACGTAACCTGCGATTTTCGTGACATCCAGCTCGAAAGCGTGGGCGAGCAGCAGGTCCGCGTCAGCGGCGCACGCGGCCGCGCACCCAGTGATCAGTACAAAGCCTCGGTGACCTATCAGGACGGCTTTCGCGCCACGGCCATGATGATGATCGGCGGCCGCGACGCCGCCACGCGCGCGGAAAAGGTCGCCGAAGCCATACTCAAACGTTGCCGCCGACTGTTCGGCGAACGCGGCCTCAGTGATTTTGATCGCAGCAGCATCGAAGTGCTGGGCACCGAGACCAACTGGGGCGCCCAGGCACGCGCCCGCGGCACCCGCGAAGTGGTGCTGAAACTGGCCGTGCAACATCAAGACAAAGCCGCGCTGGAGCTGTTCGGCCGCGAATGCATTCCGCCTGCCACGGCCATGGCCCAGAGCATCACCGGTTTTGCCGGTGGCCGCCCTGCTCCCACCCCCCTGGTACGCCTGTTTTCCTGCCTGGTGCCCAAAACCCTGCTCAGCGTCGGCGTTGAGGTCGGCGACAAGACCATCGACTACCGCGCCCCCGCGCTCGGCGGCACGGTTGCCACGGCGCCAGCAAGCTCAGCCGCCAAGGACAGCCTCAGCGATGGCGAGATCGAGGTCCCGCTGATCAAGCTGGCCTACGGTCGCAGCGGCGACAAAGGCAACGCTGCCAACATCGGGGTCATGGCGCGACGCCCGGAATTCATTCCGGTGCTGCGCGGTCAGCTCACGGCAGATGCGGTGAAAACCTATTTCGCCCATTTCAGCGAGGGCCCGGTCGAACGCTTCGAATGGCCTGGTCTGGACGGCTTCAACTTCCTGCTGCACGAGGTCCTTGGTGGCGGCGGCATCGCCTCCCTGCGCCACGATCCGCAAGGCAAAATGCTGGCTCAGATCCTGATGGATTTCCCGCTCAAGGTGCCGCAGCGCTGGGTCAGCGAAGGCCTGCTCAGTCTGGATCCCGCATAAGCGCATGAGCCAGCCCCGCCCGGACCGAGAGCAACGTCGTCGCGCCATACTGGACGCGGCGCGCGAAGCATTTTGCGCACACGGCTACGACCAGGCTGCGGTGTCCGAAATCGCCGCCCGCGTGGGCGTGGTGGAAGGTACGGTCTATCGCTATTTCGACAGCAAACATGACCTGCTGATGCAGGTGCTGAGCGACTGGTATCAGACCATGTTCGGCGAC
Source organism: Oceanococcus sp. (assembly GCA_030147945.1). GTDB lineage: Bacteria > Pseudomonadota > Gammaproteobacteria > Nevskiales > Oceanococcaceae > Oceanococcus. Next base: position 45,073 of record JASBUL010000056.1, on the reverse strand, counting down.
TATGCCGATGCCCTGGCGGGCGTCAGCGGTGCGCGCACACGCCTACGCCTGTTGATCTGGCGACATCTGCGCACCATTCACGATGCGCCCGAGTTGTGCCGCCTGATGTTCCGCGAGGCCCGCGACGATATCGGCGATGCCAATGCCGAGCTGCGCAAGCTCAACCGCCGCTACACCCGTTTTTTGGTCGATGTGCTGGAGGAAGGCGTGGCCCAGGGCGAGTTTCGTGACGGCGTCGCCCCCACGCTGTTCCGCGATCTTGTCTACGGCGGCATCGAGCACTACTGCTGGCGCTATCTCACCGGCCAGGGTGAGCTTGATATCGATCAGGCGGCGGAACAGATCAGCGACATTTTCTGCCACGGCATCGCCCTGCCCGGCGATGCACTGAGCCGCGAAACCCGACGCCTGTCAGAGCTGGTGGCGCGCCTCGAACATCTGCTGCCCGACAACCCGCGGGCACCTCAATCACACGCAAAGATGCAATCGTCATGAACACACAAGACTGGCCCTTTGACACCGTACTGGTGGCCAACCGCGGTGAAATCGCGGTGCGCATACTGCGCAGCATCCACGCTGCCGGACTGCGCGGCGTCGTGGTCTACCACGCCGCCGACCGTTTAAGCCCGGCTGTTGCCGCGGCTGATGTGGCGGTGGAAATCAGCGGCGAAACGCCGGTGGCGGCTTATCTGGATGGCGCCCAGATCATCCAGGCCGCCTGCGAATCCGGTGCCGGCGCGATCCATCCGGGCTACGGCTTTCTGTCGGAAAACGCCCCGTTTGCGCGCGCCGTGGCCGAAGCCGGGCTGATTTTCGTCGGCCCGACGCCGGAGCAGATTGAGCTGATGGGCGACAAGGTGCGCGCCCGCGCCTTTGTCGAAAAAGCCGGCTTCCCGGTCGCGCCCTCTGCCATCGAGGATGACGACCCGGCCACATTTGTAGAACGGGCCCGCGAGGTGCCGTTTCCGATCCTGATCAAACCGGCCGCCGGCGGCGGCGGCAAAGGCATGCGCGTGGTCCGCGATCCAGCTGATCTGGAAGGCGAAATCGAGCGCGCCCGCAGCGAAGGCCAGCGCTACTTTGGCGACGGGCGCCTCTACGTCGAGCGCTACATCGAAAACCCGCGTCACATCGAAGTGCAGATTCTGGGCAACAGCCACGGCAATGTGGTCCATCTGTTCGAGCGTGAATGTTCGGTTCAGCGTCGCTTCCAGAAGATCATCGAGGAAACACCCTCCCCGGCGCTGACGCCTGAAATTCGCAGCAAGATCTGCGAAACCGCGGCCGGCATCGCCCGCTCAGCCGGTTACGTCAACGCCGGCACGGTGGAGTTCATCTACGGCGAGGGTGGCGAATTCTATTTCCTGGAAACCAACACCCGCCTGCAGGTCGAGCACCCGGTCACCGAACAGATCACCGGTGTGGATCTGGCCCTGCAGCAGCTGTGCATCGCCGCAGGCGAGCCTCTGCCCTTCAGCCAGGACGACATCACCAGCCAGGGCCACAGCATCGAATTTCGCATCTACGCCGAGGACGCTGCAGCCGGTTTCACGCCGACCACCGGCCCGGTGCTGCAGTGGACGCCCGCACAGGGCGAAGGCGTGCGCATGGACAGTGGCATCGCCCAGGGCCAGGCGGTCACCGCCGCTTTCGACCCCATGCTGGCGAAGCTGATCGTGACCGGGGCCGACCGCGAACAGGCCTGCGCCCGCGCCGACAAAGCCTTGCGCGAACTGGTGCTGCTCGGCTGCAAAACCAACACCAGCTTCCTGCGTCAGGTGCTCAATCACCCGGCCTTCGTGCGCGGCGATGTGCACACCGGTTTTCTTGACGCTCATCCGGAACTGGCCCAGGAGCCTGAACTGGACACGCTGAGCCTGAACAAATTGCTCGCCGTCGCCGCGGCCATGACCCGCCCGATGCGTGACGTTGCCGATGCCGTGCCCACCATGCATGCCGCCATGGGCGAGTGGAGAAACTGATGAGACACGGATTCAAATTCCAGGACAGCGAATACGATGTCGGCCTGTCACGCAGCGCCGATGGCTACCGCCTGCATCACGACGGCCAGCAATGGCCCTTCACCCTGCAGCCCAGTGAAGATGGCGGCTGGATTCTGGGCAGTCGCGCGGCTGGTGCACAGGTGCTTGACCACCTGTCGGTGGCCGTGGACGGCGACGATGTGCACATCCATCTGGATGGCCAGACTTACACCCTGCGTTTCGAGCATGCGCTGGAGCGCCTGGCTCAACTCAACGAAGCCGGCGCCGCGGATGCGATCCGCGCAACCATGCCCGGCAGCCTCATCTCGCTTGCCGTCGCCAGCGGCGACAGCGTCAAGAAAGGCCAGACTCTGCTGGTCATGGAATCTATGAAGATGGAAACCACCATCGTCGCACCGCGCGACGGCATCATCGCCGAAGTCCTGGTGGACGCCGGCCAGACCTTCGACAAGGACGCCGTGCTGCTGGCGCTGGAACCGCAGGACAGCGACGCGGAGGCCTCGGCATGAAACGCATCAACAGCGCCATCAACACCAATTCAGCCGAGTTCAAGGCCAACGCCGAACACAATCGCCGGCTGGCCGCCGAGTTCCGCGAAAAACAGCGCGCCGCTCGCCACGACCGCCCCCAGCGCGACATCGATCGCCTGCGCAAGCAGAACAAACTGACCGTACGCGAGCGCATCGAGCGCCTGCTCGATCCGGGCACGCCGTTCATGGAACTGTCCTCGCTGGCAGCCAACGAGATGTATGACGGCAGCGTTCCCGGGGCCGGTTGCGTGACCGGCATCGGCATCGTCTCCGGGCGCGAAGTGGTGATCAACGCCGGCGACCCCAGCGTCAAAGGCGGGGCCTGGTATCCGATCACGATCAAGAAAACCGTGCGCGCGCTGGACATCGCCATCGAAAACCGTTTGCCGGTTGTTCATCTGTGCGACTCCGCAGGCGGCTTTCTGCCCGAACAGGCCGAGTTGTTTGCCGACAAGTACTACGCCGGACGCATCTTCCGCAATCAATGCACGCTGTCGAAAATGGGTGTTCAGCAGGTCTCCGTGGTGCTTGGCCATTGCACCGCCGGCGGGGCCTATGTGCCGGGACTTTCGGATTACAACGTCATCGTGCGCGGCACCGGAGCCATCTTTCTGGCCGGCCCGCCGCTGGTCAAGGCAGCCACCGGCGAGGAAGTCAGTGTCGATGAGCTGGGAGGCTGCGACATGCACACCTCGGTGTCCGGCACCGCCGACTATCCGGCCTCCAGCGAAGACGAGGCCATCGCCATCGCACGCGACATCGTGGCTCAGTTCAAAACCCCGGACAAAACCCGCATCGAATGGCAGGAACCGGAAGCGCCCTACTACGACCCCAACGAGCTGTACGGCATCATCCCGCGTGACATCAAACAGCAGTTCGATATCCGCGAAGTCATCGCACGCATCGTCGACGGCTCACGCTTTCATGAGTACCAGCCCAAATACGGCACCACCCTGGTGTGCGGTTACGCCCATCTGTGGGGCTACAAGGTCGGCATCATCGGCAACAACGGCGTGCTGTTCAATGACTCGGCGCTCAAGGGCGCGCACTTCATTGAGCTGTGCAATCAGAACAAGGTGCCGATCATCTTCCTGCAGAACATCACCGGTTACATGGTGGGACGCGAATACGAACGTGCCGGCATCACCAAGGATGGAGCCAAGATGATCATGGCGGTAACCGGCTGCGAAGTGCCCAAGTTCACCGTCATGTGCCATGGCTCTTTCGGTGCCGGCAACTACGGCATGTCCGGGCGGGCGTTTGACTCACGCATGTTGTACGCCTGGCCGCAGCACCAGATTTCGGTGATGGGCGCCGAGCAGGCGGCCAACACCCTGGCCGAGGTCAAGGTGCGCCAGCTGGCTCGCGCCGGCGAAACCCTGACAGCCGAGCAGATCGAGGAGATTCGTCAGCCGGTGCTGGCCGAGTTCAAACGCAAGTCCTCTGCTTACTGGTCGACCTCGGAAATCTGGGATGACGGCATCCTTGATCCGGTCGATACCCGCAACGCGCTGGGCATGTCGATTTCGGCCGCACTCAACGCCCCGATCCGCGATCCCAGTTACGGCGTTTTCCGCATGTAAGCCAGCGTCTGCGTGATGCGTTATGCTCGCATCCCAAACAGAACAAGGCGCCACAACGCAAGCCGGGCATAGACCCCGCAGGATTGATGGCGCCGCATCAGGAGACCTTGCATGACCATGCCCCTGCGGTTCGCCGCCGCGCTCGCCTGCGCCACACTCGCCTTAAGCGCCTGTGATGGCGGTCGCAACAACCAACAACTGACGCCGCGTGACGGCGACGCTGCGCGCTACGCACCAAGCGGGCAGCGCATTCCACTGCAGGACTGGCAGCCGATTCCGCGCCGCGCGGTCAGCCCCGAAACCCAGCTGGCCCGCGACACCATCCTCGGCCCCAATGCGATCGAGGACGGCAAGGTCAAACTGTGGTGGTTCGGCGTGTCCAGCTTCGTGATCAGCGGTGGGGGCCATTTGTGGTTGATGGATGCCTGGGAGCCCATCGGTCTGCAGGCCGACTATGTCCCGGTGGGACGCGAGGAAATCGCCGCCATCCAGCCGGAAGCCATCTTCATCGGACATGGACATTTTGACCATGCGGCCGACGCCGGCTATATCGCCGGACGCAGCGGCGCGGTGGTGGTCGGCTCGGAGGAGATCTGCACCGTGGTGCAATCCGACGCCGCCGACGAAGACCTGCAGGACGCCTTCGACTGCCTGATCACCGGCACGGCCACCATGCCGCCACCCGGCACTACTCAGGCGGTGCAGGTGTGGGACGACATGTCGGCAGTGTCGATCCTCCAACACATCCACAGCGCGGCCTCGCCGCAGACCTATGAACCGGGCGACACGCCGTTCATCCACGTTCCCAACCTGCTGCCCTACCTGGGTTATCTCAACAGCGATCCGGAAGAGTGGCTGCGCTTTTTGCGCACCTTGTCGCTGGAACAAGGCGGCACCTGGGCCTACCACTTCAAGCTGGGTGATTTCACCCTGCTGTGGCATGACTCCACCGGTCCGATTGTGGCCTCCGACGCCGATGGCGCGGCAGTGCAGGCCGCGCTGGACAACTTCCCCGGCTGTGTGGACGTGCAACTGGGCGCCATCGTGGGCTTCGATCAACCGGTGTCCGGTCTGAGAGACCCGCGCCTGTATGTCGAGCACGCCCACCCGCGCGTCTTTCTGCCCAACCACCACGATGCCTGGGCGCCGGTCGTCGGCGGCGGTGCAGCCGCCTACAAATCGGAATGGCAACGCGAGATGGACAGCCTTGAAAATCCACCGCTGGTCGATTATCTGACCGACCCGGTGGACTACATGGCGCCACGGGTCTACGACATCACGGATCCGATCTGGGCGCAGCCGATGCCCGGCTCACGCTGCGCTGACGAATAGCTACGCAGCGCCCGATTCAGGGCGTTTTGCGCGCGGCTTCGAGCATCTTCAGGATGTTGCCGCGTTGCTCCGCTGGCAAGCCACCCTTGACCAGATCGTCGATCATGGTGCGAATCAGATCGACCCATTCCTGGGGCGGCTTGGCGGCAGGGTCGCGCGCTTCAAGCAGATCGATGAGCTGGTCGGTCTTGTCGATCCCGTCCTGCCAGACCGGATTGCTGGCGCCGTACTTGAGCAAACGCTGAGTCAGCAGCGCACTCCAGGCCTTTTCCAGAAAACGCTTGGCCGGCGCCGGCACATCGCGTGCAAAGGTGCTGCGCTCCATTTCGTCAGCAACCACGCGACGCGCCTCGCTGATGACAAATTCCCGGCGCTGCGCGGCCTGCTTGCGCTGCAGGGCATAGAAACGCTCGATCTGCTCATCCTTGAGCGGTTCGGCCTTGGCCATGGATTCACGCACGAAGTCCGGAGAAAGGTCGAACATTTCCAGCACTCGGGCCAGAGATTCCTGCATTTCCTGTGCTTCGGCCGCGTTGACCAGACGATGCCGCGCCGCCTTGGTCATGTGCTCGTCGATGAGACTGGCCAGCGGGTGCGAAGCGTCGGTAAATACGGAATTGTCGGCAATTGCTGATTTGACCAGCGGCATGCGCAGAGGCTCGTGCTGCGCATCCATGTCGCGCGACAACAAAGGATCAGCCTTGACCTCGTTGAGAAAATGCCCGGCCAGACTGGTGCGCTGCACGGAAATCAGGCCGCTCTCGTACGAGATACCCGGCAAGGGCCGCTTGTCCATCAGGGCCAGCAAATCCGCAGCCAGCAAACCATCGGTGTAGCCTTCACCGTCGCTTTGCAGGGCGAGTCGCGTCAGCATGGCGGTGGTTTTGCCATCCACGTCGGTGATTTCACGCGGCGGCTGCATCCAGTTCTTGGGCTCGGCCTTTTCCGCGACGGCGTCCTCGGCCTCCTCAATATGAGACAGATCGAAGGTCGACTCCACAACCATCTGGGCCGCATCTGAGCCCACCTTGCGAAACAGCTCCAGCATGCGCTCGTAGAGCCGGTCGAGATTGCCGATGACATAGGTTTCGAAGCTGCTGTAGAGCACCTTGCGATTGGCTTTGGGCCAATCCAGCTGATCCGCCGACTGCTCCAGCGCCTGATGCAGCCCGGTGGGTGCAACGGCCTTGTTGTCAATCGACAGTGACATGATCAGCCGGACACGGTTGAAGCGCGCATCGATCTCGGCAATTTTCTTGAAATAACGCGTTTCAGCGATCAGCAAAGCCTTGGCAACGGCGATCAGACTGGCGTTTGCACCGCCATTCTGTTCGGCCTGCATGCGCCGCGCAGCGGCGTCCTCGCCCGCCATGAACAGGCGGTTTTCGATCTGCGTCAGTACGGTGTCACACCATAGACCGGCGTTCTGCTTGAGCTTGCGGGCAAGATCGCCGTTCTTGCGGGCTTCCGCCGGATTGTGACCGGCACTGGCCGGCTTGAGCAGCAACTCCGCCGTTTTGTCGATATAGCCCGCCAGCAAAGGACGCAATTCGTCGCGCAACATCTGTCGCAGCTGCTCGCGTGCGCTGTTGGCCAGCGCGCTGAGGTCCTCCCGACCCTGCAGGCCTGCCACAGTATGACTTGCCATGATCCCTACCCCATTCAACCGGATACTGTTGTTATCGGTTTATCCCCTGATCGCTTAAGACTACGCTTGGCGGGGAAGAACTTGCAATGCAGACAGACGCTTACCACATCAGATCATCAGGCACCTGAAAATCTGCATACGGGTCATCGGCGTCGGCCGCTTGATCGGCGTCGGCCTGAGGCACCCAGGTACGCTGAGGAATTTTCTCGTGCAGCTGCCGCGCAATCGACACCGGCAGGAGATGGTACTGACCGTCGAACTGGACCAGCCCGAGTTTGCCGGCAGCAAGCTGGGCGCGCTGATCGCCGCCCACATAAAGATGCTGAACCGCGCCCGCCAGCGTGAAATGAAACGCCGGATCCTCATCCCCGGGTTTGCCCTTCTTGAGCGCGTGTGAGCCGAGCATCTGGCGCACCCAGTCGGCCTGCTCGCGGGCCTTGCGCTGAGCCTCGCGTTGCGCATTGAGCTCGCGATCACGCTCCCGCTTGTGCGCGTCCAGAGCCTTGATCTCGGCGTCGCGCTGAGTCTGTTCCTTGCGCTTGGCCTGATGTGCCTGCTTGCCACGCGGCTTGCGTTTGCGCGTTTCGTGCGCCTGCTTCTTGGTCACCAGACCGGCCTTGATCAGTTGATCACGCAACGAATTGGACATGGCTCGAGGAAAACCTGTGAATGGCTGTGAATTCTAACGCCGCAGGGCGCGCCGTGTAGAGATCGATGACCCGGCTAGCGGTAGTCCGGCGGATCCAGACGCCGAACCAGCTGACCTGCCTGCGGCCCAAGTTCTGACCAGGGCAAGGACAACGCGATTTCGACCAAGGTCCCTGGCGCGAACCCCGGCGTATTCAGCGGCCGCAACAGCGACGCAGCCAGCCAGGAAATACCCGGGTTGTGCGCCACCACCAGAGCGCTGCTGCAGTCCTGAGGAAGCGCCTGCAACAGCGACAGCATCTCGCCCGGGTCAGCGTTGTACAAGGCGTCCATCACACGACGCTCACCGAGCCCCATCAACTCGGCCGTCTGCTGGGTGCGCGTGGCTGATGACACCAGCGCAAGCTGCGCGCTGAGCGCCAGCTCCCGCGCCCGCTCGGCCAGTCTGGCAATCTCGAACTGCCCCTGCCGGGTGAGAGGCCGCTGATGATCGGCCTGCCAGTCCGCACCTTGCGGCGAAGCGGCCTGACCGTGTCTCAGCAGATACAGGCGTGCGCCCATGAGCGGTCTCCTAATTCGTGCACAATGACTGCCGATCCTGGCGGCGAGGGATGTCCACGGCGGACATGTCGAACACTACCGATACACAGAAGAACGCGCGCATCGTGCTGTTCAGCGGCGGCACCGCGCTCAACCCCACAGCACGCCAACTCAAGCAGTATACGGCCCGGACCCTGCATTTGCTGCCCCCGTTCGACTCGGGTGGCAGCAGTGCCGAGCTGCGCCGACATTGGCCCATCGCTGCGGTTGGCGACCTGCGCAGCCGACTGCTTGCACTGGCCGACGAAACCCGGCCCTGCGCGGCGGCACGCGCGGCACTGCTGGCCAGACGCCTGCCGGAGGTGCTTGCCGAAGACACAGCGGCAGAAGCTGTGCTGAGCGCCTGGCTGGACGAAGCCAGCACGCTTGGCGACGACGACAACTGGAGCTGGCTGTGCGCTCAGCTTGCAAGCCTGATCGCGACGCTGCCGGAATCATTCGAGCGGGCCGGAGCAAGCTTCGGCAATCTGATGCTCGCCGCGGCCATGGTGCGCGGTGGCGAGACCCTGTCGGGTGCCAGTAACCGGCTCGCCCAGGCCCTGCCGGCCCGTGGCCAGGCTCATGCCGTGGTCGATGCCAACCTGCATCTGGGCGCCCGCCTGGCCAATGGTCGCATCCTCATCGGTCAGCATCAGCTGACCGGCAAGGAACACGCGCCGGTCTCAAGCCGCATCATCGACACCTGGCTCAATCAGGGGCTCGATCACAAGCAGGCGGGACACTGTACGATCAGCGAAAACCTGGCCAGCGCGATTCGCGGCGCCGCGCTGATCGTCTACGGCCCGGGCAGCTTTCACAGCAGCCTGATGGCCCAGCTGCTGCCGCAGGGTGTGTGTACAGCCATTGCACAAAGCCGAGCGCGCAAGGTCTACGTGCCCAATCTGGGCGACGATCCGGAACTTTTCGACTGCCCGCCGGCGCAAGCGCTCGAGCTGTTGCTCGCGCGCCTGCGTCACGATCAGCCAGACGCGGCCGATGTACTCGACACGCTGCTGATCGACCCCAGCCAGCGCCCTCATTTTGCCGCGGCGGCAGGTTGCGTGAGCACGCCACTGGCCACGCCCGACGGTCGTGCCCATGACCCCGACGCCCTGGCCCGCGCGCTGCTGAATTTGCTGCCGGGCGAGCGCACTTCTCGCCTATAAGGACGAAGCCCGCGGGCGCGACGCAGGCCAGACTGCATTCATGCAATACACCGTCAAACCCGTCACCATCAGCCGCCGCAGCCGTAACGTCATCCGGCTGCTGCGCTGGGGCCTCAAGCCGATGCTGCGTCTGTTCTCCAGCGTCTCGGTATTCGCGCTGATCAAGAATCAGGTCCGCCTGGCCGCACGCTGGCGCATTCGCCTGCATGATCTGCCGATCAACTACGACCGCTACATCAATGGTGTACCCGGCCCCATCGTCGGTGATTTCAGCGCCACCGACAAAATCGCCATTCTCTACCTGCATGGCGGTGCGTTTCTGATACCCGCAGTGCCCGAGGTTCATCTCGAGCTGCTTGCGCGCATGTGCCGCAAGCTCGACGCCGTGGCCTTCATGCCGGATTACCGGCTGGCTCCGATGCACCGTTTCCCTGCAGCCTTGACCGACTGCGAGCGCGCCTACCGTGGACTGCTGGATGCCGGTTTCAAACCGGAAAACATCGTCATTGCCGGCGAGTCAGCCGGTGGCAACCTGACACTCGGCTTGCTGCAGCGCATCCGCGCCAACAGCTGGCCCATGCCGGCCTGTGCCATTCCGATCTCGCCGGTGACCGAGATGGCACGTGTGCATGTGCCGCTGTCACGGGTGATCAATCGGCGCAAAGACCCGCTACTACCGGTCAATGCCATGGCCAAGATGCTGCAGCTGTATGCCGGCGATCACGACGCCACCGATCCCGAACTATCCCCCATCTATGCCGACATGCGCGGTCTGCCGCCACTGTTCTTCCTGGTCGGCGAAACCGAAATCCTGCTGGACGACAGCTTGATCGTGGCCGCCCATGCGCGCGAAGCCGGGGTGAGCACGCGGGTTGATGTGTGGCCGCTGCTGCCGCATGCGTTCCCATTGTTCATCCGCCTGCTGCCGGAGGCGCTGCAAGCGCGCAACGACATCATCGAATTCATCCGCGAACACACCGCAACGAGCGCTCAGGAGAGCACATGAGCTACGCCAAGGAATATCAGCGCGCCTTCGAAAACCCCACGGCGTTCTGGGCCGAGCAAGCCCAGCACCTGGACTGGGAGCAGCCCTGGGATGCCGTCCTCGATGACCGCCGCGCGCCGTTTCACCGCTGGTTTGCCGGCGGGCGTATCAACACCTGCCACAACGCGCTCGATCGCCACGTCGAAGCGGGTCGCGGCGATCAGGACGCACTGATCTACGACTCGCCGCTCAGCGGCAGCAAACGCCGCTACAGCTATCGCGCCTTGCGTGACGAGGTGGCACGCGTAGCCGGCGCCCTTAAACAGCTGGGTGTGGAAAAAGGCGACCGTGTGGTGATTTACATGCCGATGGTGCCGGAAGCCGCCATGGCCATGCTGGCCTGTGCCCGCATCGGCGCCATCCACTCGGTGGTGTTCGGCGGTTTCGCCGCGCCCGAGCTGGCCAAACGCATCGACGCCGCGCAGCCCAAATTGGTGATGTCGGCATCCTGCGGCCTTGAGCCGGGGCGCCTGATTGCCTATAAACCGCTGCTCGATCAGGCCCTGGAACTGTCCAGCCACAAGGTCGAGCACTGCCTGATCCTGCAACGCGAGCAATGCCATGCCGATCTGATTGCGGGGCGTGACGTGGACTGGAGCGAGGCCGTAGCGCGCGCCGAACCGGCGGCCTGTGCCAGTCTGGCCGCCACCGATCCGCTGTATGTGCTGTACACCTCCGGCACCACCGGCAAGCCCAAAGGCGTGGTGCGCGACAACGGCGGCCATGCGGTGGCCATGCATTACTCGATGCGTGCGGTGTACCGCGCTGCCCCCGGCGAGGTCTACTGGGCAGCCTCTGACGTGGGCTGGGTGGTCGGCCACTCCTACATCGTCTACGCGCCACTGCTGATGGGCTGCACCACCGTACTGTACGAAGGCAAGCCTGTGGGCACACCGGATGCGGGTGCGTTCTGGCGCATGATCGATGAATACCGCATCAGCACGCTGTTCACCGCACCGACCGCATTTCGCGCCATCAAGAAAGAGGATCCCGGCGGCGAGTTGCTGTCCGGCTACGACCTCAGCTGTCTGAAAACCCTTTACCTGGCCGGCGAGCGATCTGATCCGGACACCATCGAGTGGGCCCAGAAACAACTCGACGTGCCGGTCATCGATCACTGGTGGCAAACCGAACTGGGCTGGCCCGCCGTGTCCAACTGCCTGGGCCTTCAGGCCATGCCGGTCAAGCCTGGCTCGGCTGCGGTGCCGGTCCCCGGCTACGACATGCAGGTGCTGGATGACGACGGCCAGACGCTGGGCACCGATCAGATCGGCAACCTGGCCCTGCGCCTGCCGCTGCCGCCTGGCACCCTGCTGACGCTGTGGGACAACGATGACGGCTACCAGGACCACTACCTCAGCCGTTACCCCGGCTACTATCTGACGGGCGATGCAGGCTACCGCGATGGCGACGGCTACATTTCGATCATGTCGCGCATCGATGACATCATCAATGTGGCCGGCCACCGCCTCTCGACCGGCGCCATGGAGCAGGTCCTCGCCGCCCATCCGGCGGTGGCCGAATGCGCGGTGATCGGTGTGGCCGACACACTCAAAGGCCAGCTTCCGCTGGGGCTGGTGGTGCTCAAGGCCGGGGTGGACCGTACGGAACAGGACATCGTGGCCGAGCTGGTCGCCAACGTGCGTCAGGAGATCGGTGCGGTGGCCGCCTTCAAGCAGGCGGCGGTGGTGCCTCGCCTGCCCAAGACCCGCTCCGGCAAGGTCCTGCGCGCGGCCATGCGCAAGATCGCTGACGGCGAGAACCCGCCCGTCCCTGCTACCATTGACGACCCCAAAATTCTGGATGAAATCCGGCAGGCCCTTGGCAGGCTCGGCTATCCACACAACAACTGAGCGGCGCAACGCCAAGCTGTTGGCGCCGCCAGGGCGATCACAGCGCATGACACACAGGTATTTCGAGGGGCCGAGCAAGATCCGCTCCGGCCCGCACTCAGGTGATTCCGCATGAGTCGCGCAGCGGCCATATTGATCACCGGCGGCGGCACCGGCCTGGGTGCGGCCAGCGCGCGCATCCTCGCCGCTGAAGGTTGGCGGGTGGGTTTGCTCGGCCGTCGCCTGGACCGCCTTGAAGCGGTCGCCGCCGATATCCGCAGCGCCGGCGGCGATGTGCAGATCTATCCGCAGTGCGTGAGCCAGGCCGCGGCGGTCGCCTCGGCAATTGGCGATTTCAAACCCAGCGCCGTGCTCAACGCTGCCGCCGTGCTCGGTCAGGGCGACATCATCGACGCGCTGGGTCCCGCCGAGTTTGCCGAGGTCCAGGCGATCAACGTCAATGGCACTTTCAACACCTGCTGCGCCGCCATGCGCCAGTGGCAGGCTGCCGGCCACTCAGGTGACATCGTCAATGTGTCGTCGCTGGCCGGCATTCGCGGCATGCAGGCCTTCCCCGGATTTTCCGCCTACGCCGCCTCCAAGCACGCCATCGTCGGCCTGACCGAGGCTCTGGCCAAAGACGGCAAAGCTCACGACATTCGCGTCAACGCGATCGCGCCCGGCATGATGCGCACCGACATGCTCGCGCAGATGGGCATCCACCCCAAAACCCTGCCCGAGGATATCGTGCCGACCGTGCGCTATCTGCTCGACCGCAGCCTGTCCGGCCCGCTGAGCGGGACGACGATCGAGATTCACAGCAATGACGACTAGCAAGCCCATTGTCTACCTGACCCGGCGTGAGCATTTTTGCGCCGCACACCGGTTGTGGTCGGACGCGCTCAGCGCCGAGGAAAATCAGGCGCTCTACGGGCCCTGCTCGCGCGAATACGGCCATGGCCACAACTACTTCATGGATGTCACCCTGCGCGGGCCTGTTGACCCGCGCACCGGCGTGATCGTGAATCTCACCGAGGTGCGTGATGCGCTCAAGGAATTGATTCTTGAGGATACCGATCAGCGTCACCTCAACCATGACTCACCGTTGTGCGCCGGGGTCAATCCCACGGCGGAGAACCTCGCGGTGCTGTTCTGGAACGTGCTGCACGCCCGTTTCGGCGCTCTGCTGTATGAGGTCAAGGTGCAGGAAACCGACAAGAACTGGGCAATCTATCGCGGCGAATAAGCCTCGACAGCCCCCTCCCCCGGCCCGCGCAAGCGGACCCCCAACCAATAAAAACACACCATGAGTACAGACAACATCGTGATCGTCGGCGGCGGCCAAGCTGGCGCCACCCTGGCCCAGGAACTGCGCAAGCTCGGCTTTGAAGGCGGCCTGACCATCATCGGCGAAGAGCCGCAGCTGCCCTACCGTCGCCCGCCGTTGTCCAAGGCCTATCTGGCCGGCGAAGCGAGCGAAGAAAGTCTGTACGTGATGAAAGCGCCGATTCTGGAGAAGAACAACATCAGCTTCCGCGGTGGCGTGCGCGTGACCCAGATCGACCGCGACAACAAAACCCTGACCCTGGACAACGGCGAAACCCTGAACTGGGACAAGCTGGCCCTGACCACCGGCGGACGCGCGCGGCCGCTGCCGGTGCAAGGCGCCGATGCGCAGAACGTGTTCGAACTGCGCAGCGTGGCGGACGTCGATGCGATTCGCCCGCACTGCCAGGCCGGCAAGCGCGCGGTGATCATCGGTGGCGGCTTCATCGGCCTGGAAGTGGCAGCGGTGGCACGCAAGCTCGGCGTTGAGGTCAGCGTGCTGGAAGGCTTGCCACGGGTGCTTGCGCGGGTCACCGCGCCGCAGGTTTCCGAGTTTTTCGAAACCGTGCACCGTGACGCCGGTGTCGACCTGCGCACCGGCGCCGCGGTCACAGCCATCGAAGGCAATCCGGTCAGCCACGTGGTGCTGGAAAGTGGCGAGAAGCTGGCCGCGGATTTCGTCGTCGTGGGCATCGGCCTGATCCCCAACACCGAGCTGGCCTCGATGGCGGGGCTTGAGGTGGACAACGGCATCGTGGTGGACGCTCAGGCACGCACCTCAGATCCCAATGTCGTGGCCGCCGGCGACTGCACCAATCTGCCCAGTGCGTTCTACAACCGACGCATCCGTCTGGAGTCGGTGAACAACGCGATGGAACAGGCGCGCACCGCTGCCGCCACCCTGCTGGGCCAGGACAAGACCTATGACGCCGTGCCCTGGTTCTGGTCGGATCAGTACGATCTCAAACTGCAGATGGTGGGTCTGTCCGAAGGCTACGACAACACTGTTCTGCGCGGCGATCCGGCCACTCGCAGCTTCTCGCTGTTCTACCTCAAGGACGGTGTGGTGATCGCGGCCGATGCGGTCAGCCAGCCCAAGGATTTCATGGCTGCCAAGAAACTGGTGGCGGCGCGTGCCGCACCTGATCCCGAAGCGCTGGGCAACCCGGATCAGGCCCTGGCCGACCTGATCCCGGCCTGATCACCCCGCTGCAGCCCGCTCCAGTTCCTCCAGAGCCTCGCCGGTGTATACGGCGAGGTTCTGCAGGTGGGGGACGGCCTTGCGGCAACCAATGAAGCCCACGCAGACCTTGTCGGCGTAGCCGATCACGGTCACGTTCATGGCGTAGCCATCGAACAGAATCGACATGGGGTACATCGCCTCAAGCTCGGCACCACGCAGATAAAGCGGATGCTTGGTCAGCACCACGTTGGACACCACGAAGTTGAAAAACGGCGGCAGTCGCGACAGCGTGCCGGTGATCTGACCGGCCATCAGCGGAGCCAGCCCCATCAGCGTGAACTGTTCCAGCGCAGTTGCCGACATGCTCAGCAACTCCTGTTTGGAGCGTGTCGTGGTGGCATTGATCTGGCGCACTCTGACCAGTGGATCAGGCTCGTCGGTGGCCAGCGGACAGACAAAACCCGCCACGGCATTGCCGCTCTGCTCATCACCACGCGCCAGCCCGATCGGCACCGAAGCATTGAGTGATTTTTCCGCCATGGCGTCGTTGTCCAGCATATAGCGCCGCACCGCACCGGAGACGATCGCCAGGGTCACGTCATTGACGGTCACGCCGAGGGTTTTGCTCAGAGCCTTGATGCGGGCCAGCTCAAGCACCTGGGTGCCGAGACGCCGATGCCGCGTTACCGGCTTGTTGAAGACCGAGCCCGGCGTGTCCATCGCCGCTCTCACCGTGCTGCCCTCGCCACGACTCATCTCAACCAGCTTGCTGGCCAACTGGCCCAAACCTCTGGCCTGATCGCCGGCTTCGCGGATAACGCCGGCCAGCTTGCTGGCCAGGGATTTTTTCAGCCGCGTGCCGGCCTGTGGAATCTCACGCTCACCCGGCCAGCGCATGTCGCTGGCATCATCGGTCAGCCACAGTTTGGTCAGACGCATCGCGCCCATGCCGTCGATCGCACAGTGGTGCGACTTGAAGTAGATCGCGAAACGGTTGTTCTCCAGCCCTTCGATCAGATGGCATTCCCACAGCGGCCGGGCAAAGTCCATGGCGTTGGAATGCAGGCGCTGAACCAGCTCACCCAGCTGGCGCTCGCCACCCGGCCTGGGCAAAGCCGAATGACGCACATGAAAATCCATGTCGATGTCACACGGCTCCCAGGCGGGCGCGATGTCCGACAGTGTGCCCTGCACCAGACGATGGCTGAACGGCTCGGGCAGAAACGGCTGACTGCGCAGCTGCTCGAACATGTCATGCAGAAACTGACGCCCTTCCCCCGGCGGCAGCTTGAAGGTCATGAGGCACCCCAGATGCATGGGTGCCTGCGCGGTTTCCATCCTCAAAAAGGCGGCGTCCACCTGACCCAATCGTTTTTTCATGTCGTTCTCCCCCACCATTTTCTGGCTTTTATCGCGCCTCACGTCCGCCGCTCGGCTTGCTGCAAGTCTCTGACGCCAATGGCAACAATCGCCGATGTTTTTGCCGGCAGGCTCATCAGTTCGGATGAATCTGTGCTCAAATACCGCTTATAACATTGATCAAATTACAACACCTTCAGACTAGGCAATGGGGAGACGTCTGATGAAGAACCCTGTGCGTTTGGGAGCCCGGGCGGCAACATGTTTTGCCTGCACCATGGCGGTTAGCAGTCCGCTCTGGGCTGGCAGCTTCAAGCTTGGACCGCTGGATGGCGAATGGCAGATGCAAGGCAGCTATGTCTATTCGATCCGTACGGAAAACCCACACCCCGGCGTGGTGGCCACCGGTGGACGCAAGGAGGTCGAAGCCCCGGAATGGCTGAAGTGGCCCGAGTCCAACAACTTCGATGACGGCGACCGCAATTTCGACAAATGGGACGCGGTCAACAATCGCGCCACCCTGCTGGGCGAGCTGCAGCTCAAGTGGGGCCCTGACTTTGGCATGCTGGTGCGCGGCGATGCCTTCTACGACATGGTCTACCGCCAGGACACCAACGCCAACGACAGTCCGGAATCGATCAGCACGTCGCAGGATCCGTACAACAGCTTCACCGACGAAGCGCGCTTCTTCAGCGGCAAACGTGCCCGTCTGCTGGATGCGTATGGCTATGGCAGCTGGTATCTGCCCGGCAACATGGTACTCAACCTGCGCGCCGGCAAGCACATCGCGGCCTGGGGTGAAAGTCTGTTCTTCTCCGGGGTCGCACTGGCCCAGGCTCCTGCCGACGCCACCAAGGCCACCGTGCCTGGCGCCGATGTGAAAAGCATTCTGCTGCCGGTCAACCAGGTCTCGTTCCAGCTCGCGGTCAACAACAAGCTGACCCTGCTCGGCCAGTACAAGCTGGAGTTCAAGGAAATCGAATTGAACCCGGTGGGCGAATTCTTCTCGCCGGCGGACGTGGTTGGCCCGGGCGCCGAATTCATCTACGGGATTCGCAACCCGCTGTATTCGGAAACACTGGCCAACTACAACCTGGCCAGCACCACTGACCTCAACGAAACCATCCAGGTCATCGCTGATCTGTTCATCGGCCCGGGCGCGCCGAATGTTCAGTTGCTGCCGGACGATCTGCTCGGAGAGCTTGAGCTCAACCTGCCGGAACTGGGCCAGCTTGACGAACTGACCGGGGCACCGCGCGGCATCGACCCGCAGCGCCGTCCCGACATCGTGCCGTCGGATCATGGTCAGTGGGGCTTCGGCTTGCGTTACGCCCTCAACTACACCACCACCATCGGCGCCTACCACTTGCGCTACCACGCCACCACGCCGGCGCCGCGGCAGAACTACGGTTACGGCGTGCTGCTCTACAACCCGGTCACCGGCGAACCCGCCATTACCACCGAGCAGCTCGGCGATCTGCTCGTCCCGACCACCTACAACATCGTGTATTACCCGGGCGTGCACCTGACCGCACTGAGCCTCTCGACCGTGCTGTTCGGGGTCAACTTCGGTGCAGAGCTGATCTATCGTGATGGTGTCGACGTGCTGGTGGACGTGTACGCCCCGATTCTCGGCCCGGTCCCCACCCCCACCCGTGCGGAAACCTGGCAGGCCTTGCTGTCCTGGCTTTACGTGCTTGGTCCGGGCCCGCTCGGCCTGTGGGACTCGATGGCCATCGTCGGTGAAGCCGGTTTTGTCCACGTCGAAGACTACGAACGTCAGTACAACCCGAGTGGTGAAATTGACACCGGCCTGACCAACACCCGCGATGCCGCCGGCGTGCAGATGCTGTTCCAGATCGGCAAGCGCAACATCTTCTCAGGCTGGGATCTCAATGTTCCGATTGGTCTGGCGGCCAACATCGCCGGCAAATCCGCACTCAATGGCGGTCTCGGTTCGCTGTTCGGCGAAGATGATTACCGGGCCAGTGTTGGCGCCGAATTCATTCGCCTGAACAAGCTCACCCTGGGCCTGGTGTACAACGCCTATTTCGGCGGCACACCCAATTTCAATGACCGCCCGTATCAGGACCGCGACAACATCGCGTTCACCGCCAAGTACGCGTTCTAGCACGCAGAAAATGAAGGATCAGACGCCGAAGCACGGCGTCTGATCCTTACGGACGAAGGTCTTTCTGACGACTGCGGGTACAGTGTCAGACATGAGTAACCAAGCCTTCGATCCGCTCGCATTCCGCCAGGCACTCGGCAGTTTTGCCACTGGTGTGACCATCATCACCACCCGAACTGAAGACGGTGAGCCGCTGGGCCTGACCGTGAACAGCTTCAATTCGGTGTCGCTCAATCCGCCCATGGTGCTGTGGAGCCTGGCCGAAACCTACAAGGGCTATGAGGCCTTCAAGAAGGCCAGCCACTGGGCCGTCCATGTCCTTGCCGCCGACCAGGAAGATCTGTCCAACCGCTTTGCCGGCAAGCAGGACGACAAATTTGGCGGCCTGACACTGGAAGACGGGATCAACGGCAACCCCTTGCTGACAGGCTGTGCAGCCCGCTTTGAATGCCGCACGGCTTTTCAGTACGAGGGTGGCGACCACCTGATCTTTGTCGGCGAGGTCGAATCGTTCGAGCAGTGTGATTCCGCACCTCTGGTCTTTCATGGCGGCCGCTATGCGCACGCCACACCGCGTCAGAGCGGTCATGAGCCCCGTCACCCGTATCTCGCAGGCAGCTTCGATGAGAACTTCCTGGGTTACCTGCTGGGGCGCAGCCACTACCGCTTCTACAACCAGATCAGACCGCATCTGGAAGAGGCGCGCCTGAGCGACGAAGAGTTCTACCTGCTGTCGACCCTGACGCTGAAGCAGACCATGACGGCGGTGGAGCTGGACGCCACCATGTCGGGCATACTCAACAACAGCAGCGCATCGGCCATCCAGTCGCTGATCAGCCGTGGACTGGCTCGCCCCGAGCATCTGGATGCCGATGATGACAGCGCGCCGATTCTGGCCTATCAGCTCACCCCGGATGGCCGCCGCCTCGCCCTGCGCCTGATCTCGGCAGGCAAGGTGGTGGAATCTCAGGTCAACGAACGCCTCGGCTACAGCGATGCCAGCATCCTGAAATCGCTGCTGGTGCGCCTGCTCGACGCTATCGACCCGCAGGCCTCCACATTGTGGGAAAACCCGCCGCCCGAATAAGCAGGGGCGATCGACAGCACAAAAAAAAGCGCGGTTCTAACCGCGCTTTTTTGTATGTGAAGGGCATGCGCCGCAAGCTGCGGCGCATGCCCTGCCCACTCAGTGACCGCTACGCGCTGCCGCCTCAGGGCTGAACATGGCCGGCTTGAGCGGCGTGTTGATACGCCACCAGTTTTCCCGCTCATTGACCAGATACGTCGCCTCGTAGTTGCCCGAGGTCAGATCGTGATAGATCGACGCGCCGCGGTGGAAGGTGCCGGACTCCTGCGAATAGAAGAACGCTGCCAGATTGGCGCGCCACAGTTCACCGCGGCCATCGTAGTTGTCTGCCCACATGGTCAGCCAGGTGTCTTCATCCACGTACAGACGACGTTTCTGATAGATGTGGCGCACACCATCCTTGAGGTTGCCTTCGATCACCCACACGCGATGCAGCTCGTAGCGCAGGTGATCGGCATTGACCGTGCCTTCCTGAATCAGCTCGTCGTAGGTCAGCTCCGGACTGTTGAACTTGAAGTTGTGATACGGGATCAGCATTTCCTTCTTGCCCACCAGTGTCCAGGTGTAGCGCTCCGGTGAACCGTTGAACAGGTAGTCATCATCCACGGTCCGCAGACCGGACGGCGGCACCGGGTAATCGAAACCGATTTCTGGCGCTTTGCGCACCCGGCGAATCCCGGGCAGGTACTGCCAGGACTGGGTTGCATCGCTCTTGAAGTTGTTCGGCTGATAACCCACCGCAACAAAGCCCTTCTCACGGTCCGGCAACAGGAAACCCTGATAGAAGAAGGCATTGATGTGGTCGGTGTACTGCGGAATGCGACCGCTGCGATCGGGATTGTTGCCCGGGTTCATGGTCATGAACCGCGCCCGGCCCCACGCCACCGTGCCATTGGAATAGACATCGGCGATGTCGAAGACCACTTTCTCGGTCCACGCGCGGTGCGGCAAAATCGCGTTGTAAATAGCTTCGAGGCCATTTTTCGGGAACGGGAACGGATGGGCACCACCGATACCGGTCACACCCAGGCCATCATCGATGATCTCCGACGTCGCCGCATTCTTCTTGACCACGTCACAAACCCAGTCGTCGAAGCGGAAATCGCGATGACTGGGATAGACGTGCATCTTGAAGGTGTCGGGGTACTTGCTCATCAACGCCTTCTGCCCCGGCGTCATCAGCGCATCGTACTGCCCCATGTTCGACGCGGTGATGGTGTAGAGCGGCTTCTCATCCTTGTACGGGCCAGGCTCGTAACCGTGCTCGCTGCTCACGCCCGGCCAGGTCTTGAACCACTTGCCGGTGTACTCGGCCACACCGCCGGAGGTACCGGCCCGTTCTGCACCCATGCAGGTGTAGGTGTCACCACCGAGGCTGGCGATCTCTTCCGGGGTCGACTTGGCCATCGCCATGCTGCCCCATGCCATCGTCAGGGCAGCGGCGCTCCACCCAACAACCTTCAAAAGTCTCATTTTTCGCTCCTTCGCACTTCGGCCTGTTATGCCGAACGATAATCGTCCAGGAATGAGAGTGCGGCTACGCGCTCCTGTTCCGCTTTGCTGTCCATGTCGCTGGCGACAAATTTTTCCAGCGCGCCTCCACCGATCGGCAACTTGGCCTTGATGTCCCAATCGTAGTGGATGACGCAGGCGTCCTCGCCCTGGTCTTCGACCCGCACGGTGCAGCGCATGTCCAGCGGCGCCCCCTTGGTCGACACCTCGACACGGCCGGTCATCGCCGCACTGTCCCAGTGTTCTTCGTTGACCACTTCGGTGGTCTTGGGCAGGACCTTGGCCGCGATGCCCGAAGCATTCATCGGAACCCAGCGCTTGGCCTTGAGATGGAACTTCGATCCATCCAGGGTCTGCGACAGGAACTCATGCTCTATACCCAGTTTCTCCAGCTTGCGGCGATGAAACTCGGGGTCGCTGAACATTTTCAGAACCACGCTTGCAGCCGCCGGATAACGGGCTTGTTGTTGATGTTTCATTGTTATATCTCCCCCGCGCCAATCAGGCGCCAGACCATCTTACTCGTCTTCAAGCAGGACGAAAGAATCCTTGGGTGAGCCACATTCCGGGCACTCCCAGTCGTCCGGTAAATCCTCAAACCGGGTGCCGGGGGGAATATCGTCGTCGGGCAGTCCTTCGGCTTCGTCGTAGACGAATCCGCAGATGTCGCAGACCCATTTTCTCATCGTGTTACATCCTTGGGATCATTGCTGCCGGACCGCGCACGGTCGGCCTATATCGGTATTTTCAAGATCGACAATGTCCCAGATGGCTGGTCGGCCTGAATCGTCCAATTGGGTGACTAGACGCCGCGCTGCCCCCACAGGACGCGTCCTTGGGCCAAGGTCAGCAACGCTCGGGTCGAGGCGGGGTGGTTTGCAACATCAGCCCAGCTGCGATCCAGCACACACAGATTTGCCGCACCGCCAACAACAAGCGCGGGTGCTGCGCTACCCGGCGCCTGCAACGATCCCGTATACAGGCTCAATGCATCGTTGAGGGCCAGCGCTTCGTCGCCTCCAAGGCAGCGCCCCAAGCGCGTCCGCCGCTGCATCGCTGCCGCAATGCCCTGCCACGGATTGAGCGCGCCATAAGGTGCATCCGAACTGGCCGCCAGACTCACCCCCGCGCGACGCAGACCCGCCAGACGGTACAACCACGGTTGGTCTTCGGCGGCCACCTCTTCGAGATAGCGATCGCCCTTGGAGTAGATGAACTCGGGCTGGGTCACCACCCACAAACCCAGTCTGGCGATGATCTGAGCTTGCTCATCCGGACAGACGCCGGCATGCTCGATGCGATCCCCGACCATCACGCCGACACTCTCCAGCGCCGCCAGTGCAAACACCAGTTCGCTGCGCGTAACGCAATGAAAAGCCACCGGACGCTGATGCGCATGGCTGCGCGCAATCGCCTCACACAGCCCATCGAAATCCGGCAGCTCCGACTCCAGCAGGTGAAATTTGTGCGGCCCCACGGCAACCCGATCGCGGCCGACGGCCGCGGCAACATACAACGCATCCAGGCTGGCATCGCCCATCATCTGCATGTGCTGGCGCACGGCGCCACTCGCCACCGCTGCACGCAACTGGGCCAGCGTGGTCGCATTGTTGGCCGGCCCGGTGTCGGTCACCGCCACCACGCCAAAGGATGCCAGCGTGCGCGAAATGCGGCTCAGATCCGGCGGTTGGCTGCCACGCCGCTGACGCAGTCTGGCGCTCAGCCAGCTGTCCTGATCAAGCAGATGGCCGTTCGCCCGATCCTGCTCGCTCTGCCACGGTCCATCTTCGCCCAGCGCCTCAAGCCCTGCACTGTTGAGCGTCCAGCGGCGCCCGCTGACATGCTGTACGCGCACCGGCACATCAGGCCGCCAGGCATCCAGAGTGGCGCGATCAATCTCACCGCCGTTGCTTGGGTGATAGGCCACCGCCCTGATCCAGCCATCGCCACCAGGGGTCGCCGAGGCCACGGCGGCATGCAGATCCGCAGGGCAGCGAATCTGCGGCGGCGCACAGTTCAGCGAATCCAGCGCCGCCGCCGCGGCATACAGATGCAGATGATGATCGACCAGCGCCGGACTCAGCGCGCGGCCCTCGGCATCCAAACCCTTCGCAGTGGCCGGCGCCAGCGCAGGCCCGAGCGCGACCACCGCGCCCGCCTGCACGCACAGGTCAACCAGGCGCCCGTCCATGAGTCGGGCGTTGCGCACCCAACCGTCGAAAAATCCACCTGTTTCAGACACTGCATTCACGCCCGAAAGTCTAAGCCAGCAACCGCTCATGCGCTTGTTTTGAGCGTGCCATAATGCCGCCATGAGCAGAGCAGCCGACACCCACGATCCGGCGCAGCTGCGCCGCCACGAGCGCCAGCTGGGTTTTCTCGGGCTGGCCATCGACCTGGCCATGGTCACACTGGCGGTGGTCAATCTGATCTGGATTCTGTTCGATTCGGCCTGGGCCGTGCCGGAACTGCGCAGCATGATGGCCTGGCTGGTCCCCGATGCCTGGCTGGACAGCTACAGCGTTGTCCACAATCACTTCTTTCGCATCGACCTGATCTTCGTCAGCGTGTTCATCAGCGAGTTCCTGCTACGCTGGGCTGAAGCCCTGTGGCATCGGCGCTACTCGCACTGGATGGCCTACCCGGTCCTGCACTGGTACGACATTCTCGGCTGCATACCGGTTGCCGGCCTGCGCTGGCTTCGGGTACTGCGTGTGTTCGCCATTCTGCTGCGCCTGCAGAAGCTGGGCCTGATCGACTACACCACCTGGGTGCCCTACCAATGGGGCAAGCGCATCTATGACGTCATCATGGAAGAGATTTCCGACCGCGTGGTGGTGCGTGTGCTCAGCGGCGTGCAGGAAGAGATTGGCGCCTCGGGCGATCTGGATCAGAAAATCCTGCGCCAGGTTGTGCAGCCACGCCAGCAGATCATCGCCGACGCCCTACGCGACAAGCTGGTATCCCTGGGACAGCGCGGCTACGCCAGCGCCCGCGACGACCTGCACCGCTTCGTAACCCAGGCGGTGACGCAAGCCGTGCGTGAGAACCGCGAAATCAAGATCATCGACCGCATCCCCATGGTTGGTGGCGTGGTCGGCGATCTGCTCAACAACGCGATCACCGACATTGTGTGCCGCGCCCTGGATGAACTGATCGGACGTCTGTCCAGCGAAGAATTCGAGCTGCTGTTCAACGACATCTGCAACGCCATCATGGAAGGCCTGATTGATGCAGGGGTGGACTCGGGCGGCTCGGATGAGCTGATGCTGGCGATCAGCGATGTCCTCGATGTGGTCAAGGAGCAGGTTTCTCAGCGCCGCTGGTTGCAGGCCTAGAGCACCTTCAGGCCGGCAGTGATGGCATGCGCGGTGACATCGCGCAGCGGCACCGAAAACAGGCCACCGCAGCCCGCGCGTCGTGCCGCCAGCACAGCCAGCGCCGCGTGCATGCCGGTCAAGGGATCGGCCAGCGCGTCGCCGCAAAACAGGGCCTCGCCGTATCGCGCGCGCATCAGCTCACTCAGACCCGCCGCCACGGCCGCATCATCGCCAAAGGCTATCCAGTCGGCTTCAGGTGCACCGCGCCCGTACCCGGTGATGCTCAACCAGCACAGCCCGGGATGCTGCCGGACCAGCGCCTCAGCGTCCACACCGAGCTGACGCAGCGCCCGTGGGCGCGACCCTTCGATCACCACATCAGCCTCGGCAATGAGTGCCAGCAGCGCATCGCGGCCCTCCCGCGTGGCCAGATCCAGCGCGCACGTCGCCTTGCCTGCATTCAGGCTGTCAAAGAATGCGGTTGGTCCGAGCCGGGCGCCATCGGGACGCTGCGGATGTTCCACACGTAGCACCTCGGCCCCGCAGCCGGCGAGCAGAAAACTGCACAGAGGCCCGGCCCACAGCGCGCTCAAATCAATCACCTTATAGCGCGTTGAGACTTTGGCAGGCCCCGCGCTGAGCTGCGCGGCGTGCAGCCAGGGGCGCGCCGACGGGGCTACGCTCGGCGCCACCGCCAGGCCCATCCAGCGGGCCCGTTCCAGCAACTCGGCACGACGTCGTGTTGCCACTCGCGCCGTCACCGTCGACCAGCTGTCAACGCCCTCGCATTCGAGCCAGGCAGGCAGCAGCTGCCAGTCCTCCGAACGGGCCAGATTGAGCGCGATATCGCCATCGGCACTGGCCAGCAGGCGACAGCTGCCATTGGCCGACACACGACCACCAGCACGCAAGGGATGTGAGCAGCGACGCATACCAAGCAGGCGCCGGCCCAGCCATGGCAGCGTGCGGGCTTGTACCGCTTCGATCGCCAGCATCACCCCGTCGGCGCAGCTGGCCAGCGGCGCCGGGCACTCCAGGCCGGCCTCACCCGATGGCCCGGTGATAGCCGCCAAGCCGCTGTCCTGCCAGGCCTGTGCCGGGCTCGGTCCGCAGGCCTGTGCGCCCAGCTGCACCTCTGCCCCCAGCGTGCTCAGCAGCACGCGCGCATAGCGTGCCGCCACGTCATCGCGCGGCAGACCAAAGTGCGCCCCGGCGAGCAGCTGGTCGGGCAAGTTGTGTTCAGTCGCAACATTCACGAGCGGCAACATAGGCCGACTACAATAGCCCCGCAAGTTTTCCCAAGAGACGGCATGAGCGATTCCGACAAACCGCGCAAACCCAGCCTGAAAACCCTGCAAACCCGGCCCATGCAGCGCAACATGACCATGACCCGGATGGGCGTGGGCGCCGGCGTGCGCGCGGCCGGCCACGGCCTGGGCAACCTGTTCCGCAGCGCCGACCAGCGCGAACAAGCCAACAAAGCCTTCGTGATCCGCGAGGTGCAGCATTTCGTTGATCAGCTTGGCCAGCTCAAGGGCAGCGTGATGAAAGCGGGCCAGATGCTGTCGCTGTACGGCCAGTACTTCATGCCACCGGAAGCGGTCGAAATCCTGCAAAGCCTGCAGGATGACACCGTCCACGTCGACTGGTCGGTGGTCGAACCGGTGGTGCGCAGCACGCTGGGCGAAGCGCGCCTGAGCAAATTGCACATCGATCCGCAGCCCATCGCCGCCGCCTCATTGGGTCAGGCGCATGTTGCCCAGCTGGATGGCGACGCACGCACCCTGTGCATCAAAATCCGTTACCCCGGGGTCGATGGCGCAATCGATTCCGATATGCGCACCATTGGGCGCCTGCTCAGCCTCGGCCAGTTCATTCCCGAACATCTCTCGCCGCAGGCCCTGCTCGACGAAATCCGCGAAATGCTTCACCGCGAGGTGGACTACGCTCACGAAGCACGCATGACCCGCATCTTCAGGCAGCGCCTGGCCGATGACCCGCGTTTCATCGTGCCCGAGCTGATTGATGACTACTGCACCGATGCCCTCATCCTGATGAGCTTCGAGCACGGCGAATCGCTCAAAAGCCAAGCGGTCCGCACGCTCAGCCAGACGCAACGCAACGCACTGGGGCGCGCGTTTTTCGAGCTGTTCTGCAGCGAATTTTTCGACTGGCACCTGGTCCAGACCGATCCACACTACGGCAACTACCGCATCCGGCTTGAGGACGCGCAGGCGCCGCGCATCGTCCTGCTAGATTTCGGCGCCACGCGCGCATTCCCGCCTGAATTCGTCCGCGCCTACGCACGCATCCTGCGCGGCGGGATCGACCGCGATCCACAAGCGGTGATAGACGGCGCCTGCGGTATCGGGCTGATGGAAGCGCGCTTCCCCGAGTCGGTCAAGATGGATTTCTACCGCATGATCTGCCAGATCATGGAGCCATTCTGCGCCGACCACGACGATGTGCGCCCGGAAATGTTCCTGCCCGACGGCGCCTATCGCTGGGCCCGTGGTGACGTGTTCGTGGAAGCAGGCAAGCTGCTCTCACGCGCGGCTGCCAGCGTGCATTTCAAAATGCCCCCGCGTGAAATCATCTTTCTGCACCGCCGCCTCGCCGGCGTCTACATGCTGCTCGGCCACCTCGGTTGCGAACTGGACATGCGCCCGCAGCTCAACGCAGCGCTTGCGCGCGTGCTGGAGGCATAGAAGGCCGCTTGATTCTGCCAATCCGCCCTGCCTGACACAGCAAGTGACAGGCTCTTAAATTTGCTGTGATTCATCCGCCTGACCACCCGACTCTTTGCGCTGCTGGCCACGGTGGCGCGGCTCCTTCCTGGCCGCATCAATCATGTTGTTGGGCCGTAGCCTCTGCCTTTTGTGGCAGCGGAAAGAAAGTGGCGAACGTTGCTAACAGTTCGCGAGAGCCGAGTATATGCAACCCCGATTGCTCGGCTGATTCGATACTCAACCCACCGTAAACAATGCCAGCAAGCAAGTTGGGATCTCCAGACACCGACACATCGGGTGCTTCCATCTCGCCAAGCTCTATCGTGAAGTTGGCGCCCTCAACAGTGGCCCGGTGAGGGACACCATCAAGTGCCAGCGCCAGCTTCATGCTTTTGCCTCTAGCCCGCTCGGCACAAAACATCGTGCGAAAAGACAACATCACAGACGCCGCACTCATGGGCTTACCCGGCACAAGCGCCGGGGATTTCGCTGCCCATGCCCCTATCGCCATAATCAGCGGTTCCAATTCCGCTCCCCATTGAGTCAAGCGATAAACCTGAGCTGCGACCGGGGGTGGAAGCTGATCCCGAATCAGCACATGGCCTGCCTCCAGGTCGTGCAGCCGATTGGTCAGGATGTTGCTGCTCACGCCAGGTAGCGCTGCCTTGATGTCGCTGAATCGTTTGGGCCCCGGTATCAATTCACGCACGATCAAAAGCGCCCAGCGCTCGCCGATGAGATCTAAGGCATGGGCTGTGGCGCAACCATCTTCGTAAGGCTTTTTTCGTGACATCCGCGCAGTTTAAGTTGTTATTAAGATCTAGTCAGTTGCTTTTTTGAACAATTATAGATACCGTCGTCATCGTTCAATCGGAACGATCTGTAGCGAGGTTTCATCATGCATTACATTGACGGCATGGTTGCAGCGGTACCCAGCGCAAACAAAGATGCGTACAAAGCTCACGCGATACAGGCCGCTGCCGTATTCAAGAAACACGGTGCGTTGTCGCTGATCGAGTGCTGGGGCGACGACGTCCCAGAAGGTCAGGTCAACTCACTGCACACGGCCGTTATGCGCAAACCAGACGAAACCGTTGTCATGTCCTACATCACCTGGCCATCCAAGCAAGCCCGGGATGCCGGCTGGGCGAAGATCATGGAGGATCCTGACATGCCCCATGACATGCCCTTCGACGGCGGGCGCATGATCTGGGGTGGTTTTAACGTCATCTTGGAATCGTGACATGGTTTTTTCAGCCAAAACGCGAGCCTGTATTTTCTTTACCAACGAGGCCGAACAGGCCGTGCGTTTTTACGTCAGCGTGATTCCCAACAGCTCGATCGAAAATGTTGTGCGAGCGGACCGAGAGGACGCCGCTCTGGTAGTCGAATTTTCACTGGCAGGCACGCCGTATATGGCCTTGAACGGGAATCCCTCCTATCAGTCCGATCACAGTTTTTCGATTTCCGTATTGACCGATGATCAAACCGAGACCGATGCCCTGTGGGGTGCGTTGCTCAAGGAAGGTGGCACAGCTGGCCAATGCGGCTGGCTTAGAGACCGATTCGGACTACATTGGCAGATCGTGCCAAAGGCACTACCGATCTTGATGAGTAAAGGCGGTCGCGCCGCGGCAAATGTTCAGGCGGCATTGATGAACATGTCGAAAATTGACATTGCTGCTTTGGAAATCGCAGCGCTGCAATAGAGCGCTACCGCGGCACCTTGAAACTCATGCGCAACCAACGGTGTGAAGAGCACACAGAACTGCGCAAACACCTGCGATTGAATGGAGGTCATACGGCGACGCCTCGCATAAAAAAAGGGCGCCGAAGCGCCCTTTTTCTTAGACTTGGATCAGTCCAGCTGCTCCTTGGGTATCCGCAGCAGGAACCGGGCCAGCGCCGGCAGCAGAAGAATCGCGCCAAACATGTTGGCGGTGAACATGAAGATCAGCATGATCCCCATGTCGATCTGGAACTGCAGCTCGGACATCACCCAGGTGGCAACCGACAGGCCCAGTGACACCCCGATAAAGACCACCGCCTTGCCGGTTCGGTGCAGGGTGAACTTGAACGCCTCTTCCAGGGATTTGCCCTGCTTCAGCGCGCCAGCCATCTCGGAATACACGTAGATGCCGTAGTCGACCCCGATACCCACGGCCAGTGCCACCACAGGCAGCGTGGCGACCTTGAGCCCGATATCAAGCATCGCCATGACCGCGTAGGCCATGGTCGAAACCAGCGACAGCGGCAGCACCACGCACAGCACCCCGGCGACCGAGCGGAATGACAGCCACATGAAGATCACGATGACCAGGTAGACGTAGAACACCACCTTGAGTTCCTGTTCTTCCACCACCTCGTTGGTCGCCGCCATGACCCCGACGTTGCCACTGGCCAGTGCAAAGTTGACCGGGCAGTTCTGATCCATGGCCTGGTATTGCGTCTCCAGCTCGCCGCTGCGATCACGCGCCGCCTGCATGGCCTCTTCCGATGCGTCCGACTGACTCAGCGTCAGCGATTCATCCTGCGCTGCACGCCACTCATTGAACAAAGCGCGCTTGTCGGCGCAGTACTGCGGCGACGTGTCCGGCGCACGGGCATAGAACTGCGCTTCATTGTCGGCGTTGAACTGCTTGATCTCGGAAACCAGGTGCTTGATCGTCTCGGCCTTGTGGTCGGTGGTGAAGATGAACACCGCCATGGCATCGCAGTCGTCGTTGAGAATGCCGGTGGTGGTCGGCACCAGGGCCGTAGCCTGGGCCAGCGCAAACTTGTTCCGCGGCAGCACCAGGGCATTCAGACGCCCTTCCGACAAGCCCTGATAAACCAGCTTGGCATAGGTCAGCAGCGACATGGTCGAATGCACGCCCGGCTGGTTCTCCATATGCCAGGAGAAGCGGTCGATCTGCTCCATCAGCTCGTAGTCGACACAGCCGTTGGGGCGCGTTTCCGCGATCACCTTGAGCTGGTCCACGCCGATTTCGAAGTTGCCGATGATCTGCCGGAAATCCTGGTTGAAACGTGATTCCGGACGCAGCTCCGGCACCCCTTCGATGGCATCACCGATCTTCAGCGAGGGGTATTTCCACAGCGACATGCCGAGCAGCACCGCGCTGACAATCAGTGCGACCATGGCCGGCCCCTTGCGGGTGATCTTGGCCAGGAAGGTCCACAGCCCATCGCCCATGCGTTCGCGGCGCAGCTGCTTTTCGCGGAACGCATCCATGTCCTTGATTTCGATGTAGGTCAGCCAGATCGGCATCAGGATCTTGTTGGTGATGATGATCGCCGCCACACCGAAAGCCGCATTGAGCGACATTTCACGAATGATCTGGATGTTGATCAGGTAGATCGTGGCAAAACCAGCCACGTCGGTGATCAGCGCGGTGGTGCCCGGAATGGCCAGACGCCGGAAGGTTTCCAGCGAGGCGTTGAACTTGTCCATGCCCTGGTCGACTTCGGCGACCCAGGCATTGACGTATTGCACGCCGTGCGACACCGAGACCGATAGCACCAGGAACGGCACCAGAATGGCGAAGGGATCCAGCCCGAAGCCCACGGTGGTGAGCAAACCGAACTCCCAGATCACCGCCACGATCGAACACACCAATGGCAGCATGGCGAGCTTGAACGAGCCGCAGTACAGCCACAGCAAAATGCCGGTCATGATCAGGGCGAGCAGGAAGAACAGCACCACCTCCAGGGCTGCATTGGTCATGTCATGCACGATCTTGGCAAAGCCGATGATGTGCACCTTGACGCCGTCACCCTCGTACTTGGCGCGCAGTTTTTCGAGCTCTTCGCCGACTTCGCGGTAATCCAGCTTCTCGCCGGTGGCCGGGTCATATTCGAGCAGTTCCGACATGACCAGCGCGCCTCGCTGATCCTCCGTCACCAGACGCCCGATCACCTGCGCCTTGCCGACGTTGGACTTGACCTTCTCCAGCATCTCCGGGGTTGGGCTGTAGTCCGCCGGGATCACGTTGGAACCGGCCAGCCCACCCTCGATGTTCTCCACGTAGGTCACATTGGGGGTGAACAGTGACATCACCCGCGCACGGTCAACCCCGGGAATGAAGAAGATGTCGTTGGTGGCCTCCTCCAGCTTCCGCATGAAGGTTTCGTTGTAGATATCCCCGTCTTCCTGAATCAGCGCGAACAGCACCGTATTGGCGCCGCCGAAATCGCTGTAATACTTCTGGAAGGTCTGCATGTAGGGATGATCCAGCGGGATCGATTTGAGCCAGCCAGCGTCCGGGTGAATCCGCGCCGCCTGCACGGCCAGAATCGCCGTGATTGCGATCAGAATGGCCAGCGTGGTGCGCCGATACTTGAAGATCGGTGGCTCGACGACGCGCAGAATGCGATCGGTCCAGGTGGTCCCCGTGGGTGCGTTATCGCTCACTTGTTACTCCCCGTTATTCTTTTTGCGTGTCAGCGTGAAAAAGGCACGCTCTGAATGCCCACCAAGCCCACGGTGACCAGAGCCTCGTCCGTGATCACGGCGCTGCCCAGCGTGTGCTCAAGTCGCGTATCCAGCGTTTTCATGCGCTGACCATCGGTCCGCACAACCGCACCGTTGACGCCAACCAGCAGGACATCGGTCGGCCCCAGCACGACACCACCGAACAGGCTTTCCTTGAGGTCATTGGGATAGTAGTGCCAGCCCATCTCGTGGAGCTGCGCATTGTCGGTCAAGGACTCGAGCGAGAATTCGTCCCACTCCATGGTGTCCTGAACATCCAGCGATTTGATGTCGTAGGCGGCGTAGACGTTGCCGCGCAGGCCATACACGAACACTCCGCTGTCGGCGTAGGGCATCATGCCGAAGAAGGAGCCGGCGTAAGGCGTTTTGACGTGCTCCCAGGTCACCCCCTGATCCAGCGAACGCGCCATCATGCCCTTCTCGCCGCCGATCACCATGGTGCCGTCGGCGAGCTTCCAGATCGAGTTCAGATGCAGACCGTGGAAGGTGAAGTCGGGCTCCAGCAATTCCCAGCTCTTGCCGCCATCATCGGTGCGTTTGAACACGCTGTTGGCACCGACGACAAACCCCACCTCCGGAGTGATGAACAGGATGTCGTAGAACGGCTTTCCCCATTCCGGATCGGAATGGATCAGGCTCCAAGTCTTGCCCGCATCCGAGGTCTTGAGCACTGTGCCGTCGTGCCCGACAGCCCAGCCCAGACGGTCGTCATAGAAACGCACCCGATTGAGCATGGCCTGAACCGGTGTGACCACCTGCTGCCACTGATCCCCATCGCTGGAACGCAGGATGTGCCCGCGATCGCCCACCGTAACCCACGCATCCCCGACCGGGGTCACGTCATTGAGTATGGCCTCGGCAGCCTTGGGCATGATTTGCGCCGTGCGCGGCTCCAGCGACGTGTCTGCACTCGCGCTGATCGAAAAAAGAAGGCCGACAGCAAACGCTGTCGGCCGAACAAAACGCAGATCCATAGTCGTCCCCCCGACCTTGGAATTATTGTTTACGCGCCAGACGCTTGAGGTTGGCGGGCTGGAAGAACGAATCCGAGTAGGTCGCCTCGAAATCGCTGATCGTGTCTTCGTTGGTCATCGCGGTGAGGAAGTAGCGCCCGCTCTTGAGGTCGAAAATCGCCTCGGGAGAACCGGTCACGGTGGGCACGAACGGCAGGGTCACCAGATAGGCTTCCTGCATCTTCCACAGCTCGTTGCGGTTGTCGTATGCATCCACCACGGCGATCGACCAGGAGTCCTCGTCAAGATAGAAGGTGCGACGGGCAAACTGATGGCGCGTGCCATCACGCAAGGTGGCATCGACGACCCACACGCGGTGAATTTCGTAGCGCACCAGATCCTGGTTGATGTGGCCCGCCTGGATCAGATCACGGTACTTGTACTCGGGGCTGTTCAGCTCGTAGTTGTGGTAAGGAATGATCATTTCCTTACGCCCGACCAGCTTCCAGTTGTAGCGGTCCAGGGAACCGTTGAACACATCGACCTGGTCGTTGAACTGCTCACCGTCGGTGCCGATGTAGGGGTTGTCGTAACCCACGTCCGGCGCACGGTTCACGCGACCCAGACCAGGGTTGTAAATCCAGGCCAGACGCCCGCCCGAACCCTCGTCGGCGGTTTCATGCACCAAGGTCAGCTGACCGGCAACACGCGCCGGCTCGATCACGTTGGACAGATAGTAGGCCAGCAGATCGGTACCACCCGGCTCACTGATGTTGCCGTATTTGAACTTTACGTCCTCGATCAGCTTGGAGATCTTGTAGCTGCCGTCCGGCTTGACAATGGCCTGGTTGTTGTAACGACGAACCGCATCACCCTTGTATTTCAGCTTGTGGTTCCAGATCGCCTCAGCGCCGGTGCCCGGAATCGGGAACGGGAAACCCAGTTCGGCGCCGTTCACATCATCGGTACCAACCAGTTCAGCATTGGTCGCATTCTTCTTGGTCGCATCGTAGATGACCTGCGGGAAGAAACCGGTACGAATCGACGGGTAGACGACCATCTTGTAATCGTCATAACGCTCGAACATGGCCTTGTGGCCGGTGGTCAGCAGGTCGGCGTAGTCCTGGTAATTGGCCTTGGTGATGGTGAACTTGGCCTTGATCACCTCGCCGATCTCGTCCTTGCGCTTTTCCAGCTCGTTGTAAACGTAGCTGCGCACTTTGGTCGGATCGCTGACGCGCCACTCTTCGAGCTGCGCGCGGGTCAGATCAACCTGTTCCTGAGTGAACAGTTCGCGACCCCGCCATTCCGGGATCGAACCATCGTCATTGCCCTTGGCAATGGCACCAACCGGAGTCAGCTCATTACCCAGTTTGGCCGCCTCACTGGCCGGAACCTTGGCGATCGCAGAGCCGCTGGCCAGAGCCAGTGCGACGGCGGGAAGAACTCCCAGAATTTTCATGACGTCATCTCCGATTGCATCATATTCGTGTCGTAGTGCCTGTGGCGGGTTGAGCCCAGGCGGACTGGTCATTGCAACATCGCGCATCAATGCGCGCAACCAAGCGCGGCAAATTAGCCAGTGCACCGTCGCGCGTCAATCCTGCACCAGTTCGAGCCAAACTCGGTTCCAGGCGCCGGACGGTCTACAATGCGCGAATTGATGGGTTTTCTCAACATCATTCAATGGAACAGTCGTACAGGTAAACCACACAACCCCCGCACTGACGCAGTGCATCGCCTTTGACGATTGCACCGAGAAACATTACAACTGCGCCATTCGCGACCGTATGCTGGCGCGTAAATACATCGAAAAAACGGATTGGAAGGGATATGGGCATTCGCAAGCTGCCGCTGATCATAGCGGGCATCGGAATCAGCAGTTCCAGCTTTGCACTGGAATTCGACTTCTACGACATCGGGATCAGCTGGAACAACCGCGTCACGCTGGCCGGCGCAGTGCGCGTCGAAGAGCGAGACCCCTCGCTGATCGGCAAACTCAACCTCGACCCGACGCTGTGCGAGGGTGACGACTGCCTTTCGCTGTCGGGCGACCCCGAACCCAATCAGCGTCTGGTCGACGCGCCCGGTTCGTTTTTCGCTGACAAGCAGGACGACGGCAACCTGAACTACGACCAGTGGGACTTCACCGCCGGTCTGGCCAAAATCACCTCCGACTTCACCGCGTCCTGGAATGACTTCACCTTCAAAACCCGCGTGATCGGCTTCTTCGACGCCGTCAACTATGACTTTGACGAGTATCACCCGAACAACAGCGATGTGGTCAGTCCGGGTGTGGGTGGCTACCAGCCGGCCTACACCAAACGTGACGGCGGTGTGGAAGAGCTGTTCGGCTCCGATATTTATGTCCAGGATTTGCTCATCAACGGCAGCTTTTTCTTCGGCGACCGTCTGCTCAGCGTCAGCGTCGGTGCGCAGAAGGCGCGCTGGGGTGAATCCAACCTGATCGCACTGAACTCGCTCAACGAGATCAACTCGCCGGACATCCGTGGCCTGCGTCAACCGGGTGGCCAGATCAACGAAATCTTCCAGCCCGTGCCCATGGTGCTGTTGTCCGGTGACCTGTTCCCGGACCAGGGCATCACCGGTGAGGTGTTCTATCAGTTCGGCTGGAAACGCGTGCAGGCGGATGCCGGCGGCACCTTCTTCGGCGAACTCGACGCACTCTACCGTGAAGGTGCGTACAGCAACGCCTACATCAATCTGGGCCAGTTCCCGGAAGACCCGCTGGTTGAGGACGAAGATGGCCGCATGCGCGGCTCGCACCGTCTGCAGACCGACCTTGGCGCCCTGCTCACCGACACGTCTTTCACCATCCCGGTTGACCAGGACAGCGGCGAGCCGTCGGACACGGGCCAGTACGGCATGCGCCTGAACTGGTTTGCCGACATGATCAACAACGGCACCGAGTTCAGCATTTACGCCATGAACTATCACAGCCGTCTGCCCTATCTGTCGTTCTACGCCGCCGACCGCAACCCCTTGCGTGATGGCCCAACCGGCACCGCCATCGACATTCTGACCACCTGCCTGCCGGCCGACGTGGATTGCCTGCCGATCGACACCGCAACCGGTCTGGTCGATTACCCCGAAGACATCCGCATGTTTGGTATCAGCTTCAACACCAACATCGGTTCCTGGTCAATTGCCGGTGAGTACTCGTACCGCCCGAATGTGCCGGTACAGATCTCCATGCCGGACCTGATCTTCGCAGCCCTGCAACCGGCCTTCCCGGAAAATGATCTGGTCATTGGCACCGAAACCCTGCTGGGTTCGGGCCTGGGCGGCACGCTGGACGAAATCCTCGGCCCGGTGCTGGCACCAATCCTGGAGCCGCTGCTGGGTGACGGCATTCCGATCACCGTGCCGGGCGCACGCACCGCTGTGCCGGATTACGCAGAGACCATCTACCGCGGCAACACCGATATCGATGCGACCATCGCCGAGCGTGGTGCCAACTACTACATCCCGGGTTACGAGCGCCTCAAGGTGGGCCAGTTCGTGCTCAACGGCATCCGCATTCTGGGCAGTTCCAACCCGATCGCCGACTTCATTGGCTCGGAGCAGATCATCATGCTGGTCGAGGCCGGCTTCACGCACATCGTCGACATGCCATCGCGTGAACTGATCCAGTTTGACGGCTCCAGCCCGCAGCGCACCCACGCCAGCCCCGGGGCCGACGGCACCGGCACACCGGAAGGTGAAGAGGTCAACACAGGCACCTTCAACCCGACCCAGCAGACCGATGCATTCGTGGATGACTTCGCCTGGGGCTATCGCTTCCTGACCACCTTCGAGTACAACGATGTGTTCTGGGGCGTGAACCTCAAGCCGTTCATCATCGGCGCGCACGACGTCAAGGGTTTTGCCCCGGCGCCGCAGCAGAACTTCCTGGAAGACCGCATCGAAGTGCTGGTCGGCACCGAGTGGTTCAAGGGCCAGCAGTGGTCCGGCAAGGTGCAGTACAACATGCACGCCGGCTCCAAGAACAACATCCGTCGCGACAAAGACAACGTTGTGGTCGAGCTGACCTACACGTTCTGATTCTGAGGATCAAAAAAAGGCGGCCCGATGGCCGCCTTTTTTATGTCTGTGCATGGCGTCGATGCGCCAGGCTCTGGCCCTTTGATATCAGGCTGCAGCAACAGCCTCGGCACGCGCTTTCAAGGCCTGGCTCATGCTGCCGAATCCGCGCTGCAAGGCACCGCGCATCAAACCGCGCACAACCGGCATAAGCCAGCCCTGCAGATGGAAATGCGAGCAGTAATGGCTCCGCCCACCGCCCAGATCTATGATCTGATGGCTGCGCAAACTGGACAGGCCGCCCAGCGGGAACGGCTTCATGTTGTAGGAAAAGCCCTTGCCCGGCTCCACCGCTTGAATGTACTCAACCTGACGTTGTGCCGGCCCCAGCAATTTGACCTTCATGTCGATGGCGCCGCCAGGACGCAGATCGCAGCGGGCCTCAACCACAAAAGGGTTCCACTCGGCGTAGCGCTCGAAGTCGGTCAGCACCGCCCAGACCACCTCGGCCGACGCCTCGATATCGAATTCCTGTTCGATCACAAAACGGCTCATGCGGCCTCCACCAGGCTGGCAAAGTCCTGCCGTATGACACGCCGCAGCACCTTGCCCAGTTCGTTGTAGGGCAGCTCATCGCGGAATTCGATACGCTGGGGCACCCGCGAGGAACGCAGACGCTCGCGCACCAGGGCTTGCAGATCCTCCACGCTGACACTGGCGCCGGACTGAAGCACCACAGCAGCCGCCACAGCTTCGCCCCACTGCTCATCCGCAATGGCCACGCAGGCCACGTCAGCCACGGCCGGATGACTGATCAGCACATCCTCGATTTCACCCGGCGAGATGTTTTCGCCACCGCGCACGATGACATCATCCTCGCGCCCTTCCAGGAACAGATAGCCGTCCTCATCGAGATAGCCCAGATCCTTGGTGCAGAACCAGCCGTCTTCGGACAGGGTGCTGCCCTGCTCCTTGTACTCGCCGGACACCTGCCCGCCACGCACAAAGATCATGCCCGGCTGCTGAGCCGCGACCGCCTGACCCTGCTCGTCACGGATCTCGATCTCCACCGCGCCGGTGGCCTTGCCGACCGAGGCGATGCGCTTGCGCACCGCTTCATCATCACTGGCCATGGCCAGGCGGTGGTCATCCGGTGTCAGCACGGCCACGGTTGAACTGGTCTCGGTGAGACCATAGGCATTGGTGAAATCCACCTGCGGCATCAGCTGCATGGCCCGCTCTATAGTGGCGCGCGGCATCTTGCCACCGCCGTAGGCCAACGCCTTGAGACACGGCAGCTCGACCGTTTCGCGGCTGCTTTCCATGCTTTCGATAATGCGGCCCAGCATGGTCGGCACCACGAAGGCATTGGTGACCATTTCATCCTGGGCGGCTTTCAACCAGGCCCCGGCTTCGAAGTTCTCCAGCTGGACCATGCGCCGGCAGGCGTAGGTTGAACTCAGCACCGCCGAAATACCGGCGATGTGATACGGCGGCACCGTAACCAGCACTGCGTCTTCCTCCGCCGCTGCACCGAACTCGACCGTGCCGACGATATACGAGACCAGATTTTCGTGGCGCAGCAAGGCGGCCTTGGGTTTGCCGGTGGTGCCACTGGTAAACAGCTGCACCGCGACGCTTTCCGGATCGACAAATTCTTCGTCAAATGCCGCAGCCGGCGCACTGATGAACTCGTCGCTGCTGATCATCAGCAGGTCATCACGTTTGTCGACCTGGGCGCGAAACTCATCGCCAACCACCAGCAAGGCCGGCGTAACGCGCTCCAGCAAGGCGTTGATTTCCTCACGGGTCAGGCGGTAGTTGAGCGGCACGTAGGGAATGCCGGCGTAACCCGCAGCGAAAATCGCCACCGGCAGGACCGGGCCATTCACATCCAGCAAGGCCAGATACTCGACCCCCGACTCGCGCAACTTGGCCGCCGCACGCTGAGCTTTCTGGCGCACTTCCGCATAGGTCAGCGAGCGACCGCCGCAGACCACGGCCGTGCGCTCGCCGAAGGCATCGGCGGCCATGTCCAGCAACATGGAGATATTCATGAGATCAGTCCGAAGACGGCAGCTGTTTGGCCTGTTTCACATCCAGCGGGGTGCCATCCAGCACCAGCGAACCCTTGCCCGGCTTGGTGCACAACAATTCGAATTTCTCATCCGGATCGACATAGCGCTTGCCCATCTGGGTGCCGCCTGCATGCTCCGGGTTCAACTCGCCAGCCGCGTCTTCGTTGGGGGCGATCATCAGCACACCACCACATTCCAATGTGTAATCACCGGCTGGCGCCTTGATCACCATCACCTGGGTGTCGCACACGGCGCTCTTGAAGCGCGCGCCGGCTTTGAGGGCTACAGTAGCCATGTCTATCTCCTGTCTAAGTCATCGGCCACAGGTCATGGACCCAGTGACCGATCCTGGCAAACAAATCCCGGCGCGAGGCGAACAGAAACTGGCTGTGGCCGGTTTCCGGCAACACCATCACCTCCACCGCCGGGCTGCGTGAAAAGATCTGACCTGCATTATCCGGTGCTTTGACCAAATCTTTGTCACCCAAAGCGACTAAGACGGGCACATCGATGCGTGCCGCCATGGGGTCCCAGTGATGCGGCAGCATCGACATGAATGCAGGCACCGCCAGCAGATGCGTCGAAACCGCCTTGATGCCCTCAATCCCGGCCCGCTCAGCCGTTTCACCGCCGTAGATTCCGCCACCGCCGCCACCACCGCGGATCACCGGATAGCCCACGCGGAAGAACTTGCGCGCCAGCCCTACACTTTGCGCCTCCAGCGCAGCGCGATCATCAAGCAGCGCCTGCACCTTGGGATGCAGATATTGCGGCAGGCCCTCAAAGCCAAAGCCGAGCAGCACAATACCTTCATGACTTGCATGCTGATGTTGCTGGATCAGGGTGATCATGGCGCCCATGGAATGACCAACGCCGATGCTGCGAAGTCCGCGCAAGGCTGCCACATGGGTTTTGAGCCAGCTCAGCGCCGCCGCATGCAACTGCGCAATCAGCAACGGCGTGAGCACGAAACCGTCCTCGGGCTGATCACTCTCGCCCACCCCGGGATGGTCAAGCAGCACACAGGTAAAGCCCTGGGCGCACATGGCTTTGACGAAACTGAAGCTGTCGTCACCCGGCACCGGCAAATCATAGAACTGCCGGTTCATGCCGCCACCGGGCAGGCAGATCAGGGCGATGCCACGATCCGTGGCGGTCGGCTGGTGAATTTCCGCCGCCACATGCAGATTTTCAATGTTGCCCACCGCCATGGCGGTGGGCACACGCAAGACCTCAGTCATCCACGCTCAGCACGGCGCCGGCCATGCCCGAGGTGACCAGCACATTGTTCACCTCGGCGACCTGATTGACTGACTCACCACGCACCTGGCGAACGCCTTCGACAATGTTGTTCATGCCGTGAATATAGGCTTCGCCGATCAAGCCGCCATTGGTGTTCAGCGGGATGCTGCCATCCAGCTCGCAATGACCGTCCTTGAAGAAATCACGCGCCTCGCCTCGCCCGCAGAAGCCAAAGGCTTCCAGTTGCTTGAACACCTGCGGGGTGAAGGCGTCGTACAGCATCGCGGCCTGGAAATCGGACGGCTTGAGGCCGGACTGCTTGTACAACGCAGCGGCCGTGCCTTCGGCCTCCGGCATCACCGAAAGATCATGCTCGTGGTAGTAATTGGAGATCACTTCCACGTTGTATGGAATGCACTGCACCGCATTCGGCAGACGCACCGCGGGTTTCTTGCCGTCACGGGCCCGATCCAGGCTGGTCACAACAATGGCCACACCGCCGTCGGACTCCTGACAGCAATCAAGCAGACGCAACACCGGCTCGACCACCCACTTGGAATTCTGGTGATCTTCCAGCGTGATCGGCCGTTGGTAGAACCAGGCATTGGGGTTATTGGCCGCGTGCTTGCGCTGCAGCACCGAAACCATGCCGAAGTCTTCATTGGTCACGCCGTACTGCTGCATGTAGCGCTGTGAATTCAACGACTCCCAGGTGGCCGGGGTCTGAGCCCCGTAGGGCATGCACCACAGCAGTGACCCGGTCCCATTGCCCGGCTGAAACGCAGCCTGTTGGGTGTGCGGCTGTCCGAAGCGGTATTGCGAACGCTCATTCATGGCACGCCAGATCAGTACGGTTTTGCACAAACCGGCGTTGATCATGGCCATGGCCTGATACAGGGTCGCCACCGCCGCAGCGCCGCCCCCCGGAATACGGGTGGTGTAGTTGAGCTCTTTGACGCCCAGACAACGCGCCAGATGAATTTCGTCCGAACCGTCCAGGGTGAAAGTGATCATGCCGTCGACTTCCGACGGATGAATCCCGGCATCATCGAGGGCGGATTTGGAGCATTCCGCGGCCAGTTGCAGCTCGCTGCGACCGGATTCCTTGGAAAACTCGGTCTGCCCGATCCCGGCAATGGCGGCTTGTGTGAACGCGCGGCTCATGCGCCACCTCCAAGCGGACGGAACACCGGGACCTTGGCTTTGCCCATGGTCTCGACAAAAGCCACCTCGACCTCAAGCCCCGCCGTGACATCTTCAAATGCGATGCCTTCGAGGTTGCTGACAAAACGGAAACCTTCTTCCACTTCGACCACAACAACGGTCGGCAAGGCCTTGAATCCGAAAGGCATGGGGTGACGAGGGCGAATCCAGCTGACCACCTTGGCCTTGCCCGAAAGCTCCACCTCTTCGGTGTTCAGACTGTGGCACTTGGGGCACATCGGACGCAGCGGGAAGCGGTAGTGTCCACAATCACCACAGCGCTGGCCGACAAACCGGTCCTCTTTCGCGGCATCCCAGAAAAACTTGTTGTCGGGCATGACGATGGGGGCCAGCCGTGTCGGTTTTGGGGTTTGTTGTTCGGAATCTGTCATTTTGATTTCCAGTATCTGATGGTTCTGGTTGTGCGCTTTGCACAGATCCTCAGCGTCGATGGAGTGTTGTTCTTGATTGTTCAGGACTGTCAGAGGCCTGGATGGCCGATGACAAGCGATACATGGATGTACTGGAGCGTGTCCTGAACAATCAAGAACAACGCTCCGTACTCCACTCGCTTAGTCCTGTTCCAGGCAATTACCCACCAAAGCCTGGCGGCATCCGCGGCATGCCTTCGAAGCCGATCGCGAATTGCTCTTCCATGGTGTTGATCTCCTCCTCGGAGTAACCCATGCCGCTGAGGATCTCCTTGGTGTGTTCGCCAACCAGCAAGGGCCGCTCACCCGGTGCGCCGGGGGTCTCCGACAGGTCCACGTTCAGGCCGATCTGGTCAAGCTTGCCAACATGCGGGTGGTCATAGCTCACACTCCAGCCGCGCTGCTTGATCCAGTCCTGATCGTGCAGCGTGGTGCCAAAGTCCTGAGCTTCGACTTCGACCGGCACACCAGCCGCATCCAGCGCCTCAAACCACACGGCAGCCGGTTTCTGCATGAACGTCTCGGCCAGCACGGCGCACAGGG
This sequence comes from Oceanococcus sp., assembly GCA_030147945.1. Lineage (GTDB taxonomy): Bacteria > Pseudomonadota > Gammaproteobacteria > Nevskiales > Oceanococcaceae > Oceanococcus. The sequence goes on along the minus strand of JASBUL010000056.1, from coordinate 3,074 downwards.
CCTCATCGTTAGCGCGCCGCGCAGCATCGTCCGCGAAACGCGCATCCGCCACCAGTTCTGGCAGACCCAGTACGGCAAACAGTTCATCCCAGTGGCTCTGCTCCACGCACACCAGGCACAGCCAGCCGTCGGCGGTTTCATACAGACGATGACCCGCCGAGTAGCCAAACTGCTGCCCATCAATGTGCGGCCGTTCGAAGCCCGTGCCATCCGGTCGTGCCACCGCGTACGAGGTATTCAGCAAACCGGCGTTGACGATGGAGGTGTCAACAAACTGCCCTTCCCCGGTGCGATCACGGTGGTACAACGCCTGAATGACCGCGATGGCGGACAAAAAGCCATTGCCGGTGTCGCCCATCGAGGTCAGGCTCCACAACGGTTTGCCACCGCGGTACATCCCGCCATCCTCGTACTGCACCCCGGTCAGGCAGGCGCCGGTCTAATCGTTACCGGGCAACGTCGAACGCTCGCCGGTCTCAAAACCACGGGTGTGGCAGTAAATCAGCTTGGGATTGATCTGCTTGAGGCTTTCGTAATCGATCTTGAGCCGCTCGGCCGCGTCGTAACGCATGTTGTGATGAACCACATCGGCGTCCTTGACCAGGTCGAGGAAGACCTTCATCGAGCGCGGATCCTTGAGGTTCAGGGTGAGTGACTTCTTGCCCCGGTTGGACATGTAGGCAATGTGCACGCGATGCCAGAACAGGTCGTACAGGCCATTGATCTTGATCACCTCGGCGCCCAGATCGGAAAGCAGCTGGCACCCGAACGGGCCGGCAATGGCCAGGCCCAGATCCAGCACCTTGATGCCTTCCAGCGGTTTTTTCATCTGCCCGGTGCCAGCTTGCGGCGCAGGTGCCGATTTGGCCGCCTCGGCCTCTGCCTTAACCTCATCAGTGTTGGCCCCCGGACTCACCGGAGCCGCGCCAACCTGGGTCGGGTTGGCACTCATTTTGTAGGTCAGACCAAGCTGACGCAGCGGCCCCAGTTCGGGGTCGTTGACTTCGGCCACACAGCCGTCCTTTAGGAACAGCGGGTCAGCCAGCGACTCTTCTGTGGAGCGCACCGCCTGCATGGTCATCTGGGCACGTGCAGCCGCATCCACCCACTGATCAGCCGGGAACTTCTTGACCCGCTCCATCAACTGCGGCTGGTATTCACACAGCACGAAGATCTCTTCCGGGCCGGTGCCGAAACGATCCGGATCATCCTTGGCCTTCAGATCCGGGTTGGCATTGAGCTCTTCGTTTTCCGAAGCCTGGATGATGAAACGCGGGTTCGGCACCCAGTTGTGAATCCACTTGCCATCGGAGGCTTCATAGTGGCCCTTGGGCGACTTGCTGTTGAGAATCCAGGAATCAAAGCCGGGGAAATCGATGTTTTCCGCGCGCATCCAGACCCAACCGCCGCCTTGCATGGCGCCCTGCAGCAGCGAGGTTTCCACCCACTGCCCGCGTCCCGTGGTTTCACGCGCACGCAAGGCTGCATTGATACCCACCGAAGCCGAATAAAACGCCCCCAGGCTAGGCCAGTACGAGGCCGGGAACAGCGGCCCCTCGCGCTCGGCGCCCTGACGCCATTCGGCAGGCACATCGAAATCCTCATAAGGATCCGGCCGCCCGGCCATACGATTGAGGGCGCCTTCAGGACAACCGCGCTGCTCCCAGTGCAGGCCGGTGCGCGCCGCCACCAGGGCATCATAGGCGGGCCGTTGCTCCAGCGGCGTGCCACGCCCATAGCCGGTAATCGAGCAGTACACCAGACGCGGATTGATCGCCTTGCAGCTTGCGTAATCGATGCCCAGACGCTCGGTCACGCCGGGGGTGTAGGACTCGACCAGCACATCGGCGGTCTTGACCAGAGCCAAAAAGGCATCCTTGTCGGCTGCATCCTTGAGATCCAGGATGGCGCTGCGTTTGCCGCGCTGCCACACCTTGTAGCCAAGCTGATTGCGGAACGGGTCACCGCCTGGCGGCTCGATCTTGGTCACTTCAGCGCCATGATCCGCCATCTGCATTGTGGTCATCGGACCAGCAACACCCCAGGACAAATCCAGCACCTTGAGGCCGGCGAGTACTCCTGCCATATCTTCACCTTGTGTCGAAATTTATGATTTCGGCCAATGTAGACGGCAGGTCAATGTGTCTCCTGACACATTTGGACGAGTCCGCAGGCGGCCCGGCACCGGGCCGACGCTGCGCTGAGCTCAATTCAGACCGGACAGGATCACGATACCGCCCGAACCGGCATCCCTGGCCTCGTCGACGGCTTCATTCGCGCGCATCCACAGGGCATTGGCGAAGTAGGACGGGTTGGGCATGACCGAGACACCACCCATGACCACACGCAGATGTTCGGGAACCGCAGGCTGTGCATAGATCGCCGTGCGAATCCGGTCGGCCACCACCCGGGCGCCGTCAACGCTGGCGTCTGACAACACGGCCGCAACCTCGCCCACGCGCACACGTGCGGCAAAATCGGCACGCCGTTGACATGACTGACTGACCGCACTGCCCAGGGCGCCGAGCATGCTCCGCCATGCATCCTTGCTGTACTCGCGACGCAGGCTCGCCACATCATCGATCACCACCATCAGAAAACCCAGCGGACGATGGTTGCGGCAGGATTGCTCCCACTGCTCTTCCAGGCGAAAGCGGAAAAACGGTCGTGATGCCAGTCCGGTCAGCGGATCGAACTCTTTCAGTTCACTGGTCGGATCGACCGCCCGTCTGCCCCCCCTGACCTGCCGCAAGTTCTGCATGCATGGCTCCCCAGATGGTTATGGCTTCAGATTAGTCCGCCTCCGCTGCAAGTCAACTCCTGCGTGAACACGCTCAGCGCGGGCGGGCCACAAAAAGACCGTAGCGGAACAGATCGTCCATGGCTGCGCTTTCCACCACCTGCGCGGTCAGGTCGTACTTGAGGCGATGCCGGCGTGACAGGCGGTGCTGCACCTCACTGCAACGCCACCACAAGGCGAACGGTGCCAATACCGCATCGCTGAGATCGTCCTGCTCGACCAGTTCAAGCCCGGCACGCTCCAGCATGGCGCTGTAGTCATCCAGGGTGACCAG
>JASBUL010000050.1 GCA_030147945.1 Oceanococcus sp. | reverse complement strand
GTGCGATGAACGCGCCGTGCGCTTCACCGTGGAGCGCGGCCCACACGCGATTGGCTGGCTGGTTGAGCGCGGCGTGCCGTTTACCCGACGCCCACAGGAAGGCGATTTCCACCTGACCCGTGAAGGCGGCCACAGCCATCGGCGCATCATCCATGCCGCAGATGCGACCGGCCGCGCGGTGGAAACCACTTTGCTTGGCCTGGCCCAGGCCAGCCCGCACATCGAACTGCTCACCGACCGCGTGGCGGTGGACTTGATCAAGGTTGATGGACGCTGCGCCGGCGCCTACGTGCTGAACCGCTCGACCCAGCAGGTCGAAACCCTGGCCGGACGTGCCGTGGTGCTGGCCACAGGTGGTGCCAATCTGGCCTACATGTACTCCAGCAACCCCACCGGGGCGAGTGGCGACGGCATCGCCATGGCCTGGCGGGCCGGCGGCGCGGTCGCCAACATGGAATTCATGCAGTTTCATCCGACCTGCCTGTATCATCCGCAAGCGCATGCCTTCCTGATTTCCGAGGCTGTGCGCGGCGAAGGTGGTCTGCTCAAGCTGCCCAATGGCGAGCGATTCATGCCGCGTTTCGATGAGCGTGCCGAACTCGCGCCCCGCGATGTTGTTGCGCGCGCAATCGACCATGAAATGAAACGTCTGGGCCTGGACCACGTCTACCTGGACATCAGCCACAAGCCCGCCGAATTCATTCGCGAGCATTTCCCGACCATCCATGCGCGCTGCCTGGAACTCGGGCTCAACATGAGCAAGGAAGCGCTGCCCGTGGTCCCGGCCGCCCACTACACCTGTGGCGGTGTGCACACCGATCTCAACGGCGCCAGCAGCGTGCCCGGACTCTATGCGATTGGCGAAACCGCCTACACCGGTCTGCATGGCGCCAACCGCATGGCCAGCAACTCCTTGCTGGAATGCCTGGTATTTGCCCAGGCTGCGGCCGATCACATCGCCCAGAGCTACGCACCACAGCTCGCCAGCCCGCTCCCCGCATGGGATGAAAGCCGAGTCACCGACTCGGATGAGGAAATCGTTGTGGCCCACAACTGGCGCGAAATCCGACGCTTCATGTGGAATTATGTCGGTATCGTGCGCACCAACAAACGCTTGGAGCGCGCTGCGCACCGCATCGAAATGCTGCAGCAGGAAATTGACGAGTACTACGGCAACTTTCGCATCACACCCGGCTTGATCGAACTGCGCAACCTGGCCGTGGTGGCCGCGCTGATCATTCGTTCGGCACGCAGCCGCAAGGAAAGCCGTGGCCTGCACTTCAACCGCGACTATCCGGATTTGTTGCCGACTGCCGCACCGACCGTGCTCACGCCCGGCGCATAAGCCGCACCCGCGGTTGCTCAGCCCGGGCGGCGCACCTGCAACTGATCGAAGATGATCTTCAGCTGTGGCGGTGGGGCCATGCGCTTGACGCAAATCGCGTAGATATCGGGATCATCCATCTCCAGCACCGCCCGAAAGGCGGCCTGCTCCTGAGGTGGCGCGTCCGGATAGCGGCTGGCCAGATAGCCCTCCATCAGCACATCCAGCTCTTTCATGCCGCGGCGGCAGAGCCATTTCAGGCGTGAAATTGAAACGTCGCTCACGGTCACTCCGCAAAAGCTGAAAAAACAAGGGTTGCGACAGGCCGCCCGTTGCGGTTTTCAAACCGAACCGGCGGCCCGAAGCAACCCGGGGATGGCAGATTGAGCGCTTAGATCTGGCGCTCGACCATCATCTTCTTGGTTTCTGCAATCGCCTTGCCCGGGTTGAGACCCTTGGGGCAGGTGTTGGTGCAGTTCATGATCGTGTGACAGCGATACAGCTTGAACGGATCTTCCAGCTGATCCAGACGCTCACCGGTGGCTTCATCACGCGAATCCGCCAGCCAGCGATAGGCCTGCAGCAGAATTGCCGGACCCAGGTACTTGTCACCGTTCCACCAGTAGCTCGGGCATGAAGTCGAGCAGCAGGCACACAGGATGCACTCGTACAGGCCGTCCAGCTTGGCGCGGTCTTCCTTGGACTGCAGGCGCTCCCGGCTGGGGTTGGCGGTATCGGTCTTGATCCACGGTTCGATCGAGGCGTACTGGGCGTAGAAGTGGGTCAGATCCGGCACCAGATCCTTGACCACCGGCATGTGCGGCAGCGGATAGATGCGGATTTCACCGTCGAAATCGGCGATGGCCTTGGTGCACGCCAGGGTGTTGGAACCGCCCCGCTTGTCACCGATGTTCATCGAACACGAGCCGCAAATCCCTTCACGACAGGAGCGTCTGAAGGTCAGCGTGGGATCGATGTCATTCTTGATCTTGATCAGCGCATCCAGAACCATCGGCCCGCAGGTCGACAAATCAACATCGTAGGTGTCGGTGCGCGGGTTCTCGCCGGAATCCGGATCGTAACGGTAAACCTTGAAGCGACGCACATCAGTCGCACCCGCCGGCGCCGGGAAGTGCTTGCCTTCCTTGACCTTGGAATTTTTGGGCAGCGTGAACTTGGCCATCAGTAAACCCTCTTCTTCGGCGGCACGACTTCAACTTCGTCGCTCATCGTGTACATGTGTACCGGACGGTAGTCGAGCTTCACATCCTTGGCGCCGGTGCGCCATGCCAGGGTGTGCTTCATCCAGTTTTCGTCGTCACGCTCGGGGAAGTCTTCGCGGGCCTGTGCACCGCGGCTTTCCTGACGGTTAAGCGCCGAGGTCATGGTGACCAGGGCCTGCCCGAGCAGGTTGTCGAGTTCCAGGGTTTCGACCAGATCGGTGTTCCAGATCATCGAACGATCCGAGACGCCGACGTGTTCGAAGGAATCGATCGTGCCCTTGAGCTTCTCCAGGCCTTCTTCGATGATTTCTCCTGTACGGAACACGGCGCAGTGGGCCTGCATGGTTTTCTGCATTTCCAGGCGAATCTGCGCGGTCGGGCGGTCGCCCTTGGCGTGACGGAAACGATCCAGTCGGTCGAGAATCTTGGCTTCGGCATCTTTCGACACTTCGCGCACCGGCTTGCCCGGCGTCAGCGTGTCTTCGCAATGCTTGGCTGCGGCACGTCCGAACACCACCAGGTCGAGCAGCGAGTTGGACCCCAGGCGGTTGGCCCCGTGTACCGAGACGCAGGCGTTCTCGCCAACGGCCATCAGGCCCGGCACAACCGCATCCGGGTTGCCGTCACGCAAGGTCACCACATCACCATTGAAGTTGGCCGGCGTGCCGCCCATGTTGTAGTGCACGGTCGGGATAACCGGGATCGGCTCTTTGCTGACGTCGACGCCGGCAAAAATCTCGGCCGACTCGGCAATACCCGGGAGGCGCTCGTTGATGACTTCCGGCCCCAGATGCTCCAGGTGCAGGAAGATGTGATCGGCCTCCGGACCGACACCGCGGCCTTCACGGATTTCCATCGACATCGACCGCGACACCACGTCGCGCGAGGCCAGATCCTTGGCGTTGGGCGCGTAGCGCTCCATGAAACGCTCGCCTTGAGCGTTGCGCAGAATGCCACCTTCGCCGCGCACGCCTTCGGTGATCAGGCAGCCTGCGCCGTAAATGCCGGTGGGGTGGAATTGCACGAACTCCATATCCTGAACCGGCAGGCCGGCGCGCAGCACCATGCCGTTGCCGTCACCGGTGCAAGTGTGCGCCGAGGTGCAGGAGAAGTAAGCGCGACCATAACCGCCGGTGGCCAGAATGGTCTTCTGAGCGCGGAAGCGGTGCAGCTGGCCGGTGGCCAGATCCCAGGCCATCACGCCCAGGCATTCACCGTCGTCGCTCATCAGCAGATCGACCGCGAAATATTCGATGAAGAATTGCGCCTTGTGTTTGAGCGCCTGCTGATACAACGCATGCAGCATCGCATGACCGGTACGGTCAGCGGCGGCACAGGTGCGCTGCGCGGTGCCTTCACCGTAATGCGTGGTCATGCCACCAAACGGGCGCTGGTAGATCTTGCCCTCTTCGGTGCGCGAGAACGGCACGCCGTCATGCTCCAGCTCGATGATCGCCGGAATGGCCTCGCGGCACATGTACTCGATGGCGTCCTGATCGCCCAGCCAGTCCGACCCCTTCACGGTGTCGTACATGTGCCAGCGCCAGTCGTCCTCGCCCATGTTGCCCAGCGCTGCGGACACACCGCCCTGCGCGGCCACGGTGTGGCTGCGGGTGGGAAAGACTTTGGTGATACAGGCAGTGGACAAACCCGCTTGCGACAGGCCGCGAACAGCGCGCAAACCGGCGCCACCGGCGCCCACAACGACCACGTCATAAACGTGATCGGTAATCGGATAACTTGAACTCATGTGGATTCCTGCTTACTGGGCAAATGCCACTTTCAGCACGGCAAAAATGCCGGCGGCGGCGAGTGCAACATGGGCGAATTTCATCATCACAAGGCTCGCGATGCGCAAGAACTCCCCGTGCACGTAGTCTTCAATCACGACCTGCACACCCAGCTGCGAGTGATACAGCATCGCGCTCAGGAACAGGATCAGCGTGACGGCCACCCAGGGCTGGGCAACCCAGGCCTGCACCGTTGAATAGTCTGCACCGGACATGCAGGCCAGCGAGAACACGAACCAGAGGCACAGCGGCACCAGAGCAACGCTGGACAAGCGCTGCACCCACCAGTGATGCGTTCCGCTTTTGGCCGAACCCAGACCGCGCGCCTGACCCAGAGGGCTACGAAGTTTCATCATCGTTCTCCTAAATCAGCGCCACGAGCCACAACACGACGGTCAGAACCACGACGCCGCCGATGACCATCTTGTCGCTGCGCTCGACCTCGTCCTTGCCGAGATTCATGCCGGCGTCCCAGAACAGGTGGCGGATACCGGTGCACAGGTGATACAGCAGCGCCACGCTGTAACCGAACAGCAGGAATTTGCCGAACCAGCTGGCATAGAAGGATTGCACTGCGGCGAAACTCTGCTCCCCCGAAGCCAAAGCCATCAACCAGCAGATCAAACCAACCGTTCCCATTGCCAAGCCCACACCGGTGATACGGTGGGTAATCGACAAGATCGCGGCCAGTGGAAGTCGATAGACCTGCAAATGCGGCGAAAGCGGCCGCCCGCCGGTATCAATAGCCATGCGTGCTCCTAATCATCGTGATGACGCCCGGGAAAATCCCATCAAAAATCAATGCAGCGTCCTTTGCGTTCCCAATCCCCATAGCGGGTCGGTTCCGGACCAGCCGGACCACCGATCTCTTTGGGCCGTTTCTTGAGCACGTCATCCAGCGACTTCACCTCGCTTTCGGCGGGGCTAGTCTCGGATTTCGGCTCGACCTGAGTGTTGTTGTCGCTCATAGGGCGCGCAAGGATAATCAGCCGACCCTTGTGAGGCAATAAAATGCCCTCATCACAGGTGGTTACACCAATCGTCGTGAGCCCTGATTTGGACATCGAATCCCTGCACAAACAATTGACTGCCTCGATTGCAACGTCTGCACCTCTTCCCTACGTGCGAATCAGCTTTGCGGATTCAGATGCGCAGGAATTTCTCCAGGGTCAGCTCACCCTGGACCTGCGCCAGCTCGACCACAACAGCCATCGCGTCACCGCCTGGTGCAACGCCAAAGGCCGCGTCTGGGCGGTGTTGCGAATCTGGCGCAGCGGCGATGGCTTCGAGGTGCTGGTGCCGGCCAATCAGGCCGAGGCTTTCATCAAGCGCATGCGCATGTTCGTGCTGCGCGCGCAGGTTTCGATCACCCCGCGCACGGACGTGGTTCAGGCGCATATCGAACCCGGCGACCAGCCTGACGGCGCGCTCACCACCACGTCACAGGCCATCGTGCTGCACCACGGCAGCGACCATCGGCTGGTTGTCGCGGCGCAGCCCGACACCCACGACGAGCGCGCACAGGCCCGCTATCAGGCTTTGCGCATTCTCAATGCCGAACCACACATCGATGCACAGACCCAGGAAAAATTCCTGCCGCAATCACTCGGCCTGAGCGAACTTGGCGGCCTGCACTTCAACAAGGGTTGCTATGTCGGCCAGGAAATCGTCGCGCGCGTGCACTACCGCGGAAAAGCACCACAGCGCCTGAACTTTGCGCTTGACCCGTCGGATCACGCATTGGAAGGCAAAGCAGTGCTGAGCGATGTGCGCATCGACGATACGCGCATCGTTCAGTGGGTCGAAAACATCAAAGCCTGAGCGTTAAGCCTCGGGGCGCAACTGAGGGAACAGCAACACCTCACGGATCGATGCCGCGTCGGTCAGCAGCATGGTCAGACGATCTACGCCGATGCCCTCGCCCGCTGTGGGCGGCATGCCGTACTCCAGCGCACGCACGAAATCGGCGTCGTAGAACATGGCTTCATCGTCACCGGCATCCTTGGCTTCAACCTGGGCACGGAAGCGCGCCGCCTGATCTTCCGCGTCATTCAGCTCGGAGAAGCCGTTGGCAATCTCGCGACCCGCGATGAAGAGTTCAAAACGGTCGGTCAGCTCCGGGTTGTCGTCGCTGGCGCGCGACAACGGCGAAACTTCCATCGGATATCCGGTGATAAAGGTCGGCTGGATCAGCTTGTGCTCCACCGTTTCCTCAAAAATCCCTGTCAGCAACTTGCCCGCTCCGGCGCCGCGTGTATCCAGCTTGAGTTCACGCGCTTTGGCTTCCAGGCGGCTCACATCGGTCAAATCTTCAGCGCTCAGGTCCGCGTTGTGGGCCAGCACGGCCTCAGCCATGGTGAGGCGCACAAACGGCACACCGAAATCTATGCGCTGGCCTTGGTAGTCAAATGCGCTGTCGCCTTTCACATCTTCAGCCAGGCCGCGCAGCAGCTCCTCCGTCATGTCCATCAGATCACGGTAGTCCGCATACGCCTGGTAGAACTCGAGCATGGTAAATTCGGGGTTGTGACGCGTTGACACCCCTTCATTGCGGAAATTGCGGTTGATCTCGTAGACCCGTTCAAAGCCACCCACAACCAGACGCTTGAGATACAGCTCCGGCGCGATGCGCAGATAGAACTCACGATCCAGCGCGTTGTAATGCGTGATGAACGGCCTTGCGGTGGCGCCGCCGGGAATCGCCTGCAGCATCGGGGTTTCCACCTCCTGGAAATCCCGCGCATCAAAGTAAGCGCGCAAACCCTTGATGATGCGATTGCGAATCTTGAAGATTTCGCGCACTTCCGGATTCATGGTCAGATCGACATAACGCTGACGGTAGCGCGACTCGGTGTCAGTCAGGCCGGCCCATTTCTCGGGCAGCGGGCGCAGCGCCTTGGTCAGCAGTTCGATACGCTCGACCCGCACCGACAACTCGCCGGCCTTGGTGCGGAACATCTCGCCGCTGGCGGCGACCACATCGCCGATATCCCAGCTTTTGAATGCCTGATAGATGTCGGTGCCAAGCACATCACGCTGCAGGAACAACTGCATGCGCCCGGAGCGGTCCTGGATGGTGCAGAAACTGGCCTTGCCCATGACCCGCTTGAGCATCATGCGCCCGGCGAGCTTGACCTTGACACCCTTGCCTTCCAGGGCTTCGTTGTCATCGTCGGCATACTGCACGTGCAGCTCGGCGGCCAGCGCATCGGGACGAAACCCGTTGGGGAACTTGAACCCTTGTTCACGCAGCGCAACCAGTTTTTCGCGACGCGCGGCGATCAGCTTGTTGTCTTCTTCAATCGACATGTGTCTTTAGAGCCCCTTCTTCAGGCTGGCTTCAAGAAATGGATCCAGACCACCGTCCAGCACGGCCTGGGTGTTGCCGGTTTCTACGCCCGTGCGCAAATCCTTGATGCGCGAGGAGTCCAGCACGTAGGAGCGAATCTGGCTGCCCCAGCCAATGTCCGACTTGGAATCTTCCAGCGCTTGCGCATCAACGCTGCGCTTTTGCAGCTCCAGCTCGTACAGCTTGGCCTTGAGCTGCTTCATCGCGGTGGCCTTGTTCTTGTGCTGCGAACGGTCGTTCTGACACTGCACCACAATCCCGCTGGGGTTGTGGGTGATACGCACAGCCGATTCGGTACGGTTGACGTGCTGACCACCCGCACCCGAGGCCCGGTAAACATCAATACGCAAATCCGCCGGATTGATCTCGATATCAATGTCATCATCGATTTCCGGCGAAACGAACACCGCGGCAAACGAAGTGTGCCGACGTGCGCCGGAGTCGAATGGCGATTTGCGTACCAGCCGATGCACCCCGGTTTCCGTGCGCAACCAGCCATAAGCGTATGAGCCATTGAACTGCACGGTCGCACTTTTAATCCCGGCTACTTCACCAGCCGAGCATTCGATCAGCTCAGGCGAAAACCCTTTGGCCTCGCCCCAGCGCAAATACATGCGCAGTAGCATTTCGGCCCAGTCCTGGGCTTCGGTCCCGCCGGAGCCGGCCTGGATATCAAGATAGGCGTTGGCGATGTCATGTTCGCCGGCGAACATACGCCGGAATTCAAGACCTTCAACCACCGCCTGCACTGCGGCAACCTCGGCTTCGACATCGGCCAGCACGGCCTCGTCATTTTCCTCCACCGCCATATCCAGCAGCTCGGCGGCATCGGTCAGCCGTGTGGTGGAATCCCGGATCGGCAGAATCTGCTCCTCCAGTCGCGACTGCTCACGCCCCAGAGCTTGTGCGCGCTCCGGATTGGACCACAGTTCCGGGTCCTCATGCTCGGCCTGGACTTCCTCCAGACGCTCGGCCAGCGTTTCGTAGTCAAAGATAGCCCCGCAGCGCGTCAAGACGCGACTGCAGGGCCGTGATGGTCTCCCGAATCTGATTTACTTCCACGATAGAACTCGTGCCGAATGGCACGCCTTGGTTTGGAAAAGGTGATAGACCCGCGCAAGCGATGGAAAAGGCGGTTTTCCGGGGCGCGGCACCCCGTTATAGTACGCGACAGTGAGCAATTAACGAAGGCTCGTGCTCGCGCGAAGCCCTCACTGCGCCATTCTGGGGAGACACAAGATAATGAGAAACATCGCGTTCGGCGTCTGCGCCGCCATAGGACTGGCCACCACGGCCCTGACTGCCTCTGCTCAATATGATGATCCAAGCAAGGCAGACCGGCGTTTCTACCTCTCGCCGATGGCGACATACAGCCTGTACGACGGCGACCGTCAATTTGATGACGGCCTGGGTTACCAGCTGTCGATCGGCAAGATTCTCGCCCAGGGCAGCAACCTGGAAATCCACGGCAGCTTTGCCGAGCCGGACGCGGCAGGCGGCGGCAGCGGTGAACTGCTGTCCTATGGCCTCAGCGTGCTGCTGTTCCAGTCGCGCAAGGAATTTCCGCTGTACGGCATTCTGAGCGTCAGCAAGGGCAATGCCGAAGCGTCCGGCAACCAGGGCAAAGCCACCTCCGATCAATTCGACGCCGGGATTGGCTACCTGCTCAAGCTGGGGAACTGGCCGCTGCTCGGCAGCGGACCATCATTGCGTATTGAAGCCCGCTATCGCACTGACAAATATTCTCAGGGCGAAGCCGGAACCTACAACAGCCTGTTCGGCACCTCCGGCGGACGCACCTACCATGACGGCGTCTTCGGCATCGGCCTGTTGCTGCCGCTGGGTGCAGACCCCAGCGCCCAGAGCAAGGTTGAGGAACCCGCCGAACCGGACGCTCGTATCGTCATTTCGCCGCCGGACAGCGACGGTGATCAGATTCCGGACGACATGGATGATTGCCCGAACACCCCACAAGGCGCGGTCATCAATGCGCGCGGATGCGAACATGATTCCGACAAGGACGGGGTGAGCAACAGCCGTGATGCCTGCCCTGGCACTCCGATCGGTTCAGCCGTCGGCAGCGATGGCTGTCAGCTGGACAGTGACAGCGATGGCGTCATTGATGACCGGGATCAGTGCCCGAATTCACCGGCCGGCGCGGCGGTCATGGCCGATGGCTGCGCGCTGCGCAACGACTGTCGGATTCCCTCCCCGGGTCAAAGAATTGACGCCAGCGGGTGCGCCACTGGCGCTGTGGTGCTCAAAGGCGTCAGCTTCGAAACCGCCAGCGCCGACCTCACCAGCACAGCCAAAGTTGTGCTGGATGGGGTGGCCAACGCGATTGGCGCAGCTGACGGCATTCGCATCGAAGTGGCCGGTCACACCGACAGCGTTGGCGACGAGGCCTACAATCTGAGCCTTTCACAACTGCGCGCCAACGCGGTCAAGACCTACCTGCAACGTCAGGGCGTCGACAGCAAGGTTTTGATCGCAAAGGGTTATGGGGAAACACGACCACTCGCCAGCAACGAAACCCAGGAAGGGCGAATGAATAATCGCCGGGTTGAATTGCTGGTTCTTGGCGAATAAGCGAAAAATCTTGCGCAGACACATGATTTTCATCTGCAATTTGATACACTTGCGGCAGAGAATGCAGGCAGAATCGTCATTCAAACTAACAATAGCTTTACTTTTCAGGGAGCAAACATGAAAGGATCACTCGTCGGCTTGCTGGCCGCATCAGCAGTATTCGGCGGCATTGCCCATGCTGGGGAACAGTCGTTCGATGACCGTATTTATGGTGGCTTGATGCTCAATTACATTGATGCAGACAACGCCATGCGCGGCCTGACCGACAGCAAAAGCGGTCTGCGTGTCTTTGCGGGTAAGCAGATTAGCCCGCTGTTTGCAGTAGAAGGTTTTGCCTCATACAACCAGTTTGGCCGTTACGGTGACGCGAATGTCATCGCTGCTGATAAGAAGCAGAAGGAAGGTTCGGTCGGCGTAGACCTGCTCGCATTCCCGCTGCGTTGCACCGGTAGCGTATCTCCGTTTGTGAAAGCGGGCATTGGCGCCACCTACTTCAACGAAGACGAAACTGCGCTCAACCTGAGCGTGGGCGGTGGTATCAACTGGAAACTGAGCGACAAGCTGAGCTTCCGCACGGACGCCGCTTGGCGCATTCAGGACACCGATAACGATGTCCGTAACATTCCGGCCGCATCAGACACCCGTGCCCTGGGCGACAACCAAACCGAATTTGTCTTCGGCGCAGGCTTCATGATGCCGTTTGGCGGCAGCGCTCCTAGCGTCAGCGATGGCTGCCCGGCCAAGAAGATGGAAGAACCGGCACCTGCTCCGGCTGCTCCGGCACCGGCTCCGGCCGAGCCCGCTCCGGCACCGGCTCCGGCTGCTGCCCCGGCTCCGGAAACCGTGGTGATCTACTTCGCCTTTGACTCCTCCGAGCTGAACTCGGCTGCCAAAGCCGCTCTGGAT
>JASBUL010000032.1 GCA_030147945.1 Oceanococcus sp. | reverse complement strand
TTGCGGGGTGAGCTTATGCAGCTCGGGCATGCCGTTGGCACGAGGCCCCTGTCCCCGCACCACCGCGACCAGGTCGCGCTCCATGCGTCCATCCTTGAACGCAGCCAGCAGTTCTTCCTGACTGTCGAACACCATGGCCGGTGCCTCTATCAGCCGATGCTGCGGCTTGACCGCCGACACCTTGATCACCGCACGGCCCAGATTGCCGGTCAACAACTGCAGGCCACCGGTGGGCGCAAACGGCCGGCTCAGCGGGCGCAGCACCTCCTCGTCGCCACTTTCAAGCGGCGCGTCCTGCCAGCGGACCCCGCCGTCATCGGCCAGCCGCGGCTCACGCGTGTACAGCGAAAGGTCACCCCCGGCAACGGTCCGGACCTGGGCATGCAGCAGACCACCCTGAAGCAGTTCGCGGATCAAAAAGCCCATGCCGCCGGCGGCATGAAAATGATTCACGTCGGCACTGCCGTTGGGATAAATGCGGGCCAGCAGAGGCACCACAGCAGACAGTTCAGCGAAATCATCCCAGTTGACGATCCAGCCGGCACAGCGGGCGATCGCAATGATGTGCAGGGTGTGGTTAGTTGAGCCACCGGTCGCCAGCAGGCCGACGATGGCATTGACGATCGAGCGCGCATCAATCATCTCGCCCACGCCAGGCGCCGACTGACGTGCCAGCCGACCGGCCTGGCGCGCGGCTTCAGCGGTCAACGCATCGCGCAACGGGGTGTTGGGATTGACGAAGGCCGCGCCCGGCAAATGCAGGCCCATGACCTCCATCAGCATCTGATTGGAATTGGCCGTGCCGTAGAAGGTGCAGGTGCCGGGCCCGTGGTAGGCCTGCATCTCCGCTTTGAGCAGATCATCCCGGCCGAGCTTGCCTTCGGCATAGAGCTGGCGAATGCGCGCCTTCTCATCGTTGGGCAAGCCCGATGTCATCGGCCCGGCCGGCACGAACAGGCTTGGCAGATGACCGAAACTCAATGCGCCCATCAGAAGGCCGGGCACGATCTTGTCGCACACGCCCAAAGCCAGAGTGGCGTCGAACATGTCATGCGACAGGGCGATTGCCGTCGACATGGCAATCACATCGCGCGAGAGCAGTGACAGTTCCATCCCGGGCTGGCCCTGTGTCACCCCGTCGCACATGGCCGGCACACCGCCGGCGAACTGGGCGGTGGCCTTGACCTCGCGCGCGGCCAATTTGATCAACCCCGGAAACCGGCCCAGCGGCTGGTGGGCCGACAGCATGTCGTTGTAGGCCGAAACAATGGCCAGATTGGGCCATTGCAGCGCGGCCAGTTCGGTCTGATCCGCGCCCGATGCGGCAAAGCCGTGCGCCAGATTGGTGCACGACAGACGCCCACGGCTGCGCCCCTGAGCGCGCATCGCCGCCAGCTTATCCAGATACGCCGCTCGATCGCCCTGGCTGCGGGCCTCGATTCGGGCCGTGACTTGCGCCACCACACGGTGCAGATTTTGAACCATCCCGGTGCTCCGATATGCACGTTTGATCAGATGCTACGCTAACTCCCGTAGCAAAGACCGCGCCGACCTCGGCCCGGTCATGCGCAGGAGAGATGTGATGGCAGGCGGCGAAAATTTCGACATGGTCATCTTCGGCGGCGTGGGCGATCTGGCCACACGCAAGCTGCTGCCCGCGCTCTACTACCTCAACCGCGACGGGCATTTTCTCAGTCACAGCCGGGTCATCGCCTGTGGCCGCAGCGGCCTGGCGCGCGAAGCCTTTCAGGCACATGCCGAGCAAGCCTGTCGACGCTACGTGCGTGCCGCAGATCTTGATGATTCGGCCCTGCAAAGCTTCCTGCAGCGGCTCGATTACGTGCGCGTGGACGCCGCCGAGAAAAGCCACTTTGAGGCGCTGGCCGAAACCCTGAACCGCCAGGACCCGGATCGAACCCGGGTGTATTTCCTGGCCACGCGGCCGGATCTGTTTGCCAGCCTGTGCGAGAACATGGCGGCTGCCGGTCTCAACACCGCGGCCTCACGCGTGGTGCTGGAGAAACCGCTGGGCACCGATCTGGCTTCAGCCAACGAGATCAATTGCCGGGTCGGCGCGGTGTTTGCCGAAGAGCAGATCTTCCGCATCGATCATTATCTGGGCAAGGAAATGGTGCAGAACCTGATGGCTCTGCGCTTCGGCAATGCGCTGTTCGAGCCGCTGTGGCGACGCACCAACATCAGCGATGTACAGATCACGGTGGCCGAGCAGGTCGGCGTGGAAGGCCGCGCCGACTACTACGACAGCACCGGCGCCATGCGCGACATGGTGCAGAACCATCTGCTGCAACTGCTGTGCATGTTCGCCATGGAGCCGCCCTGCTCCAATGAAGCCAACGCGGTGCGCGATGAAAAGCTCAAGGTCCTGCGCGCGCTGAAACCGCTGGTCGGCCAGGCCGCCCTCAGCCACACCGTGCGCGGTCAGTACCGCGCCGGGGCCATCAATGGCCAGGCGGTGCCGGGCTATCTGGATGAAGAGGGCGTGGCCACCGACAGCAACACCGAAACCTATGCCCTGATCAAGGCGCATGTCGACACCTGGCGCTGGGCCGGCGTGCCGTTCTATCTGCGCAGCGGCAAGCGGCTGGCCGAGCGACGCGCCGAAATCGTGGTCAACTTCCGCCCGGTGCCGCTGAATATCTTCAGCAAGGACATGGGCAGCCTGCCGGTCAACCGCATGGTTATCCGCCTGCACCCGGACGAAGGTGTGCGGCTGAACGTGCTGGCCAAACAGCCCGGCCCGGCGATGCGCCTGAAACCGGTGAGCTTGCATCTGGACTTCGCCAGCACCTTCAAGGTGCGACCGCTGGATGCTTACGAACGCCTGCTCACCGAGGTGATCCGCGGCAATCTGACCCTGTTCATGCGCAACGATGAACTCGAAGCGGCATGGCGCTGGGTCGACCCGATCATCGCCGCATGGCAAGACAGCGGCGAGCCGCCGCGCAGTTACAACGCCGGCAGCTGGGGGCCATCTTCGGCCGTGTCCCTGCTCGCCCGCGATGGCATGGTGTGGCATGAAGAGGTGGAAGATGCGCGCTGAAGATCTCGACTGGCACCGCTTCGCCGACAGTAACAAGCTGGCCGATGCGCTGGCCAGCCAGATCGCCAGCGATCTGAATCAGGCGCTGGGCGAACGCGGCTCAGCCAGTCTGGCGGTGTCCGGTGGTTCAACCCCGCTGGCCCTGTTCAACGCCCTTTCAAGCATTGATCTGGACTGGTCGCGGGTGACGGTTCTGCCGGTCGATGAACGCTGGGTGGATGAAGACGATGCGCAAAGCAATTCACGGCTTATACGCCAGCAACTGCTGCGGGAACGCGCCACGGCGGCGCGGTTTATCAGCCTCAAGCACCCGACCAGCCAGCCGCAGGCTGCGCAAGAGGCCTGCAATGCGCGCCTGGCAACGCTGGAGCAACCGCTGGATGTGGTGGTGCTGGGTATGGGCCTGGATGGTCACACCGCATCACTGTTTCCCGATGCACCGGAACTCGCCGATGCGCTGGCCAGCACCCGCTGCTGCCATGCGCTCAGTCCGGCCAGTCAGCCCACTGCACGCATGAGTCTGACGCCCGCGCTGCTCAACGCCGCGCGACGGCGTGTGTTGCACATCGAGGGTGAGGACAAACGACAGGTGCTGGATGCGGTGCTGGCCGATCCGCAAGCCCTACGCTACCCCATCGCCATGGCGCTGACGGCGGAAGCCGCCGCGCCGCTGCAAATCTACTGGGCGGCTTAACAGCCCGCCCTTACGACAAGCCGCCGGCGGCTTTGAGGCTGTCCAGGTCGGTGTCGCTGAAGCCCCAGTCGCTCAGCACCTGCTGGGTGTCGGCACCATGCGGGCGTGAGCCGAACTGAACCTGCGAGGCGGTGCGCGAGAAGCGCGGTGCCGGCGCCGGCTGGGTCATACCATCGACCTCGATATAGGTCTGACGTGCCGCATTGTGTGGATGTGTTGCAGCCTCGTTGAAATCCAGCACCGGGGCAAAGCACACGTCGCTGCCTTCCATCAGCTCACACCACTGAGCCTGGGTCTTGGTTTTGAACACCGCAGCCAGCTTGTCTTTCAGATCCGGCCACAGCGCCGGATTGTTCTGATTGCCGAACACCTGCGGATCCAGTTGGGCCTTCTCCAGCAGCAAGGCGTAGAACTGCGGTTCAATAGAACCAATCGAGACGTATTTGCCGTCCTGGGTTTCGTACACATCGTAGAAGTGCGCACCGGAATCCAGGAAGTTGTAACCCCGCTTGGATTTCCACATGCCCATGGCCTGCAGGGAATGGAACATGGCCATGAGCACGGCCGAACCATCCGTCATCGCCGCATCCACAACCTGCCCCTTGCCCGACTGACGCGCTTCCAGCAGCGCCGCCAGCATGCCCATGACCAGGAACATGCCACCGCCACCGTAATCGCCAACCAGGTTGAGCGGCGGCACCGGTTTGTCGCCGGCACGACCAATCGCATGCAGCGAGCCGGTCAGCGAAATGTAGTTGATGTCATGGCCGGCGGCTTTGGCCAGCGGGCCAAACTGCCCCCAGCCGGTCATGCGTCCGTACACCAGTGCAGGATTGCGGGCCAGACATTCGTCCGGTCCGGCACCGAGGCGCTCCATCACGCCCGGCCGAAAACCTTCAAACAGGATGTCGGCTTTTTCGACCAGCTTGAGCAAAGCTTCAATGCCCTCGGCCGATTTCAGATTCAGGGCAATCGAGCGTTTGCCGCGACGCGCGCAGTCAGGCAAAGCCTGCTTGCCTGACCGCTTCTCCACCGAGATCACCTCGGCCCCCATATCGGCCAGCAACATACCGGCGAATGGGCCCGGACCAATGCCCGCGATTTCTATGACTTTGACGCCTTTTAGTGGGCCCATGTGTCTCTCCATCTATTCATAGTTTTAGCGTTTTGCGCTCACGGCAGCTGCCGCCGGGGCGGATTCAGTGCCGCTGCGCGGTTCCCTCCCGCCGCCTTCGCTTGATGCGGCCGCAGCGACAGGGCTTCCTGCCCTGGCGCTGCTCGATCCGCCATCCAGGCGGATCGTCCACAGTCGCTACGGCAGCGTCCGGCACTGACTCTTTATGCCCCGGCCACAGCTGCCGTGACCGAGCTGGTCGGTTCAACGCCGACCAT
>JASBUL010000021.1 GCA_030147945.1 Oceanococcus sp. | reverse complement strand
CCGGTGGTGGCGTTGTCGCCGATGCGCGGCGGCAGCACCCCGGTCTGACGTTGATCACCGACCGGAAAATAGAACAGCGGGGCCCAGAAAATCGGCACCCCCATGAAGCGCAATTTGGCGTTGCGTGCCGAGCCCAGGCCGCGCTTGGAATCCAGCGTGATTTCGTCGCTTTCCAGCACCCAGGCTTCCTGCTCTGGTGAGCAGGTGGTGTAGCGCACGCCGCGCAGCCGGGCCTTTTGCGAACCGCTGACGCTGAGTTCCTCGGCATGCCCGCGCGCGCCCGCGGCGAAGGCCACGTAGCGCGCCTGTTCAAAGGCAGCTTCCTCGCTGTCGAGGTCGATGTCGGCGGCCTCGGCCTGGACCTGAATGGTCTCGGTTTCGAACAGAGTGCGCCCGATCACGCGCAGCTGACGATCGGCATGCCGGTAACGCACATCATCGGCAAACAGGATGTCGCGACCGAAACGCATGCGCACGCCACCTTGCAGGCGCGATTCGCCATAGGCCTGCAAGTCCACCTCGCCGGCATCGGCGTGCAGCGCTGCATCATCAAGAAGCTGTTCAGCGTAGCTGCGCTGCTTGAAGCCCAATTCTTCGCACAGCGCCTGCGCGGTGCTGATCACCGGCGTCAGGCTGAGCAGCATGCCGCCGCACATTCTGTAGAATCCGCGCAAACCTATTCCCGTGGTTTCGTTGATGACCCGCGACACTCGCCAGGACGAGCGCTACGTCCAGATGCAGGCATGGCTGGATGTTGTCCTGCCCGCCCATGGTGCCCCGGAGCCGGCCTCCAGTGACGCCAGCTTCCGCCGCTATTTTCGCGTATTTTCAGACACTTTGTCGCAGGAGCCGGGTGCAGACGCCAGTCGCATCGTGATGGACGCGCCACCGGACAAGGAAGACAGCCGGCCGTTTGTCGAGGTTTGCGCCCGGCTGGATCAGGCCGGGGTGCGGGTTCCGGTGGTGCGCGAGCAGGATCTGGCGCAGGGTTTTCTGCTGCTCGATGACCTGGGAAAGCTTACCTTCCTGCAGGCGCTGGACCGTGTCGATGCCGATGCGGCTTACCGCCGTGCGATTGATGCGCTGGTCAGCATGCAGGCGGTTGATGCGCAGACCTTGCCGCCCTATAACGAGGCGTTGCTGGCCCGCGAGTTGGCCTTGTTTCACAACTGGTATCTGGGCGTGCACCGGCAGCGCGTGCTCAGTGCCGCTGAGCAGCGCGACTGGGATGAGCTGTGCCAGCGCCTGATTGCGGTGGCGCTGGCCCAGCCACGTACCTTCGTGCATCGCGATTACCACTCACGCAATCTCATGTGGGCGGACAGCGGTGGTCTTGGGGTGCTGGATTTTCAGGACGCGGTGCATGGTCCGGTGACCTACGACCTGGTGTCGCTGCTGCGCGATTGCTATGTCGCCTGGCCGGCCGCAAAGATTGATGCTTGGGTCGACTATTTTCTGCAGCAAAGTGCCGCACAGGGTCGATCGATACCGTCGCGTGAGTCGTTCCAGCGCGATTTCGACTGGATGGGCCTGCAGCGCCATCTCAAGGCCATCGGTATTTTTGCCCGGCTCAATCATCGCGATGGCAAGGCCGCTTACCTTGAGGACATTCCCCGCGTTCTCAACTATGTGCGTGAGGTGTCTGCGCAGTACGCGGAGCTGGCGCCGCTGACACGGCTGGCAGAGCAATGTCTGGACGCCTGAATGCCATGGTTCTGGCGGCCGGTCGTGGCGAGCGCCTGCGGCCGCTCACCGACCATTGCCCCAAGCCCCTGGTCGAGGTCGGTGGGCAGACCCTGATCGAGCACACCCTGGACAAGCTGGCAGCGGCTGGCGTCGAGCATTGCGTCATCAATCTCAACTGGCTGGGTGAGCAGATTCGCACGCATTTGAATGCGGTGTGGCGTTGGCCGATGCGGGTGACATTCTCCGAAGAGCAAGGCGAGCGTCTGGAAACCGGAGGTGGCATATTCAAGATGCTCGACCCGCTTGGTCCCGGTCCGTTCATCGTCGCCAATGCCGATGTCTACAGCGATTTCGATTTGCAGCGGCTGGCCGAGCGTGCACGCCACTGGTCCGAGAATGACGCCGCACATCTCGTGCTGGTCGACAACCCGGCGCATCATCCGGACGGTGATTTTGGCCTGGACAGGGCTTCCAGGCTGGTTGATCAGGCCCCGCGTCTGACCTTCTCGGGCCTGAGTCTGCTCGATCCGGGGCTGTTTGAAGGCTGCCAACCAGGGCGCTTTGCCCTGG
>JASBUL010000016.1 GCA_030147945.1 Oceanococcus sp. | reverse complement strand
CAGGGTATGGACCTGATCTGGCGCGGGCGTTACCCCACGCTGCAGCTCAATGGCGTGGAGATTGGTGACGATCCGCAGGCCCGACTCAGTTTCGACCAGCTGAATCTCGGCTTTTCACTATTTCGCCTGGCTGCCGGTGATGTGATTCCGGCGCGCATCAGTCTGGTGGGTACACGTCTGCAGCTCAGTTATGAGAACGGTCGCCTGCACCTGGCCGGGGTCGAGTCCGATGGCTCAACCCAGGCGGCGCCGGGCGATTTTCTCGAGCAGCTGCGGCGTGTGGGCGAGGTGCAGCTGTTCGATGCGCGGGTGCGCTGGATCGACATCGACAACGCACGCCCGATTCGGGATCTGCAGGTGCAACGGATCAGTGCGGTGCGGCGCTTTGGCCGGGTCCAGGTTCTGGGCGATCTGCATCTGGGCGGACAGCCGGACACCCGACTCGAAGCCGAGTTGTTGCTGGATCCGGAGCCTTGGCAGTTGCGTCGGGTCGAACTGGATGCGCGCAACTGGCAGATCTGGGAAGACATTCAGGCGTTTTTCCCCCAGGCGCCGGCGCTGGCCGGGCAGCCGCGCCAGCTGGTGCTCGACAGCCACTGGCGCGATGGGGTCTGGCAGCAGGCCAGCCTGGAATTCGATTTCGTCAATCTGCGCCCGGCGGCGGTGCCGCGAGGCTTTATCGAGCTGGCAGGCGAGCTGCAGCTCAGTCGCCCAGGCGAGAACTATGGTAGCGGGCGCGATGCGCATGGCGTGCGCGCCTCGATGCAGCTGGATCGGGTGATCGGGCCCAGTGGGCGTTGGCCACAGCAGCATGTGCTGGCCGAATGGTCGCCCGGCGCGTCCGGTTTCAGCACCAGCCGCTATGCGCTCAACGCCCAGTACCTGCGTCTGGATGACCTGAGCCCGTGGCTGACCCTGCTGCCGCAGGCCGTGTCTGCCCATCTGACGGCGATGGCGCCCTCCGGCGAGTTGCACGATGTGGTGCTGCGTTCGTCGCCCGGCGAGACGATTCCCGAGCTGACCGCCGAGTTCCAGCAGCTCAGCGTCCGCCCGGTGGACAAAATACCCGGTATGTACAACCTCAGTGGCGCGGTCAGTCTGGGCGCCAGTGGCGGGCGCGTGCAGCTGACCAGTCAGGATCTGGTGGTCGAAGTACCCCGGGTCTTCGATCAGCCGTTGATGCTGGACACCCTGAGCGGAACGGCGCGTTGGCAGCGCGGCCCCGATGGCTGGCGCATCGAAGCGCCGGCGCTGCATTACGCGGGCATGAACATGGACGGCGTTGGCCGGCTGGATCTGTTGCTGGGTGAGCAGCCGCGCATTGATCTGGATCTGAATTTCTTCTGTTCCGACCCGCGTCCATGGCTGGCCTATCAGCCCACCGTGTGGCACGACTCGCTCAAATCCTGGCTCAACCGGGCGATCGGGCCAGCCCAGGTTGCAGCCGGGCAGGTTGCCATTCGCGGCCCGCTGCAGGGTATTCCGTATCCGCAGGGTGAGGGCACCTTCCGGGTCGATCTGGATTTGCGTGACACCACCTTCAACTTCGCCCCGGACTGGCCGGCACTGGATGTTCAGTCGGCGCGACTGCTGATTGATGGCAAACAGCTCAGTGTGGACCTGGCGGCCGGCGGTATATCCAATGCCAGTGTGCAACAGGCCCGCGCGATCATTCCTGATCTGCGCGACTCGGTGTTGAGCGTGGATGCCGCGGTGCAGGGTGATGCGGCCGACATCTGGGCCATGCTGGGTCGTTCCGGGCTGCGCAAGAACATGCGTGAGGCCTTCGACAGTCTCGATCTGTCCGGGCGCACCCAGGGCCAGCTCAAGCTCACCCTGCCGCTCAAAGACAAGAACGCGGTGGATTACGCGGTCGATCTGGAGCTGGATCGCGCGGCGCTGTGGACCAAGTACTGGCCCGATCCGGTGCAGAAGATCAGTGGCGCCCTGCATATCGATCGCAACGGCTTGCGCGGACGTGACATCAGCGCCGTGGTGGCGGGTTTGCCTGCGCAGGTCAATCTGATGCCGGATCAGGGCAAGACGCGCATCGAAGCGCGCTTCAGCGCCGAGCCCAAGACCCTGCCGCCGTCAGTGCCGGTGCCGCAATGGCTCAAGGCGCGCGGGGCCGGGGCCAGCGACTGGCGGCTGGAGATGGAGGTTGGGCGTGGCGCCGACCGCGCGGTGATCGTGCGGTCGCCATTGCTTGGCACGGCGCTGGATCTGCCGCAGCCCTTTGCCAAGAGTGCGGAGCAGGCGCGGCCTTTGACGGTGCGCATCGAGCCCGATGAGAACACCCGGGTTCACGTGACCTATGGTGAGCGGCTCGGTCTGGACCTGTTGCTCGACAAGCAGGGCCAGGGCTTGCGTGCTGCGCGGCTCAATCTGGGTGCTGATGCCATGCCCGCTGGAGCGCCCGGCTGGTGGGTGGAGGGGCGCCTGGCCGAGGTCAATCTGGATCAGTGGCTGCCGCTGATCCAGGAGTTGACCCGCTCGGCGTCGGGCAGCGGCGCGACACAGGAATTTGGTGGCTTGGTGCTGCGCGCAGACACACTGTTTGCGTTCGGCCAGCGCTTGCCCGATACGCGCATACAGGTCACGCGTGAGAGCGCGGCGTGGGCCATCGGCGTGGCCGGTTCGCGTGCCCAGGGGCGCATCGAGATTCCACACCAGCAGCCCGAAGGGCGTTTGCGTCTGCGTGGCGATTTCCAGCGTCTCAACTGGACCCGCGAGGTCAATCTGCGCGGTGGTGATCAGATCGATCCCAACGAGATACCCCACCTCAATCTGGAGGTTGAGGACTTTGCCCTCAACGATGTCGCGCTGGGGCGCATGCAACTGGATCTTGAGCCGGTCGGGCGCGGTACCCGCATCACGCGCTTCATCGTGGATTCGCCCAAGCGTCGCGAGCTGGATGTCTCCGGCTTGTGGCTGCGCGATGACACCGGCACCTCGGGTGCGGTGGAGTTCGCCATGGATACCGAGGCCTTTGCCAGCTGGCTGACGGTATTCGGCTACGAGGATCATCTGGTCGCCCGGCGCGGGCGACTCAATGGCCGGCTCAACTGGAGCCCGGACTCTCAAGGCCTGAGCGTGGGCAATGCCAGCGGTCGGCTGGATTTCGATTTCAGCGACGGGCAGTTGCTCAATATCGAACCGGGCGCCGGGCGGGTGCTTGGCCTGTTCAGCATCAACGCCTTGCCGCGCCGGTTCTTCCTGGATTTCAGCGATGTGGTCAACACCGGGCTGAGCTTCGACGAACTTTCTGGCGGCTTCGACATCAGCGGGGGCGTGGCCACAACCCAGAACCTGCAGCTCAAGGGGACCTCCGTGCGGGTGGCCGTGCGCGGTGACGTGGATCTGGTTCAGCGTCGCTACGATCAGGTCGTGACGATTTATCCGGGGGTCAGCTCGGGGGTCTCACTGGCCGCCACGGTGCTGGGTGGGCCGGTGGTGGGCCTGTTCACGCTGCTGGCTCAGGAGCTGCTCGATCAGCCACTGGATCAGGTCACCCAGATCGGCTATCACCTGGGTGGTAGCTGGGACAATCCGCAAGTGAGTCGACTGCAATGACACAACTGAATGTGGCGGCCGTGCAGTACTGCGCCAGCGCAGATGCTACGGCCAATTTCGATTGTATCGAGGCGTTGGTTGGCGAGGCGGCGCGCAGCGGCGCGCAGCTGGTGCTGCTGCCGGAAAATGCCCTGTTCATGGGCGTGCATGAACGCGACAAGCTGGACCTGGCTGAGCCGCTGGATGACGGCCCCTGGCAACAGGCGCTGGCCGCTTTGGCAGCCCGCTGCGGTGTGCATCTGGTGGTGGGATCGTTCCCGCTGCAGGTTGAAGCTGACACCCAGCATGTGTGGCCCTCCACCCTGGTTTTTGATCCGGCTGGTCAGCGCGTTGCGCGCTACGACAAGCTGCACCTGTTCGACGTGGCGCTGGACAACGGCAAGGTTTACCAGGAGTCGCGTTATTTCCGCCGCGGCGACAATGCGCCGCAAAGCTTCGAGTGCCACGGGGTGCGCGTGGGGCTGTCGATCTGTTACGACCTGCGCTTTCCCGAGCTTTACCGCCAGCTGGTCGCCGAAGGGGCCGAGCTGTTGCTGGTGCCAGCGGCCTTCACCCATGCCACCGGACAGGAGCACTGGGAGGTCTTGCTGCGGGCGCGGGCGATCGAGAATCTCGCCGGGGTGGTTGCGGCCAATCAATGCGGCACTCACCCCAGCGGTCAGCGCAGCTGGGGCCATAGTATGATCGTCGACCCTTGGGGGCGCGTGCTGGCCAGCTGTGATGAACAGCCCGGCCTGTGTCAGGCCGTTATCGACCTCGACGCGCTGGCCCGGCGCCGCCGGGAATTCCCCGTTTTGCAACATCGCAGTCTGTAATCATGTCCAACACCCTGGAACGCGCCCAATCTCATCTGCTTTCGCCGGCCAACCTGCAACTGTCTGACCTGGAGCAGGTGCTGCATGGTTTGATGCGTCCTGGCGTGGATGCAGCCGATCTTTACTTCCAGGCCCGGCGCAGCGAAAGCTGGTCGCTGGAGGAAGGTATCGTCAAAAGCGGCGGCTACGGCATTGATCAGGGCGTTGGGGTTCGCGCCATCAGCGGCGAAACCACCGGCTTTGCCTATTCCGATGAATTGGAGCGCCCGGCCCTGCAGCAGGCCTGCGAGGCCGCAGGGGCGATTGCACGCCAGGGTGGCAGTGGCGCCATCACCGGCTGGCGTAAGCCGGCCGGACATGCCCTTTATCAGCCGCTGGACCCGATCGCCAGTCTCGATGCGGATGCCAAGCTGGATCTGCTGCGGCGTGCCGATGCTGCGGCCCGCGCCGCCGACCCGGCTGTGTCGCAAGTGATGGCCAGCCTGTCGGCGAGTCACGAGCATGTGCTGATCGCCGCATCCGATGGCACGCTGGCCAGCGACATCAGGCCTCTGGTGCGTTTGCAGATTCAGGTTATCGTTGAGCGCAACGGCAAGCGCGAGTCGGCCAGCGCGGGCGGCGGCGGCCGTTACGAGCTGAGCCATCTGGGCGAGCGCGTATCGCCCGAAGCGCTGGCCAAGGAAGCGGTGCGCCTAGCGCTTTTGCGGCTGGATGCCGGGGCCGCGCCAGCCGGCAGCATGCCCGTGGTGCTCGGCCCGGGCTGGCCCGGTGTGCTGCTGCATGAGGCCGTGGGGCATGGTCTGGAAGGTGATTTCAACCGCAAAGGCAGCTCGGTGTATTCCGGACGGGTTGGCGAGCAGGTGGCGTCCTCGCTGTGCACCATCGTTGATGACGGCACCCTGGCCGAACGTCGCGGCTCGCTCAATATTGATGATGAAGGCACCCCGACCCAGCACAATGTGCTGATCGAAAATGGCATCCTCAAGGGCTACCTGCAGGACAAGCTGAATGCCGGTTTGATGGGGGTGGCCGCGACCGGTAACGGGCGCCGTGAATCCTTTGCCCATCTGCCCATGCCGCGCATGACCAACACCTTCATGCAACCTGGTGCGCATGATCCGGATGAGATCATCGCCAGCGTTGAGCGTGGGCTGTACGCCTGCAACTTCGAAGGCGGCCAGGTCGACATCACCTCCGGCAACTTCGTGTTCAGCGCATCAGAAGCCTATCTCATCGAGAACGGCAAGCTGGGTCGCCCGGTCAAGGGCGCAACCCTGATCGGTAACGGGCCTGAGGCGCTCAACGCGGTATCCATGGTGGGCAACGATCTGGCCCTGGACAGCGGTATCGGGGTGTGTGGCAAAGACGGCCAAAGCGTGCCTGTCGGGGTTGGCCAGCCGACGCTCAAGGTCGATACCCTGACCGTGGGCGGCACCGAAACGGGCTGATGGCCCGTAAGCCTCCTGGCAAGCGCGGGGGCGGCCCGAGTGGGCGCCTGCGCATCATTGGCGGGCAATGGCGTGGCCGCATGCTGCCTGTGGCCGATCGTCCGGGGTTGCGTCCAACGCCGGACCGGGTGCGCGAAACCCTGTTCAACTGGCTGGCTTACGACCTGCACGATGTGCGGGTGCTCGATATGTTCGCTGGAACCGGCGCATTGGGCTTCGAGGCCCTGTCACGCGGGGCCGCCAGTGTGCTGATGTTCGAGCCGGATGCACTGGCCGCACGCCAGCTGGCCGACAGCGCAGCGCAGCTGGGCGCGCGCCCGCCTCAACTGGAGGTTCGTCGGGCTGATGCTGTTGCCGCGCTGGCCTCTAGCAACGACAAATTCGATGTGGTTTTTGTCGATCCGCCGTTTCAGGCCGGGTTGTGGGATGCGGCGCTGGCCGTTTTGCCAGACCTGCTCAATCCGGCCCACCGGGTCTACGTGGAGTCGTCGCGCGACTGGGCGGGGCCGCGCGACCCGGCCTGGCGTGAGCTCAAGCACAAACGCGCTGCGGATGTGGAGTTTCGTCTGCTCGACTATAGTGGGCACCCCGAATCAATGCGTGGAGACAATTCGTGAAAGCCGCCTATACCGGGACTTTCGACCCCATCACGCTGGGTCACACCGACATGATCACGCGCGCCAGCGCGATGTTCGATGAGCTGGTCGTGGCCATTGCCCGCAGCTCGGCCAAGAATCCGCTGTTCACGCTGGAGCAACGGGTCGATATGGCAGAGCGTGCGCTGGCCCATATTCCCAATGTGCGGGTTTGCGGGTTTTCCGGCCTGATCATCGAATTCGCCCGTCAGAACGGAGTCACCGTGCTGGTCCGTGGGGTGCGTAACAACACGGATTTCGACTACGAGTCGCAGATGGCGCGCATGGTCAAGCATCTGGCGCCGGAGATCGACACCATTATTTTGCCGCCGACCGCCAAGTACGCACACATCTCCTCCACGCTGGTGCGTGAGATCGCCCAGCTGGGTGGCCCGCTGACTGATCTGGTGCCGGAGCTTGTCGAGGAGGAGGCCAAGTCACGGCCCTGGGAGTCTTGATGCGTCATTGCTGGGCAGTGCTGGCGGCGTTGTGTTTTTCGGCGCCGTTGCTGGCGGCCCCGACGCCGCCGAAATGGGCGATTGCCACGGCACATCCGCTGGCCACCAAGGCCGGGCAGGAGATTCTCGAAGCCGGTGGCAACGCCTTCGATGCAGCAGTTGCGGTGAGCGCCGCGCTGGCTGTGGTTGAACCCTCAGGTTCTGGCCTAGGCGGTGGCGGCTTCTATCTGCTGCACGATGCCCGCAGCGGGCGCAAGGTTTTCGTCGATGCGCGCGAGAAAGCGCCGTTGGCCTCCGACCCCGATATGTACCTGGATGCTGACGGCGAGGTGGTGGAATCGCGACTGCGCAGCCATCCGCTGGCTGCCGGGATTCCCGGGATACCGGCCGCGCTGGAGCATCTCAGCAAGCACTACGGGCAGCTGGCGCTGGAGGACAGCCTGAAACCGGCGCAGCGTTACGCCGAAGATGGCTTCGAAGTTGATCACAAACTCGCGCTGTACATCCGCTTCAGGGCCAAGGAATTGGCGGCGTGGCCGGCCAGTGCAGCGCTCTATCTGCCAGCGGGCAAGCCGCTGGGGCAGGGCGACACGCTGGTTCAGCCTGATCTGGCCAAAACCCTGGAGCGCATCGCGGTGTTTGGCGCTGCCGGTTTCTACCAGGGGCGGGTGGCCAACCGGCTGGTTGAGGCGGTCCGCGAGGCGGGCGGTATCTGGAGCCACAAGGATCTGGCCGCGTACAGCGTGGTTGAGCGTGCGCCGGTGATCATGGACTACCGCGGCTGGCAGATTGTCAGCGCGCCGCCGCCGTCGTCGGGCGGGCTGGTGCTGGGGCTGATGTTCAACATTCTGTCGGGGTATGACTGGGACAGTCTGGATCAGGGGGCGCGTGATCATCTGAGCGTTGAAGCCATGCGCCGGGCTTACTACGACCGTGCCCGTTTCATGGGTGACAGTGACTTTGTCGATGTGCCCAGCCGGCAGTTGCTGAGCCGGGATTACGCGGCGCGCTGGCGCAAGACCATTTCCATGGACGAGGCCTCGGCCAGCGCCGCACTGGCGCCGGTTGGTGGCAACAGTGGTCAGGGCCGCAACACCACCCATTTCTCGATCATCGATGCACAGGGCAACCGCGTGGCGGCCACGCTGTCGATCAACTTCATGCTCGGCTCCACGTTCGTTGCTGGCGGCACCGGCGTGCTGCTCAACAACGAGATGGACGATTTCGTGGCCAAACCTGGTGAGCCCAACGGTTACGGTCTGGTCGGTGGCCTGGCCAACGCCATCGAGCCGGGCAAGCGCATGCTCTCATCGATGTCGCCGACCTTTGTCGAGGGGGCGGACAAGGTGGCCATTGTGGGGACGCCGGGTGGCAGCCGCATCATCACGATGGTGTATCACGCCATCAATGGTGTGATCGATGGCCAGTCGGCCCGCAGTATCGTCGCCGAACCGCGTTTCCATCATCAGTATCTGCCGGACGAAATCGAGTACGAGCCGGGTGGTTTGAGTCCGGAACGTCGTGCCGAACTCAAGAAACGTGGCCACAGCCTGAAGGAAATGTCGCGTCAGTACGGCAACATGCAGGCCGTCATCTGGGACATGAAGCGCAATCGTGTCGAAGCGGCCGCCGATCCTCGTGGTGTGGGCCAGGCGCTGGTCGGGCGCGCGCCCGACTGATACGGCTTATGGCCCGGGCGGGCTGAAGACCGTCACCCGGTTGTCCACCGCTGGCAGGGTTTGCAGATAATCGAATATCGCGCCCAGATCGCTTTCGTGCATGTGTGCGTACATGTACCAGGGCATCGTGGTCTGGGCCTGGTGCGCTGCGCGTGGTGACGGAGGCGTGTTCTTGAAGGCCTGAAACCGGGCGATGAACTGAGCTTTGGTCCAGGCGCCCAGCCCCGTTGCATGGGGTGTTAGGTTGGCTGAACGGATGATGGCGCCATCCGGCATGCGAAATTCGAAACCGCCGGCCAGATATTCGCCGACCGGTTTGCCACGTAGCGCGCGGGTGTGGCATTCGGCGCAGGCTGCGGCGGTGACCAGATATTCGCCATAGGCGATCCGGTCGGCCGGATCAGGGCGGCTGCGGAATGAGGGCTTCACCGGCATGGTGTTGATCAGCAAGCTGACCGGGAAATCGGCGCTGGATGGTTCCAGTGCGTTGTCGACCGGCGGTAGTGACCGCAGGTAGGCGATCACGGCATGGATATCGCGTGGATCGATTTGAGCGTATTGCTTGTACGGCATGATCGGGAACAGCGCGCTGCCATCGCGGGTGACGCCGGAGGTGATGGCGCGGAAGAGTTCGCCGTCGCTCCAATCCGCCAGTCTGGCCGGAGTCAGATTGCGTGATACGAAGCGCCCGGGCAGGCCCATGCTGCGGTCAAAGACCTCGCCGCCAGCGCCCAGGGTGCCGGGTCTGGGTGGGCCGGCGTAGAGGCTGAAATCGCGCTCGGCATGGCAATCCATGCACAGCATCACGTGATTGGCCAGATAGCGGCCGCGTGCGATCAGCTGTGGCGTGGATTTGATTTTGAGATCGGGCGCGGGACCGACATCTGGCAGGGCCAGCGCGATGTAGGCGATGGCTGCGGTGACGCCGATGACACCGAGCCCGATCAGAATAGCCATAAGCCTGACAACGGTTTTCACGCGCGGATTCCTTCAAGTCGTCTGTGACGCTGGCATCACTCTACGGAGTCGTGAGGGACCAGGTAAAGATGCTGGGTGTAAACCGTGCCGGCACCCTCGATCGTGATGGGTTCGCCCTCGGCCTGATCAAACCAGGCATACCAGCCCTGCTCTGCGGGTGAGATCAGCTCGAAAGCGTTGATCCTGCCATCCTCCTCGGTCACGATGACCACACCCGGACCGGGCGGGCCGTAGTGATAGCCCATGCCGGCGACACGCTCGGAAATCCGGGCATAGTGCTGCAGGGCCGGATTGGCGGCCGCCAGAACCTCGTAATGCGGTTCCAGCAGAACCGGCCTCTGGCCTTCCACGACTGAGCTGCGCTCGGTCACGTAAATGTGCTGGGTGTAGACCGCACCCAGCGGTTCGATTGTGGTCGGTTGCCCCTCGGCTTGATCGAACCATGGTTGCCATCCGGCGCTTTCCGGCACGATCAGTTCATAGGCCGCGACAATCCCGTCATGGCCGACGGCCAGGGTCAGGTGCGGGCCTGCAACACCATGATGCACGCCCATTTCCGGCACCCAGCCCTCGTGCAGCGGCTGATACATGGTCAGTTTGGGATTGATGCTGGTCAGCGTGGTGAGATTACGCGCGTACTCGCGTGCGCCGTTGTTGTCGCTGCTGTTACAGGCGCTCAGCGCCAGGGTCAGTGTGCAAAGCCATAGCGTCAGCTTGCGGCTGTGGTGTGAAGTCGGCATGAGTTCCCCTCAAAAACAAGTGCGGGAACAGGCTAGAGGCTTGGTCGGCCAGCGGTCTTGATCTGTGGCGAAATGATGTAGGACTCAGACGAAACCGGCTATAGTCAGCTCACCCGAACGACCACGACAGCACGATGGCGGAATCCAGTCTGTTGCGTTTCTCGACCCGCGAACTCAGGGGCAATGCGCTGGAGCGCACCCGTGAGGAGATCTGGTGGCGGTTTCATGGCATGGACATGTCGCCCGCGCCCGACGTCAGTCTCGACATGGACATCCAGCTGCTCGACCTGCCGCAGGCGCATGTTCAGGCCGGCAGCATGTCCGCCGCTCATCTGCAGCGCCATACATCGCAAGCCGCCAGCGCAGACATGCTGATCCTGATCCGTTACCTGGGGGGCGCGGCTCAGGTGCGTGTTGATGGCCAGACACTGGTCTTGCAGCCGGGTGATGCGGCGGTGTTTTCGACTCTGCATGATGCCGACTTTCATGTGCCGAGCTCGCGTTTTTACTGCATCGGACTGTCGCGTGAGGCCTTGACGCCGTGGCTGGGGCGCAGCTGGCAACGCCCGGTTCAGCAGCTTGCCGCCAATCCCGGTCTTGATCTGCTCACGCGTTACGCCGAATCCCTGTGCACGACGGATGTTGGCGCCAATCCGGCACTTGGAGAGCTGGCCTGCCAGCAACTCAAGGAGCTGACTGCGTTTGCCATTCATGCTGCCGGTGCTCACGACGATCACGGCGTCGGGCGTCAGTCACTGCGCATGCAGCTGGCCCAGTGCTGGATCGAACGTCATCTGGATCGTGCGGATATTTGCATCGAAACGCTGGCTGCTCATCTCAACCTGACCGTACGCAGCGTTCAGTTGTTGTTCCAGCGTGAGGGCACAACGTTTTCCGCGTTCGTGCTGGAGCAGCGACTGGCGCGTGCCGCGCGGCTGCTGCGTCACCCGGCCTGTGCCGGGCATTCGGTCAGCCGGCTGGCCCATGAAGCCGGATTTACGGATCAATCCTATTTCACCCGACGTTTCCGGGCGCGTTTCGGATTGACTCCCCCGCAATGGCGGCACGACGCGTCGGCATGATGTGTATCTCATTGGCCTTGGCCCGCGCCGCGCCGCTTGAATCTCGCCTCAGCTGAGCGGGGTCAGTTTCACCATCATTCTGGAATAACCGCGTACCCAGTTCGACTGCACGATCTCGGGTTCCTCGACCACTTCGATGTTGTCAAAGCGCTGCAGAATTTCTTCCCACAGGATACGCAGCTGCATTTCGGCCAGCCGGTTGCCCATGCAGCGGTGCACGCCAAAGCCAAAAGCAATGTGGTTGCGGGCGTTCTTGCGGTCGATGATCAGTTTGTGTGCATCTTCGAACACGTCTTCATCGCGGTTACCGGATGAGTACCACATGATCACCTTGTCGCCCTTGCGGATGGTCTGGCCGTTGAGTTCGACATCGGTCTTGGCGATGCGGCGCATGTAGGCCAGCGGGGTCTGCCAGCGGATGATCTCCGAGACCATATTGGGAATCAGGCTATGATTCGCCTTGAGCTTGGCGAACTGTTCGGGGAATTTGTGCAAGGCATAGACCCCGCCGGACATCGAGTTGCGCGTGGTGTCGTTGCCGCCGATGATCAGCAGGCCCAGATTGCCGAAGAACTCCATGGGGTTTTTAACCATGTCCTTGGTGTCCTTGTTGGACAGCAGCAGACTGATCAGGTCAAACGATGGCTCAGCGCCGGCATCGAGCCGGGCTTTTTTCTCCCACCACAGAGTTGAGAAGGCTTTGACCATGTCGGCAGCGGCCTGGAAGAAGTTGTCATCGTTGCTGGGGCCGCCGGTGGCTTCCGGGCTGGCCGCGATGATGTCGGACCAGCGCACCAGGTCAGCGCGCCGCTCGTAGGGGTAGTCGAACAGGGTGGCGAGCATTCTGGTGGTCAGTTCGATCGAGACCTTGCTGACCCAGTCAAACGGCGTGTCCAGCGGTAGATTGTCCAGCACCTCGGCCACGCGCTCGCGGATCAGGCCTTCGAGTTCGAGCAGGTTTTTGGGCGCCACCACGCCCTGAACGGCCATGCGCTGTTCGTCATGCTTGGGCGGATCCATGGCGATGAACAGTTCCGGCTGCACGCCCTGGATGTCGCCCATGAGGATCAGCGGCTCGGCCGAGAACAGTTCGTGATGCTTGTCGACGAATTTGATGTCCTCATGGCGGGTGATCGACCAGAACGGCCCGAACGGTGTGTCCTTGGCGTAATGCACCGGACACTCCTGGCGCAGGCGTTTGAAGTAGGCCTCGGACTGCCCCTGGCGAACCAGAAACGGGTTGCTGACGTCGATGTCCTCAAGTGCCAGGGTGCTGACATCCGGCACCAGGCTTTCGACAAATACCGGGGGTGTTTTGGTCAGGCCCAGTTTGCGTTTGGTGTTGTGCAGTACGCGCAATCCCTTGATCTGGACGTCAGCGGGCACCACCTTGGCGGCCACCTGCATGGCTTTGGCTTGGATACTCATATGCGGTCTCTCTCCTGCGTGTTATTCGGTTCTGGCGAGGGCTACATCTGGAATTCGGGCAGGCGCACCACCAGCCCGTCGAGCTCTTCCGAAGCCACGATCTGGCAGGCCAGTCGTGATGACGGGGCTTTTTCCGGTGTCATGTCGAGCATCTGTTTTTCGTCATCGCCGGCCTGGCCGGTCTTGCCAATCCACTCATCCGCAACGATCACGTGGCAGGTGCCACAGGCGCATTCGCCACCGCAGTCCGCATCGATGCCGGGCACCATGTTGTCGACCGCGATCTGCATCAAGGGCTGACCGTATTCCAGCTCCACTTCATGCGCGGTGCCGTTGTGTTCAATGAATGTGACTTTTCCCATGCTGTTGATCCTTACGTGTTGAGGTGGCGCGACCGTGACCGGGCGTCGCTTTGTTGTTCTGTGTGAATTCAGTATGCGTAAGATGCCGGGGGTAGAATTGTCTTTATCAGACAATAAGTGATCATTTTCAGCCATCATTGCGATGGCCGCGGACTGGGTGAGGAGGGCGCGTGGTGATCTCGGACAACATAGCGGTACCAGCCCGCTACTACCTGCGCTTGCTTGAAGTGCTGGAGGCGTCAGGGGTGCCGACCGCGGCCTTGCTGCAGCAGGCAGGCATCAGCGCGCGTGGCCTGCATGAGCCGGATGCCCAGCTGCGTCTGCGTCAGATCGAGAATCTGATCAGTGTGGCCATGGACGAGTATCAGATTCCCGGCGATGCGGCTTTTGAGCTCGGCGCCAGAATCAGCGTGACCACACACAGCCTGGTCGGTTTTGGCATGCTCAACAGCCCGCACATCGAGAGCAGCCTGCAGTTTCTGGCGCGGTTTTTTCGCCTGGTGATGCCGACGTTTTCGATGCGCTATACCAAGCATGCGCATGGCGCCACGCTGCGCTGGATGCCGGTTGTCGGCATGAGCCCGCGCTGCCTGGCGTTTCATATCGAATCGATTGCCAACGCCGCTTACCGCGAATTCCGTGAGCTGTCGCCGGAACTGCCGGTGTTCAGCATCGAGATGTCCATCGACAGGCCGGCGCACGTGGCCCGTTATAGCAGTCTGGTGGGTGGGCGCTGGGTGTTCGGCCAGATGGAGCAGCCCGGCATCGCCATCCATTTCGATTTCGATGCGTCAAAGTATCCGCTGAACACCGCGGACACCAATGCGTTCAAGGTGGCCGAGGCGCGCTGCCGGGCTTTGCAGCACAGTGTGGCCACGCGTGGTTCGTACAAGGACTGGGTGCTGATGATGCTGCGTGATGCTGCCAACGGGCAGCCCAGCCTGTCGGATCTGGCCAGCGTGCTCAATCTGTCCACACGGACCCTGAACCGTCATCTGATGAATGAGGGCACGAATTTCCGCAGCTTGTCGAATCAGGTGCAACACCAGCTGGCGCGTGAGCGCCTGCACGATCCGTGGCTCAGCATCACCGAGATCGCCCTGTCATTGGGCTTTACCGAGACGTCGAACTTCTCGCGCTTCTTCAGGCTCAAGGAAGGCCTGAGCCCGCGTGATTTTCGCCGCAGGCTGGTGGCACAAAAACGCTGAACTCAGATCGGCGTTGCGAACAGATCGTGTTCGTCGGCCTCGGTGATCTTGACCTCGACGAACTGACCCGGGCGGCCTGCACCCGCCGGCAGCACCACCTGGCCATCAATTTCCGGTGCATCGGCGGGGCTGCGCGCAAGCACCGCCTCGTCATGGACTTCGTCGATCAGCACGGTCATGGTCTGGCCGACTTTGGCGGCGAGGCGCTTTTCGCTGATCTCGGCCTGGGTGTGCATGAAACGCTGCAGGCGCTCCTGCTTGAGCTCCTCTGGCACCGGATCAGCCAGCGCATTGGCCGGCGCGCCATCCACCGGGGAGTAGGTGAAGGCACCCACGCGATCGAGTTGGGCTTCATGCAGGAAGTCGAGCAGGATCTCGAAATCTTCATCGGTTTCGCCCGGGAAACCGACGATGAAGGTGCTGCGCAGTGTGATGTCGGGGCAGATCGAACGCCAGGTTTTGATCCGCTCCAGGGTGTTTTCGGCCGCCGCCGGGCGGCGCATGGCCTTGAGCACGCGTGGGCTGCCGTGCTGCAGCGGAATGTCCAGGTAGGGCAGGATTTTGCCCTCGGCCATCAGCGGAATGACCTCATCCACGTGCGGGTAGGGGTAGACATAATGCAGCCGGGTCCAGGCGTCGAGCTCGCCCAAGGCCTGGCACAGGTCGTACATGCGGGTCTGCCATTCACGCTCGCGCCACTGGCCGCTGCGGTATTTGATGTCGACGCCGTAGGCGCTGGTGTCCTGGGCGATGACCAGAAGCTCCTTGACCCCACCGCGCACCAGCCGCTCGGCTTCCAGCATCACATCGTCGATGCCGCGGCTGCGCAGCTTGCCGCGCATGGAGGGGATGATGCAAAAGCTGCACTTGTGGTTGCAGCCTTCGGAGATCTTCAGATAGGCGTAGTGACGCGGGGTCAGCTTGATGCCGCTGTCGGGCACCAGATCCAGATACGGATCATGCGCTGGTGGCAGCTGGGTATGCACCGCGTCCATCACCGCAGCGTAGTCCTGCGGGCCGGTGATCGAGAGCAGATCGGGGAAGCGTTCGCGGATTACGTCGGCCTTGGCGCCGAGGCAGCCGGTGACGATGACCTTGCCGTTTTCGGTCAGCGCTTCATCGATCGCACCCATGGATTCCTCCACTGCCGCATCGATGAAGCCGCAGGTGTTCACGACGACAACGTCGGCCTGCTGATAGCTGGGTACAACCTGATAGCCCTCGACCCGCAACTGGGTCAGAATGCGCTCCGAATCCACCAGTGCCTTGGGGCAACCCAGGCTGATAAATCCGACGCTACCGCTGCTGCCTTGCGACATGATGCTCCGTGTGGCGCGGGAGTTGAGACGAGCGCGCCGTTGATAAAGTCCGCAATTTTAGTGCATTCAGCGCCATGACGGTTCATTGGCGCGCCCTGGTGGCGCTGGCCCTGGGCGCCATCGGCATCGGCTTTGCGCCGATCTGCGTGCGTATGATCGAGCTGGAGCCGGTGGCCTCGGCGTTCTGGCGCCTGGCCCTGGCCGCTCCGGCGCTGTGGCTGGTGAGTGCATGGATGGCGCACGGGCCAGACCGGCCCAAGGCACCCAAGGACCGGCGGGCGTTGCTTCTGGCTGTGGCCGCTGGCCTAGCCTTCGCCGGCGATCTGGGGGTGTGGCATTACTCGATCGTCTTCACCAGCGTGGCCAATGCGACCCTGCTGGCCAATCTGGCTCCGGTGTTCATCGCGCTGTGGAGCATCAGCGTGCTTGGCCTGCGTCTGGGCGGGCAATACTGGCTGGGTCTGGTTCTGGCCCTGGTCGGGGCGGCTGTGCTGGTCGGGGTCAACTTCGGTCAGGGCGAAGCCCTGCTGGGCGATGCGTTGGGCGTGCTGACGGCAGCTTTCTATGCGGCTTATCAGCTCTTCATTGCCGGTGCGCGGCGCCATTACGGCACCTGGCAGTTGATGTGGATATCCACGGCAGTGTCTGCGCTGTGCCTGCTGCCGTTCGTGCTGGCGGCAGGCCATGGCTGGCCGCAGAGCGGTCACGACTGGCTCTGGCTACTGGCCCTGGCCGGTATCAGCCACATCCTGGGGCAGGGTTTGATCGCCTATGCGCTGGCCCATCTGGCCTCGGCCTTTGCCGCGGTGGGGCTGCTGGTACAGCCGGTCGCAGCAGCCGGCTTTGCCTGGTTGCTACTGGCCGAAACGGTGTCGCCGCTGCAGGCTGCGGGCGGCGCTGTGGTGTTGTTCGGGATCGTGGTCTGCCGGCGCGCTAATGTTGGCACTGCGGACAGAAGTACGAGGCACGCTGCCCAATAACTTCACGGCGAATCGGCGTTGCGCAACGTGTACACGGCTCGTTGTGGCGGTCGTACACATTCAACGATTGCACGAAATAGCCAGGCGCACCGTCCGGGCGCAGGAAATCGCGCAGGGTGCTGCCGCCGCTGTCCAGGGCATCTTCCAGCACCTCGCGAATATGTCCGACCAGGCTCTGATAGCGCGCCAGACTGACCCGGCCGGCGGCCCGGCGTGGGTCGATGCCGGCGCGAAACAGCGCTTCGGAGGCATAGATGTTGCCCACGCCGACCACGGTTTTCTGGTCCATGATGAAGTTCTTGACCGCACCCTTGAGCTTGCGTGAGCGCTGATACAGCGCGGTGGCGCTGAAGTCATCGCTGAGCGGTTCCGGGCCGAGCTGCGCGAGCAGTGGATGCACCCCGCCATCGCGCGGCTGCCACAGCAGCAGGCCGAAGCGGCGCGGGTCATTGAAGCGCAGTGCATGACCATTATCGATCAGCAGATCAAGGTGATCGTGCTTGCGCAGGGCGGTGTCGGCCGGCACCACGCGCAGACTGCCCGACATGCCCAGGTGCAGCAGAATGTCGCCGTTGGGCAGTTCGATCAGCAGGTACTTGGCGCGACGTTTGACATCAAGCACCGGCTGCTCTTCCACCAGGCTGCTGAGGGCTTCGGGCACCGGCCAGCGCAAGCGTGATTCACGCACATCGGCACCGACCAGGCGGCGCCCTTGCAGGGCCGGCAGGATGCCGCGCCGGGTGGTTTCGACCTCAGGAAGTTCGGGCATGGCTCAGGGCTCCAGCAATTCCCGGCTGGCCGAGGCCGGCAACATGTACATCAGATCCAGATCCGGGCGGATCAGCTCCAGGCGTGGCTCGCGGCTGCGGATCAGAAAGTCGATGCTGGCACTGTCGAGGCGCACGGTGACGCGTTCGCGTACATCATCAAAGTCCATCTTGCTGGGGCGCACCAGCCATTGCGCCTCCGCATTGGCCCAGCGGGCAAAAAGCTCGGCGCTGCCGGCCTGTACCAGTGTGACCTCAGCTTGCGGCAGCCGAATGCTCTGGATCTGTGCGTGTTCTCCCAGCAAGCTTCTGTCGACCAGGTCAGCGTAGTTGTTGTCGAAACGTGCCGCGTTGAGGTCGCCAACCAGATGAATTTGCCCTTGGTACAGGACGTAGCGTTGTCCGCTCAGCGCTTCGGTGCCGCCGATGGCAAAGCGGTGCTCGTCGATCTGAACGCGCCACAGCGGGGGAGCGAGTTGCAGTGCGGCAAGATCGGCCGCGTCGACGTCGATGCGGCGCTGACTCGGCAGCCTGAGCAGGCGCAGAATTTCGCCGATCGCCAAGTCATCTGCGCGCATGGCCACTGGCGCGGTCAACGCCCAGCCCTGCGCGTCGCGCTGCAGATGCAGTTCCGGCGGCTGGCCGTTGCCGAGCGCGATGTGAACGGATTGAGCCTGTTGCGGATCGCTTGCAGTCAGTGGCTGTGTGGCGCTTTCCGGCGTCGAGGGCTGGCTGGTCAACAGCAGGATGCTGAGCAGCGCGGCAATCGCTGCCAGAACCAGATTGGTGCGAGTGACGGTGTTCATGGCTTCAGCGGCGTCGTCGGCGTAACCACCAGCGCAGCGCTCCGGTGACCAGGAACAGCAGCGGCAATACGACCACGAACAATGCGGCCAGCAACGTGGTTGTGAGTGGTGACAGTGACAGGCCGGTATCCGGTGCCGGCGGCAGATCGATGGTGATCTGTTCATCGCGGTCCAGCAGCCACTGGAACAGCGCTACTGCGAGCGGGCGATTGCCGACCTGATTGAGATAACCGTTGGCGAGGAAATCAGAATCCGCGATCACCGCTGCACGCTGGCTGCGCTGTGCCCGGAGTCGCTCCTGCACGAATCCGAACGACACCGGGCCGGCTTGATCGGCATCGCTGTCGAAGGCCAGGCGGGTGCGCATGGGGCCGGTTTCCAGCCATGCCCGCTCGACGCTGGTGAGCAGGGCGGTGCTGCGCCAGTCACTGTCAGGCAGTCTGGCCAGACCGGCGGCGCCCGCAAAGGCACTGAGATCGGTGAGCGCGCGGCTGACCGGGTGATCCGGGTATTGCGCAACCAGCGCCATGGCGGGGTGGCCGCTGCCCAGTTTTTCGTAGTCCTGGTAGATCAGTGTGCCATCCAGCGGCTTCACGCCCAGCTCGGCGTAGAGTGCGGCGGCCAGCGGTAAGCCGGGATCGCCGAGCAACAGCATGTTGCCGCCTTCGCGCACATAGGTTTGCAGATTCTCGATCTCGCCTGGTGTCAGCGGACGCTGTGGCGCGCCGACCACGATCAGGTCAGTTTGTGCCGGCAGGGCCTGCGTAGCCAGACTCAGGCGCTCGCTGCTCAGGCCCTTGTCCTTGAGCAGGCCTGCCAGTGCGCTGAAGCCCGACGGGCTGGTGTCCTCAATATCACGCTCTCCGTGGCCGATGAGAAACGTAAGATGTGCTCCGCGGCTCTGGCCCAGGCGTTGCAAAGCGGCGCTTATATCGGGCTCGGACAGGACGCTGAGCTTCTCCTGGCGACCCTGATACTCGATTATCACCTCGCCGCTTTCACCGATACCCAGGCTGCGAACACTCTGCGGATCCGAGGCCGGATCGCGAAATGCCAGGGTGAAATCGCTCTTGGCGCGCAAATACGGCGCAAACCGAGCCCGAATTTCACGCTGGGTGTCGGCCGAGGGGTAGACCCAGGCGGTCGCGCTGACCGGGCCCGGCAGGGTTTCCAGCAGTGTCCGGCTGGCCTGGGTCAGCGTATTGCGGTTGTTGGCGGTCCAATCGAACTGCTGGTTGTAGCGCACCGACAACAGGCCGGCGGCGACGATGATATACAGCCACAAGGCCGTGGTCAGGAGCAGATTCAGGCGCTGTTTCATGCGCGCCGCTCCCAGGCCAGCCGCTGAATGGACAAACCAATGAACGCGGCGCAGAAGAGCAGGTAATAGGCCACATCAGCGAGGTCGAAAACGCCGCGGCGCAATGCATCAAAGTGACTCAGCAGTGACACATGCTCGGCCACCGCGGCGAGCGGGCCCGGCGCCGCGCCAGCGATCTGCAGCAGCCACAGCACCAGCAGCAGGCCGAAACCGGCCAGCGCAGCGACCACCGGTTGGGCGCACAGCACCGACACGAAAATGCCGGCCGCGGCAAATGCGGCGAGCATCAAGGCAAGCCCCAATATGGCGGCGGCCAGCAGGCCCAGATCCAGCGATGTGCCGATTTGCAGGGACAGCGGCATCAGCGCTGTCAGGCCCAGCATCAGCCACAGGAAGCCGACGAGGCCGAGGAACTTGCCCAGTACAATCTGGCTGAGCGATGCGGGGGAGGCGAGCAACAGCTCCAGGCTGCCGCTGTGGCGTTCTTCAGCGAAGCTGCGCATCGCCAGTAGTGGCACCACGATCAGGAATACGATGCTGGAGAAGCCGAACAGGCCACCGCCGACGAACTCGGCCACGCCGATTTGCGTGTTGCTGTAGCTGAGGCCGGCAAATTCCGCCAGCAGGAGCCAGAACACGATGCCCAGAACCAGCTGCACGATACCGAGGCAGGCCCAGGCGAGCGGCGATGAGAACAGTCGCCGCCATTCATGGCGGGCGATGATCCACGTTCTGTTCATGCGCGGCTCCGGGCTTGTGCGGACAAGGGCATCATGCGGTCAGCTCGGCAAAGATCTGTTCCAGCGCGGCGTGCTGCTGTTGCATCTCGAACAAGCCCCAGTCCTGTGTGACGGCTGTACGGGCAATGTGCTCGCGCGTGTCGGCATGACCGTCTAGCGACAGCCGAAACTGTTCGGCATTGAGCGCTTCGACTGCAGTCACACCATCCAGCGCCAGCAATTGCTCGCGCGACGGTGCGCGTGTGAGCCCGATGATCACATGCTGTTCCGCAGCGTCGCCGTCAATGGGCCGCAGCTGGTCCAGCGCGGAGGTGTAGACCACCTGGCCGCGCGCCATGATGGCCACGCGGTCGCACACCACCTGAATCTCCGCAAGGATGTGGCTGGAGAGCAGGATCGCGTGGTCACGCGCGAGCGCCCGAATCAGGCTATGGATCTGGCGACGCTGATTCGGGTCCAGCCCGTCGGTGGGTTCGTCCAGAACAATCAGCGGCGGCGCGTGGATGATGGCCTGAGCCAGACCCACACGTTGACGATAGCCCTTGGACATCGAGCCGATCACCTGCCGCCGCGCCTGCTCCAGCCCGCAGGCCTGAGTGGCCCGCATCACTGCGGCATCGGCCTGGTGCCGTCCCATGCCATGCAACTGGGCGGCAAATTGCAGGTACTCGGTCACCGTCAGCTCGCCGTGCAGCGGCGGTACTTCGGGCAGATAGCCGAGTCGAGCCTTGGCGCTGGCCGGGGTGTCGGCCATGTCGTGACCGTCGATACGGATGTGCCCGCGATCCGGCGCCAGACAGCCGGTGAGCATGCGCAGCGTGGTGGTCTTGCCGGCGCCATTAGGGCCGAGCAACCCGACCACTTCGCCACGTTTCAGCGACAGGCTGACACCACGCACGGCATGGTGCGGGCCGAATGCACGGTGCAGATCGCTGGCGTTCAGCAGCAGGCTCATGGAGGGGGCAGGTCGACAGGGGCCAACAAAAATGCCCGCATCAGCGGGCATTTTCAATTCCGGCAGACAGCAGCCGGATTACTTGATCTTGGCTTCCTTGAATTCGACGTGCTGGCGAACCACCGGGTCGAATTTCTTGAACACGAACTTGTCAGGCGTATTGCGCTTGTTCTTGTCGGTCGTGTAGTAGTAGCCGGTGCCAGCGGTGGACACCAGTTTGATTTTTTCGCGAGCTGACTTGGCCATGGTTTATACCTTCTCGCCGCGGGCGCGCATTTCGGCCAGCACGGTATCGATGCCGCGTTTATCAATAATGCGCAGACCCTGGTGGGAGATGCGCAGGCGGACAAAGCGCTTTTCGCTCTCCACCCAGAAACGCTTGCTTTGCAGATTCGGCAGAAAACGACGACGCGTTCTACGGTTCGCGTGCGATACGTTGTTGCCGGTTTGGGGGCCTTTGCCCGTCACCTGACAGACTCGTGACATGATTCTTTCCTGGAAAAGCCGGACGCGTCGTCTGACGCAAAAGGGCGCGCTTTATATCAGTTTCCTGAGAGAGGGGCAACCAGAATATGTGCCGCGCAGTGGCTGCAAGGCGTGCCTCAAGCCTCGCAATCCCTTACAGCAAGCCACGATTGGCAAAACTGACGCTCTCGCCGTCGCCGACCACAATGTGGTCCAGCACGCGAACATCGACCAAGCTTAGCGCATCGCAAAGGCGGGTTGTGAGCTGCTTGTCGGCCGTGCTGGGCTCGGCCACGCCGGACGGGTGGTTGTGCGCCAGTATGACCGCCGCAGCATTGTGCCGCATGGCCGCGCGTACCACCTCGCGCGGATAAACGCTGGCCCCGTTGATGGTGCCAAAGAACAGATCCTGCAGTTCGATCAGGCGGTGTCGGCTGTCCAGCCAGACGCAACTGAAGACTTCATGCGCACGGTGGCGCAGATGCCGGCAGATCAGCGCCGTAGCCTGTTCGGGTGAACTCAGGGGTTGGCCACGCTTGAGCCCATCTTTGAGTTCGCGGGTGGCCATGGCCAGAACCGCTTGAAGCTGGGCGTATTTGGCCGGGCCGAGGCCCGGCTGGGCGCAGAACTCGGCCTGCTCCGCACCGAGCAAGGCGCGCAGGCCGCCGAAGCGCTGCAGCAACTCGCGGGCCAGATCCACCGCCGATTTGCCGGGCAGCCCGGTGCGCAGGAAGATCGCCAGCAGTTCGGCATCGCTGAGTGCATCCGCGCCGCGCAGCAACAGTTTCTCGCGCGGTCTTTCGGTGTCCGGCCAATGATTGATCGGCATGCTCGTGGCGCCTTTACGGCCCTGTTCTCGAATCCCGGTAGAATCTACGCAGGTTTAGAGGATTTCCGGACACCCGATGAACGTTTTGCTCGGCGTCAGCGGCGGGATAGCCGCCTACAAGAGTGCCGACCTGGTGCGCCGCCTGCGTGAGCGTGGCTGCGATGTGCAGGTGGTGATGACGCGCGCTGCCCAGGAGTTTGTGACACCGCTGACCTTTCAGGCGTTGTCCGGACGTGAGGTTCGAACCTCCTTATTAGACAGCGCTGCCGAGGCGGCGATGGGGCACATCGAACTGGCTCGCTGGGCTGACCGCATTCTGATTGCGCCCGCGTCGGCGGATCTGATTGCGCGGCTGACCGCGGGCATGGCGGATGACCTGCTGACCACCGTATGTCTGGCTTCGGCTGCGCCGATTTCCCTGGCCCCGGCGATGAATCAGCAAATGTGGCAAGCCCCGGC
Source organism: Oceanococcus sp. (assembly GCA_030147945.1). Lineage (GTDB taxonomy): Bacteria > Pseudomonadota > Gammaproteobacteria > Nevskiales > Oceanococcaceae > Oceanococcus. Next base: position 54,068 of record JASBUL010000016.1, on the reverse strand, counting down.
CGTGCAGGCCAATGTGGCCACCCTGCGTGAGCGCGGGATCGAGATTCTGGGCCCGGGTGAGGGTGATCAGGCCTGTGGTGATATCGGCCCCGGGCGCATGCTGGAGCCACTGGAGCTGGCTGACATGATCACCGATGAGAAGCCGGATGGCGTGCTCGCGGGTCTGCGTGTTCTGATCACCGCCGGGCCGACCCGCGAGGCGTTGGACCCGGTACGTTTTCTGACCAACCGCTCGTCCGGAAAAATGGGTTTTGCCCTGGCCGCGGCGTGTCAGGCGGCGGGCGCCCAGGTCGAGCTGATTGCCGGGCCGGTCAATCTGCCGACCCCGATCGGCGTGCGCCGTTACAACGTGGAGTCGGCCCAGCAGATGCTGGACAAGGCCAACGAATGTGTTGGCAAGGCGCAGATATTCATCGCCACGGCTGCGGTGGCGGACTACCGCCCGCGTGCCGTGCAGGATGACAAGATCAAGAAGTCCAGCGACTCAATTGCGCTGGAGCTGGAAAAGACGCCGGACATCCTGGGCGAGCTTTCGCGCCGTGAAACGCATCTGTTTACGGTCGGCTTCGCTGCCGAGACCCGTGAGCTTGAGCGCTATGCGCGTGACAAGATGCAGCGCAAGAACCTGGACATGATCTGCGCCAATGAGGTGGGTCCGGGGCAGGGTTTTGATGTCGATGAAAACGCTCTGCTGGTGTTCTGGCCGGGTGGGCAGCAGCAGCTGGGGCCGCGCCACAAGCGCGCGCTGGCCGGCGAGCTGGTTGATCTGATTGCTACCCGCTACGCCACGGGTGACGAACACGCGGGCGCCGTGGCCCCGTAATTTCCTTTCTTCAATGGGCGCCTTCGCGCCGACTTGCATGCACAAGATTCAATTCAAGATTCTCGATGATCGTCTGGGTGGCGAATTTCCCCTGCCCAATTACGCAACCCCCGGTTCCGCCGGCCTGGACTTGCGCGCCTGTCTTGATGCGCCACTGGATCTGGCCCCGGGGCAGACTGAGCTGCTGCCCACCGGCATGGCCATCCACATCGGTGATCCGGGGTTGGCCGCGGTGATCCTGCCGCGCTCCGGTCTGGGCCACAAACACGGCATCGTGCTGGGCAATCTGGTGGGTTTGATCGATTCGGACTATCAGGGACAGCTCATGGTCTCGTGCTGGAATCGTGGCGACACCACCTTCCGTATCGAGCCCGGCGAGCGCATCGCCCAGCTGGTCTTTGTGCCGGTGGTGCAGGCGCAACTTGAGCAGGTGACGTCGTTCGACGCTTCCGAGCGTGGCGAAGGTGGTTTCGGCCATACGGGGACACGTTGATGGCTTTGAGTTCCAAGGAAGCGATGAACGTTGCCCATGTTCTGACCGAGGCGCTGCCCTATATCCAGCGCTTCCGGCGCAAGACCGTGGTGGTCAAATATGGCGGCAACGCCATGACCGATGAGGCCTTGCAGAGCAGCTTCGCACGCGATGTGGTGCTGATGAAGCTGGTCGGGATTGATCCTGTCATTGTGCACGGCGGCGGCCCGCAGATCGGTCAGATGCTCGACAAGCTGGGCAAGAAAACCGAATTCATCGATGGCATGCGGGTGACCGATGCCGAGACCATGGACGTGGTCGAGATGGTGCTGGTGGGTCTGGTGAACAAGCGCATCGTCAATCTGATCAACCAGCACGGCGGGCGTGCAGTCGGCCTTTCGGGCAAGGACGGCGGCCTGATTCGGGCCCGCCCTCTGGCGGATGCCCAGGGTCAGGCCAAAACCGAGCTGGGTCTGGTGGGCGAGGTGGCTTCGATCGACCCGGGCGTGGTCAGTCGGCTGGACACTGGCGGCTTCATTCCGGTGATTGCGCCGGTGGGTGTTGATGATCAGGGCCGCGCATACAACATCAATGCGGATCTGGTGGCCGGCAAGATTGCCGGTGTGCTGGAGGCCGAAAAGCTCATGCTGCTGACCAATACCGCCGGTGTGCTGGACAAGCAGGGTGAGCTGCTGACCGGCCTGTCAGCGCAACGCGTTCAGGAACTGATTGCCGACGGCACCATCAGCGGTGGCATGTTGCCCAAGATTCAGTGCGCGCTGGATGCCGTGAGCAGTGGCGTGCGCGCCGCGCATATTGTTGACGGCCGGGTGCAGCATGCCTGCTTGCTTGAGCTGTTTACCGATGAGGGCGTGGGCACCTTGATCAACGGGCCGCGACGTTAAGCGGCCCTCAGTACAAGCGTGATGCGGATTTCAGCTGGATGAAGCGGTTGAGGTCGCGTTCGAACTCGTTGTAGACCTTCTCGCGTTCCTCGCGCATGGCGTCCAGGGCCGCTTCGCTGCTGCGCACCACGGTTTCGAACTCCAGAATCTGCTTTTGCAGTTTTTGTGGAACGGCCTTGTCCCGGCTCTTGAGCGTGTCTTCACGCGATTTGAGCGAACTCAGCGTGGCCTTGCTCTCGCTGACCGATTTCTCGCCCGAGGCGATGCGTGAATCCAGGATGGCCAATTGGTCATCGCGACGTTGCAGGATCTGGTCCTGGGTCGAGTAGGTGCTGAGCAGAAACTGATCGTAACGGTTCTGCTCTTCCTGTCTGCGTTTGGCCTCTGCGTCGGCTTCGCGTTGCGCTTGTTCGGCGGCCAGCTCTTCGGCCGTCTTCGGCGCATTTTTCTCGTCCACCACAACGCCGCGCTGGTTCAGGGTCTGAACCTGCTGCTGGGCATACTTGGCGGGAATGCGGTCCCCGTAGTGCACCCGCCCGTTCTCATCGACCCAGCGATAGGTTTTGGCATATGCCGTGGTGGCCGTGGCAACGGCCAGAATCAGCAATAAAGCGCGCATCTGCTCAATCCGTCCTGAAGTGACCAACAGCATAACGTAGCTGGGTCATTTTTCGTTGACGGCGCAGGCGTCGCGACGGCTTACAGGTGCAGGCCGCACTCAGTCTTGGGCTTGCCCGCCCAGCGCCCCGAGCGGCCTTCGCCCTTGACCGTGCAGTGGGTGCAGCCGATCGACGAAAAGCCATGTGCCACCAACGGATGAAACGGCAGCTTGTGCTCGCTGATGTAGGCGTCGCGTTCTTCTTTGCTGACGTCGATCATCGGGTTGAACTTGATGATGCCGCGGCGTTCCTCGAACACGTCCATCTGGGCGCGATCGTCGGTTTGCCAGCCCATCAGGCTGGAGATCCACACGTGGTAATCCGGTTTGACCGCTTCCAGCGGTTCAACCTTGTTGATCGAGCAGCAGAAATCCGGGTTCTTGTCCCAGGTCTGATCGTTGACGGTGAACTCGTGTTTCCAGTCTTCCGCGCGCAGGCTGAACACATCCAGGTCCAGCAGCTTGGTCAGGTATTCCTTGTACAGCAGGGTTTCCCGGAAATGGAAGCCTGTGTCGATGAAGGCGATACGCTGTTGCGCGTTGATGCTCTTGATGATGTGCAAAAAGTACGCCGACGTGGCGGCGAAGGACGACGTGACCAACACCTTGTCGGTCGGGAAGTCCTCATACAGCTGGCGCAGCCGCTGCTCGAAATCGAGCGGCTGGTAGCGCGCATTGAGCGCGGCGATCGCATCGGCGTCCAGTCCAGCGCCATTGGCCGGGCTCGGTGGTGCCGGGTCGAGCACTTGATTCAGCTCGACGGCATCGTTTTGCGATTGCGAGGTCACGGCTTCGGCGGTGGCATTCATGAGGCTTCCAGCGCTTGGAGCGTGCGGTGGGTGCGCGCACTCCGTGGGTTTACGACGGTGCGCAAATTATCGTATCGGAATATAAAGGGCGAGTTTGTGTTCAAAATGGAATAACAAAATAGCCCCGTTCCGCGCCCCGGACTTAAACCCCGAAGCGTGACCGGTATGCCGCGATCTGAGCATGCCGGCTTGCGTCGCCGCTGGTCCGCAGCCACGCCTCCAGGTCGGACAGGCCGACCAGAGCATGCACGCTGAGGCTCTGTTCCTCAGCCAGCTCCTGGGTTGCCGAGCATTCACCCTGGCCTTTTTCCTGGCGATCGAAGGCCAGCATAGCGGCGACCGGCTGCGCACCCGCTGCACGAATCAGGCTGATGGCCTCGCGTGCGGCCGTACCGGCTGTCAGCACGTCGTCGAGGATCAGAACGCGGCCGTTCAGCGGTGCCCCGACAATGTTGCCGCCCTCTCCATGATCCTTGGCTTCCTTGCGGTTGAAGGCGAACGGGTAGTCATGGCCACGCTCAGCCAGCGCAAGCGCCACCGCGGTAACCAGCGGTATGCCCTTGTAGGCCGGGCCGAACAGCATGTCGAACTCGATCTCCGCTGAAATGATGGCGTCGGCGTAGGCCGCCGCCAGAGCGCGCATCGAGGCGCCGGAACTGATGTTGCCCAGGTTGAAGAAATACGGACTCTGGCGACCGGATTTCAGGGTGAAATCACCAAATCGCAGCACGCCGCAATGTTCGGCGAGTTCAAGAAAGCGGGTTTGATAGTCGAGCATGTCAGTCATTGAAGCAGGCAAGGCCGCGGACAGTACTCAAATCCGTGCCGGTCGCCAACTCAGGTATCGCTCTGTTTGACGGCGTCATAACGTTCAAGCGCTGCTTTGCGGGAGGTTTTGAGGTCAACGATTGGCGGTGGTGCCGGATCCTGCAGCCAGCGATCTCGGTAGCGCCGGTCGGGGTCGAAACGTTCGGCCTGGGTGTCCGGGTTGAATATGCGGAAGTAGGGGGCGGCGTCAGCCCCGCAGCCGGCAATCCATTGCCAGCCCAGCGTGTTGTTGGCCAGATCGGCATCGACCAGCGTGTCCCAGAACCAGGCCGCGCCGGCGCGCCAGTCTATGCCAAGGTTCTTGGTCAGCAGACTGCCCACGATCATGCGCACCCGGTTGTGCATCCAGCCGGTGGCCCACAGCTCGCGCATGCCGGCATCGACCAGCTCGATGCCGGTCTGGCCGCGCTGCCAGGCTTTCAGGTCTGCTTCTGCCGCCTCGCCGCTGCGCCATTCAAACGCCTGGAATTTGGGGTTGAATTCGCGTTGCGGGGTATCGGCAAAGTGATACAGCAAATGATGGGCGAATTCGCGCCAGCCCAGCTCAGCGAGATATTTTTCGGCTGCCGGTGCGTCGGGGCCGAAGAGTGCGGCGCGAATCTGGCGCGGACCGATTTCACCGAAATGCAGATGTGGCGACAGGCGTGAGGTGCCGGCGACGGCGGGCACATCCCGCGTGCTCGGGTAATCGGCAGCTGCGTGTTCGACAAAGTGATCGAGCTGGTCGAGCGCGCCGGCCTCGCCGGGCCGCCAGTGAGCGGCCAGCTTGTCGCCCCACGGGTGCTGCGGGTGCAAGCCCAGCGCGTCGATACTCAGGCCTTCGATGTCCGCCCCGGGTGGCCAGCTGTCTGGCGGTTCGGCGATGTTGGATTCAGCGGGCAGGGTGTTTTTGGCGGCCTTCCAGAACGGCGTGAACACCCGGTAAGGGCGGCCGGCGCCGGTTTCTATGGTCCAGGGTTCCAGCAGCAGCGCGGCATTGTGTGAGCGTGTGGTGTAACCGGCCTCGCTCAGGCGGGTTTTAATGTCGCGGTCGCGGGCGATAATCGCCGGCTCGTAGAGGCGGTTCCAGCTCACCGCATCGGCGTTGAAGGCATCCGCGATCTGCTGCAGTTCGTGCAGGCTTGAGCCGTGGCGGATGATCAATCGGTGGCCGCGTTGAGCCAGTGATTCGCTCAGCGCGTGCAGCGCGTGGTGCAGCCACCAGCGGCTGGCTGCGCCGGCGGCCCAGGGTGATTCTTCGTCGGGTGCGTGGATGTAGACCAGGCACAGGGCGTCGGCGTGCTGGCAGGCCCATTCCAGTGACGGGTTGTCGGTCAGGCGGAGGTCGCGGCGAAACCAGTGAATGATGCGCATGGTCGGCAGTGTAGCGGTGGTATGGGTATCATGCCTGCTGATTTGCCAACCGCTTGATCATGCGCATCATCAGCCTGAATGCCAATGGCATTCGTTCTGCCGGCCGTAAGGGCTTTTTCGACTGGTTACCGCAACAGGATGCGGATGTCGTGTGCATTCAGGAAACCAAGGCGCAGGAGCATCAGCTCAAAGATGACGAGCTGTACTACCCCGCCGGTTACCACTGCGCCTACGAGGACGCGACCAGCAAGAAGGGCTACAGCGGCGTGGCGGTCTACAGCCGACGCGAGCCCGACGAGTGGGTGCGCGGGCTGGGCTTTGAGGAGTTTGATGTCGAGGGGCGCTATCTTGAGGCGCGTTACGGTGATCTGTCGGTCGCCTCGCTGTACCTGCCCTCAGGCTCGTCTGGCGATGAGCGTCAGCAGGCCAAGTTCCGCTTTCTCGACCTCTACTACCCCTACCTGCAGGCCTGTCTCGACAGTGGGCGTCGCTTCATCCTGTGTGGTGACTGGAATATTGCCCAGACCGAGCGCGACCTCAAGAACTGGAAGTCCAATCAGAAGAACTCCGGGTTTCTGCCCGAAGAGCGCGCCTGGATGACCCGAGTCAAGGACGAGCAGGGCTGGCTGGACACGTTCCGGGAGCTGCATCCTGAGGCAGAGGGTGAGGCCTACACCTGGTGGTCCAACCGTGGGCGCGCACGCGAGAACAACGTCGGTTGGCGTATCGACTACCAGCTGGCCACGCCGCATTACAAAGATGCGATCAAGGCCGCCTGGGTCTACAAGGATGAACAGTTCTCTGATCACGCCCCGCTGATCGTTGACTATGACGACTGAGGCCGCGCCGCGGCGCAGCTGGCTCCAGGCCCTGGCCACCTATCGGCGGCCGCACATCTTCGCCATGTTGTGCCTGGGGTTTTCCGCCGGCCTGCCGTTCCTGCTGGTTTTCGCAACGCTGTCCGCCTGGCTTGCCCAGGTGGATGTGTCGCGCACCATGATCGGACTGTTCTCCTGGATCGGCATCACCTACTCGATCAAGGTGTTCTGGGCGCCGGTGGTGGATCGCCTGCCGATTCCGCTGCTCACGCGCTGGCTGGGGCGCCGACGCAGCTGGATGTTGCTGGCCCAGTTCGGTGTGGCCACCGGCCTGCTCGGTCTGGCCACATCTGACCCTGGCGTGGCGCTGGAGCCGGTGGCGTGGCTGGCGCTGCTGGTGGCATTTTCCTCGGCAACCCAGGACATCGCGGTCGATGCCTGGCGTATCGAGGCGGCCCCGCGTGATGAGCAGGGTGCTATGGCGGCGGCGTATCAGATGGGCTACCGCATCGCCTTGCTGGTGGCTGGCGCCGGGGCGCTGTTCCTGGCGGCGGAATACAGCTGGATGGTGGCTTACACGGTGATGGCGGCCTGCATGGGCGTAGGGGTGCTGACCAGCCTGGTGATTCGCGAGCCGGCCGCGCAGGCCAGCGCGGCCTTGAACGAGCCGACGGACGGTTCCGCCCTGCAGCGCTTAGCGCGTTGGTTCTACACCGCTGTGGCCGGACCTTTCGTGGATTTCTTTGCCCGCAACGGGGTGCGCCTGGGGATTATCATTCTGGCCTTCATCGGTCTGTTCCGCGTGACCGACATCACCATGGGTGTGATGGCCAATCCGTTCTATCTGGATATGGGCTACACCCTCAAGGAAATTGCCGCCGTGGCCAAAGGCTTCGGCGTGCTGATGACCATTTTCGGCACCATCGTGGGCGGTGTGGTGGTGGCGCGCATCGGGGCGGAGCGCTCACTGGTGCTGGGCGGCATCTTCGTGATTCTGACCAATCTGAGCTTTGCCCTGCTGGCGGTGCTGCCGGATCCGGGGATCGGCGGTTTGACCATGGTCATCAGCGCCGACAATTTCTCCGGTGGCTTTGCCGGCACAGCCTTCATCGCGTACTTGTCGGGTCTGACCAACGTGGCTTACACCGCGACCCAGTACGCCTTGTTCTCGTCACTGTTCACCTTGCCCGGCAAGTTGATCGCTGGGGGCTCGGGCTGGGTGGTCGACAGCTTCAGCTACCCGGCGTTTTTCCTTTACACCTCGGCGCTGGGGATTCCGGCCTTGCTGATCATCAGCTACCTGATCCGTCACCCGCGGGTCAGCCCGCAGGGCGACGAGAAGGCCTGAGTCAGCGCCAGTCCAGTTGGTCTAGCGGGTTGAGACGGTCACCAGGCTGGTTGGTGTCGAAGTCCATGCTCAAATCGCCGTAGTCACCGCGGTTCAGATCGAGTGCGCCGGCAGCATCATTGGGGGCGCTGGTCGGCTGTGCCGCCAGTTCCAGCCAGCTGTCAAAATCGAGTTCCTCGATGGCGCCGTCGTAGTACTGAATTTCGATGCTTTCGGATTCCAGATCCAGGGCTACAACCTCGAAACTTGCGCCGCCGGGGATGCGGTACCAGCTGCCGATCTCGATGCCTTCGAACACGCCGATCATATCGTCTCCTTCCGCTTTCACGGGATCTGCGATCGGTCCGTCTGTGCCCGACCCTGCGCCGAGGCAGGCGGGCCGATCCGTGGCCCTTTATAGGCCGCAAAAATGGCCTGTTTCAAGCCGTAGCTACAAGTGCATGAATCCAGGTGAAAATTTTGTGAACCTGCAGGATTCGACTGCGCTGTGTGAGCTAGGTTTCTGATTTTTCGATGATTATTTATTTCGCTTGCGCGCAGGCGAATAGCCCGGCACTATGGCGTCGGCTGTCTAAGCCACTGGATTGACGACGGTTTCGCCGTTCGTCGATTTGTTGCCGCCGTGCTGCTTGGTTGGCGTCGTTTGCGCGTCGTTCAGGGCGCGGGATTGGGCTGGTTGCAGTGCACCGCTTCTATGGCATTAAGCACGTCGTCCGTCAGCTCAAGAGAGACCGAGGCGATGTTGCTGCGCAGTTGCGTCATGCTGGTGGCGCCAATCAGGTTGCTGGTCGTGAACGGGCGCGCGTTGATGTAGGCCAGCGCCATCTGCGCCGGGTCCAGCCCCGCATCGCGGGCAATCTCAACATAAGCGCGTGTGGCCGCGATGGATTCGGGGTTGGTATAGCGCCCGAAGCGGGGGAACAGGGTGATGCGTGCGTCGGCTGGCGTGGCATCCAGGTATTTGCCGGAGAGCACCCCAAAGCCCAGCGGCGAATAGGCCAGCAAGCCCACCGCTTCGCGGTCGGCAAACTCGGCCAGGCCGATCTCGTAACTGCGGTTGAGCAGGCTGTAAGGGTTCTGGATGCTGGCGATACGGGGTTTGTTGTTGTCACGCGCCAGGCGCAGGTACTCGGCCACGCCCCAGGGGGTTTCGTTGGAGACTCCGATGTGGCGGACCTTGCCTGCTTTGACCAGGCTGTCCAGCGCATCCAGGGTTTCCTCGATGGGAACGCTGTTGTCGGTGGTGGGCGCGGTGTATCCGAGCTTGCCAAAGAAGTTGGTTTCCCGGTCCGGCCAGTGCACCTGATAGAGGTCGATCACATCGGTTTGCAGGCGGCGCAGGCTGTCATCGCAAGCGGCCAGCACGCTGGCCCGGTCAAGCGTCGGGCCGCCACGGACCCAGGGCAGCCAGTCGGCGCGCCCCAGCACCTTGGTGGCGAGGATGACGTCGTCCCTTTTGCCGCGAGCTTTGAGCCAGTTGCCGAGGATGCGTTCGGTGGCACCCTGGGTTTCGGCCTTGGGTGGCACCGGATACATCTCGGCGGCATCGATGAGGTTGATGCCCTGATCAATCGCGTAGTCGAGCTGCTCGAAGGCTTGGTCCTGGGTGTTCTGTTCGCCCCAGGTCATGGTGCCCAGGCCCATCAGACTCACATCAAGGCCGGTGCGGCCCAGCGGACGGTATTTCAAGAGGCGTTTCCTTGGACCAGCTCGCGGCGTTTGCGCGCCATGTCTTCGATGATGGGGCGCAGAATGATTTCCATGGCCAGCGCGGCCTTGGCGCCCGGCACCACCAGGGTATTGGGCCGCGACATGAACGAGCCGTGGATCATCGACAGCGCGTACGGGAAGTCGATTTTCAGGCGCGCCGGGCGGGCTACGCGTACCACCGTCAGACTTTCATCCGGCGAGGGGATTTCCGGCGCGGCAAAGGGGTTTGAGGTGTCGACCAGCGGCACGCGCTGGAAATTGATGTGCGTGCGCGAGAACTGCGGGGTGATGTAGTTCACGTAATCCGGCATGCGCCGCAAAATGGTTTTGGTGATGTCTTCCGGGGTGTGGCCGCGCTCTTCGATGTCGCGGCGGATTTTCTGCGTCCACTCCAGGTTGATGGTCGGTGTCATGCCGATCAGCAGGTCGACATGCTGGGCCACATCGACTTCTTCGGTCACCGCACCGCCGTGCAGGCCTTCGTAAAACAGAAAATCGGTGTCGTCAGGCAGGTCGCGCCATTCGGTGAAGGTGCCGACCGGCTGATTGTGAACCTTGGCTTCGTCCTCGGTGTGCAGATACTTGCGGTGAAAACCGGTACCGGTTTCGGCGTACTGCCTGAACAGCTCTTCCAGCTTGTCGAGGTGATTGGCCCCGGGGCCGAAGTGGCTGAAATTCTCGCCGCGAATCTTGGCCCGCTGAATGCCGGCGAGCATTTGCTCGCGGTCGTAGGAATGAAAGCTGTCACCCTCGATATACGCCGGCTTTTGATGCAGAACCCGGAAGATCTGCTCAAACGCCCGTCGCGCAGTGCTGGTGCCTGCGCCTGACGAGCCGGTGACGGCGATGATGGGGTGACGCTGCGACATTTTACCTTCGGGAGAAAGCCAGATCGTGGATTGTATGCCCCAAGCGATGGGCGCGTCGCTCGAAGCGGGTCACGATACGTTCGGCGCGCGGCGCAAACTGTGCATCACCATGGCAGTTTTCAAATGCCGGATGGGCGCTGAGGACCTCCATCATCTGCTCGGCGTAGTTGTCCCAGTCCGTGGCCAGGGCGAGGACGGCACCGGGCTTCATCACGCGGGCGATTTTGTCCAGCGCATCCGGGCGCACGATGCGGCGCTTGTGGTGACGTTTTTTCGGCCATGGGTCGGGAAAGAACACCTGCACGCGATCAATGCTCGCCTGTGGCAGGGCCTGATCCAGGAACAACAGTGCGTCGCTGCTGCTGACCCTGACATTGCTCAGTTTGTCGGCCTCAACCGCCTGCAGCAGGTAGCCAACCCCGGGGCGGTGCACCTCCAGGCCGATGAAATCCTGATCGCGGTGCTTGCCTGCCTGTGCAGCCAGGCTTTCACCATTGCCGAAGCCGATTTCCAGCACGCGCGGGGCCTCACGGCCGAACACCTCGCTCGGAGCGCGGCCGTCTTCGGGGTAGGTGAATTGCGGCAGCAGCTCGCTGAGCGCGCGCTTCTGGCCATCGGTCAGGCGGCCTTCGCGGCGCACATAGGTGCGCGGCGGGCCGGGCTGGTGGACCGGTTTGTCAGCGAATACGCTCATCAGTCAATCAGGCCGCTTAAGGGCGATGAGGCCGAGGCGAAACGCCGCCGCGGCATGCGTCCGGCGAGAAATGCCTGGCGCCCGGCGATGATGCCGTGCTTCATCGCCTGAGCCATGAGGATCGGGTCTTTGGCTTCGGCGATGGCGGTGTTCATCAGCACACCGTCGCAGCCCAGCTCCATCGCCAGCGCGGCATCTGATGCGGTGCCGACCCCGGCATCGACCAGAATCGGTACATTGGCGTTCTCGATGATGGTCAGAATGTTGTACTTGTTCTGAATGCCCAGCCCGGAGCCGATCGGCGCGGCCAGCGGCATGACCGCGACGCAGCCCATCTCTTCCAGACGTTTGGCGATGATCGGGTCGTCGCTGGTATAGACCATCACCTCAAAACCGTCCTTGACCAGAATCTCGGCGGCTTCCAGCGTGGCGGGCACATCCGGGTACAGGGTTTTCTGATCGCCCAGCACTTCGAGCTTGACCAGGCGGTGGTCATCCAGCAGTTCGCGCGCCAGGCGACACGTGCGCACCGCATCTTCGGTGGTGTAGCAGCCGGCCGTGTTGGGCAGGATGGTGTACTGCTCGGGCGGGATCACATCCAGCAGATTGGGCTCATCCGGATTCTGGCCCAGGTTGGTACGCCGCAAGGCGACGGTGACGATCTCGGCGCCGCTGGCGGCAATGGCCCGGCCGGTTTCGTCAAAGTCCTTGTATTTTCCGGTTCCGACCAACAGGCGCGAGGCGTACTGCCGGCCGGCGATGGTGAGCGTGTCCTGACTCATGTTGTCCTAATCTTTGATGTGTGGCCTCAGCCGCCGCCGATGGCCTGAATGATCTCGATCCGGTCACCCGCGACCAGCGCGTGCTGCGCATGGCGGGCCCGCGGAATGATGTCTTGGTTGACCTCCACGGCGATGCGCTTGCCGCTCAATCCGAGCTTTTCGATCAGGCTGGCCAGGGTTTCGCCATCCTGCCAGGGCTGCGGATCGCCGTTGACCACGATGTGCGGAGTGTGACTCATGACACCTCTGGAGATTGCAGAAGACAGCAAGCGAGCGCACCGGCGCCACCGGTGTGCCGCGTGTGAACCCGTCATTCTAACCAATCGGCTGGCGTGCTTCGTGGGCCACACGCTGTTGCCGCGAATTTTGAGCTAAACTTCGCGTCGATGCGGGTGTAGTTCAATGGTAGAACGGAAGCTTCCCAAGCTTTTAATGTGGGTTCGATTCCCATCACCCGCTCCATCAATCTTCGCGTCGCTGCGGCGTGCCGGGTTGCTCCGGGCATCCTGCCCTTCGGACTTCGCCCTGTCGCTGCCCTTCGGCCCGCGGCCGCCAGCGCTGGCAATGAATAAAGTGCTGGGCACTGTCATCGCGGGGCGTCGCGCCCTCCGGTAAGCTGTTGGTCTGAACTCAACCAGCCCTGACGGGTCGATGAGTTCCGTTCCATTTGCGCTGCTGGGATTGTGCATGAGCCCGTTTCTGAAAAAGCTTCTTTTTGTCCTGCTCGCGCTGGTTGTGCTCCTGGGTGGGGCGCTGGCGGTTGTGGCGTTCACCTTTGATCCCAACGATTACAAGGACGATATCCAGGCGCAGGTCAAAAAACACACCGGGCGCGATCTGACCCTCAGCGGCCCGCTGGAACTCAGCGTTTTCCCCTGGCTGGTAGTTGAGGCCAACGCCCTGGCCCTGTCCAATGCTGCCGGTTTTGATGACCCCGAGTTCGCGCGCATCGAACATCTGGAGGCGCGGTTGCGGCTGCTCCCGCTGCTCAAGGGGCAGGTCGAGCTGGGCAAGATCGCCCTGCATGGGCTGGTGCTCAATCTGCAGCGCAAGGCAGATGGATCAAGCAACTGGGATGACCTGGCGGGCGCGGATGAAGCCGAGCCGACCGAGCCGGATGATCCGGTTGAGGTGCGTGGCGAAGTGGATGTGCAGGATTTGAGCATCGCCGGGCTTGAACTGTTCGATGCACGTCTGCAGTGGCGTGACGGGGATCAGGTCACCGTGGTCGAGGGGCTGAATCTGGAAACGGGCCCGATCAGGCTGGGCGAGCCATCGACGCTGGCCGTGTCGGTGATGCTGACGCTGGCCGACAAGACCCAGATCGAACTCAAGGCACAAACTGACTGGCAGTTTGAGCTGGACGGCCCGTTTGCACGTTTCGACCAGTTCAGCGCCACCGCCAGTGCGCGCGGCGATGCCGTGCCCGGTGGCGAACAGCAGATCGCATTGGCGCTGAGCGCCGCGTACAACGGCAAAACGCAGACGGCTGCGGTGTCTGACGGCGAGCTACGTTTTGTGGATCAGCTGGTCACATTCAGCGCCCAGCTTGATGAGCTGTCATCAGCGCAGAAGGCCAAGCTCGATCTCAAGGGTTCAAATGTGGATGTGCGGCGGATGGCCAAGGCCTTGGAGGTCGCGCTGCCGGAGGAATCCGGGCACTGGCCGAACCTGAGCTTTGCCCTGCAGGCGGACGCTTCGCTGGGCAACGATCGGGTTGAGGCGACCACGCTGGACATCAGCTTTGGCGAGCTCAAGCTCACCGCCAAGGCGGCGCTGACCAGCATCGCCAACCAGACCGGCAGTGGCAGCATCAGCCTGAAGCCGCTGGACCTGCATGCCTATCTGGCTGCGTTGGGCTATCCCGTCGGCGCTCCCAAGTCGGCCGGGCCCACCCGTTTGGACATGACCTACGCCATCGCGCCGGATCGTATTTCGATTGAAAAGATCAGTGGTCAACTGGCTGGCGAAGCACTCTCTGGCAAGGCATCCGTAGCCCAGTTCGACAAGCCTCAGCTGCGCGCCAACCTCGATCTTGCGGGCCTCACGGTGAGCGACTGGGTTGGCGGTGAGGGCGCAAGCAAAAAGGACTCCGGCGCGTCATCGTCCTCGGCGGGGGATCTCAACAGCATGGAAGTGCCGATGGACTGGGCGCGTGATCTGAACCTGACCGCGCGTGTGCAGATCAGTCGGCTCAACGCCTACGGTGTGAAATTCCGCGATGTGCGGTGGACTGCGGATGCGCGCCCGGGCACGCCGGTCAAGCAGCAGCTGGTGGCCAATGCCTATGGTGGGCAGCTCGCGCTCAACAACAGTATTGACGCATCCAAGCCCAAGCCCGTGCTCGGGGTGGATCTGTCGGCCAAGGCCATCGGCCTGGGTGATTTCCTGCAAGATGGCTGGGGCAGCCGCTGGATCACCGGGACCACCGAGTTGGGACTGAATCTGCAATCGCAGGGCGCCACGGTGGGTGCCATGCGTTCAAGCGCCAGCGGTGAGGCCAACTACAAGCTCAAGGATGGCGAGGTGCAGGGCATCAGCCTGGTTGATCTAGTGCGCAAGGCCAGCGCTCTGGCCGGGGGCAGCAAGGCCCAGGCGGCGCAAAGTGGTGAGGCCACCGCATTCAGTGAGCTGGTCGGGCGCTTTTTAATCCAGTCGGGCAAGCTCAAGGTGCAGGATTTGGGCGGCAACAACCCCTGGTTCAAGTTCGGCGGTGACGGTTTCATCGACGTGCTGGCTGGGCAGTTTGACCTCAAGCTCGCGCCGACCCTGCTGGAGAACCCGACCACCCGCAACGACAAGACCCTGTCCAAGCTGATCGGGCTGGCGATTCCGGTCGAGATCAGTGGGCCGTTGACCAAGCCTCAGTTCAAAGTCAATCTGGAAGATGTGCTCAAGGAGAAGGCGCGGGCGGAGTTGCAGGACAAAGTGGACGAGAAGAAGGACGAGCTGAAAGACAAGCTCAACGACAAGCTCACGGACTTTTTTCGCAAACAGCAGCAACAGCCCAAAAGCGAGCCACAACAGCAGCCCAAAACCACTCCGCAGCCCGCACAGCAGCAACAGCAATAAGAGCGAGGCGTTCGACAACATGGCATCACGTCTCGAGCATCTCGAGGTGACGCACGTGGGCAAGCGCTATCAGGTGGTCATGCATGCGGTGATGCAGACCTCGGCGGACAAGGCTTACGCGGTGTTCACGGACTACGCGCGTCTGGCGCAGATCAATCCGGCGATCATTCAGGCCGTGCCGATTGACGGCGCGCTGGCGCCGGCCCAGCGGGTCCACACTCAGGTGCGGGTCTGCGTGATGGGTATCTGTCGCGTCTTCGATCAGGTTCAGGACATGTACAAGGAGCCTCCGCAGCATCTGCGTGCCGAGGTCATTCCGGACATGAGCAACCTGAAATTTGGTCAGGCTTCGTGGCGTATCTGGGATGAAGGTGAGGAGGCGCGGCTGATCTTCGAGGCGGTGGTCGAGCCGGATTTCTGGGTGCCTCCGATCATTGGTCCGTGGTTGATCGAGCGCAAACTGGCCAGCGAGGCCGTACACACCGCCGAAGGTATAGAGCGTCTGGCCAATGCGCGCTGAGCATTGGCCGGCACGGGTACTCGCCTGGTTCGATGTGCACGGGCGTCACGACCTGCCGTGGCAAAACCCGCGCAGCCCCTACCGCGTGTGGGTTTCGGAGATCATGCTGCAACAGACCACGGTGAGCGCGGTCATGCCCTACTTCCAGGCCTTCATGGCGCGCCTGCCCGATGTTCAGGCGCTGGCGCGGTGTGATCAGGATGAGCTGATGAGCCTGTGGTCCGGGTTGGGCTACTACGCCCGCGCGCGCAATCTGCACCGCGCAGCGCGCATCCTGGTGGACGATTTTGACGGGGTGTTTCCCCAGGACGTTGAAACGTTGCAGCAACTGCCCGGGATCGGGCGTTCCACGGCTGGCGCAATTGCCGCGCAGGCATTCGGGCAACGCGCGGCGATACTCGATGGCAACGTCAAGCGGGTTCTGGCGCGGCATGCCGGGGTCGAGGGCTGGCCCGGTCAGAGCGCGGTGCTCAAGCGCTTGTGGGCGGTGGCTGAGGCGCGCCTGCCAGACACGCGTCAGGCGGACTACGCGCAAGCCATGATGGACCTGGGGGCGACGCTTTGCGTGCGCCGCAACCCACGTTGTGCAGAGTGCCCGGTGGATGCGGATTGCCAAGCCCGCGCGCAGGGAAAGATCGCCACCATTCCCGCGCCCAAGCCGCGCAAGGCGCGACCGGTTCGGGAGGAGAAGTTTCTCATCGTGCGTGATGCGCAGGATCGTATCCTGCTGCAGCGACGGCCACCTAGCGGTATCTGGGGCGGGCTGTGGTCACTGCCGGAATACAGCGACCACGCGGACGACGTGAGCCAGCTCAGCAGTCTGGGCCCGGCATTGCGGCATGAGTTCAGCCATTTTTCCCTGTGGCTGGAGCCGGTCAGTGCACAGCTGGCATCTGATCGTCTGGCTGAGCGCGACGGCCACGACTGGCATACTGTAGAGGCGGCGCTGTCTCTGGGGCTGCCGCAACCTGTACGACGACTGATAGAGACTTATTGCGCATGAGCCGCATCGTGAAGTGCATCAAACTGGGCATTCCTTCCGAAGGACTGGATCGTCCGCCGTACCCGGGTGATCTCGGGCAACGCATTTTCGAGCAGGTGTCCAAGGCGGCTTGGCAGGAATGGCTGGCCCATCAGACGCGCTTGATCAACGAATACCGGCTGGTTCTGGCCGATCCCAAAGCGCGCAGCTTCCTGGCCGAGGAAATGGAAAAGTATTTCTTCGGCGGCGGTGAGCTCGCCCAGACCAGCTACACGCCGCCTTCGGAATAGGGCAATAGCGGCTTTCGCTTGACGCGCCGCTGGACTAACGGTTTAATACGCGCCCTTCGCCTTGTGCCGCCGTGCAACACGGTTGGCGCGAAGATAAGCTTCAAGATCTGGCCAAGTAGCTCAGTTGGTAGAGCAGCGGATTGAAAATCCGCGTGTCGGTGGTTCGATTCCGCCCTTGGCCACCATCTTTTCCCGTATTCGCGCTGTTGGCAGATCAGTTGATGCTGTCATGCTATGCGTATCCCGTTGTATTCAAGGAACTCAACATGCTTGCCGCATTTCGCGCCATCAGCATCAGCGAAGGTTTGTCTTATCTCACTATTCTGGCCGTGACGCTGGGCCTGATCAGCCGCGAGTTCGTCTATGTGATCGGCATGACGCACGGTGTGTTGTTCATGCTCTATCTGGTGGCTTCGCTGCTGGTGTCCAGTCAGCGTGGATGGTCGCTTGTGACTTGGCTGGGATTACTGGTCGCAGCCATCGTGCCGTTTGCCTTCGTGCTGGTGGAGTGGTTTTTACGACGCGCACAGGCACAGAACAGTTCGGCTGAAGCGGCGGGTTAGACGTCTGCTATGGTTTTGACTCCGTAATGCGGGAGTCAGGGGTGGAGACAAAAATTCAGGGTTGGGCCGCGGTGGTGATTGCTGTGGCGCTGATCGGTGTGCGTTTGATGACCATTGGCTCCAGCGACGATCCGCGCCTGCATGCAGCGGTCAAAGCCGAGCTGGCCAATGATCTGGGCAATCAGTTGGGCAAGACGCTGGATGCGCACGACGGCGCTTGGAGCGAGCAGGATATGCAGCGCCTAGTCGATCTGGCCGACCGCAATGCGATCATGGTGTTGTCGACCAAGGTCAGCAAGCCGCTGCTGTCTTTGGGGGATTCGGACAAGATTGTCGTGCAGGTCCGCTACAGCCTGCCGGAGCAGGCTGCGCGGCAGGAATATTGGCGCTTTTCTCACAGTCTGCTGAGCGGCTGGCGGGTGCGCAGCCGGCACAGCAGTGCGCTGAGTTACTACCTCAATTTTCTGTGAGGCAAGCGCTGTCTAAGGCGCGCTGAAAGCTAGATCGAAGTCTTTTGCGGCCGCGTCGGTGAATTCGAAATTTTTCCGAATATAGGCCAGCGTGGCTTTTTCGGTGTCGGTGACGGCAACGCCGTCGCGCGCCGATGTGAACAAATCGGCCACCTCGTCTTTGGACAGCTTGCCTTCTCCCTGGCCTGTGGTGTGCTGCTTGGCCAGCTCCAGCAGTTCCTTTTCCAGCTTCTGCCCGTCTATCGTCACGTATGCCATTGCCTGCTCCTTGGTGGATGGTGTTTGCGGGCAGCGTGATGCGCCCGCGCCTGACCATACGCGTTATGGCATGGCAACAAGTCGGGCGCGTGACGAATGTCAGGCTTAGGGAAACACGATGGTTTTCTGTCCATTGAGCATGATGCGGTGTTCCACATACCAGCCCACCGCATTGGCCAGCACGCGGGCTTCGACTTCGCGGCCCATGTTCACCATATCTTCGGCGGAGTGGGTGTGGTTCACCCGCACCACGTCCTGCTCGATGATCGGGCCTTCATCCAGATCGGGGGTGACGAAGTGTGCGGTGGCGCCGATCAGTTTGACGCCGCGCTCGTGGGCGCGGTGGTAGGGCTTGGCGCCTTTGAAGCTGGGCAGGAAAGAGTGGTGGATATTGATGCAGGCGCCTTGCAGCTTTTCGCACAGGTCTTCGGACAGCACTTGCATGTAACGCGCCAGGACCAGCAGATCAACATTGCCCCGGGTGATCAGATCCAGCAGTTTCTGCTCTTGCTGGGCTTTGCCGCCCTCATTGATGGGTAGGTAATGAAAGGGCAGGCCGTACCACTCGGTCAGGCGGCGGAAATCCTCGTGGTTGGACACGACGCCGGCGATGTCGGTGTGCAGCAGGCCGCAATGCCAGCGGTGCAACAAGTCGTTGAGGCAATGGCCCTGGCGTGACACGGCGATCAGGGTGCGCATGCGCCGCTGCATGTCATGCAGGGTGTAATCCAGTTGCTGGCTTTGCACCAATGGCTGGATGCGTGCATCCAGTTCGGCGCAATCGAGTTCGGCGGGCGCTGCCAACTGGATGCGGACAAAAAAGTTGCAGGTGTCCGGATCGCCGTACTGTGCCGCGTCGCGGATGTCGCAGCCTTGCTCAAAAAGAAATGAAGAAACGGCGGCGATGATGCCGGGTTTGTCCGGGCAGCGAAAACACAGAACGAAATGCTGGGTGCGCGACATGCGAGGAATCCGCAAAGGGACGGATGATACCGGTTGCCAGCTCGAACTTTGCATCGCATGCTCGGTCTGCTGAAGTGGTTTCCGTTCTTCACGGAAATTTCTCACCGACTCTTTATGTTCGCGTCCGGGAAGCGCAGAGTATGTAACCCGACTTTTCGACCTCATCAGCAACAGGACGTTTGTATGTCAGCGGAAAACAATCAGGCAGCCAATAACCCCTACCCTCAACCGTCGCAGACGGCCATGCGCCGCGATGGCGCATCGATTGGCCCCAAGACACATATCAAGGGTGATTTGCATGCTGAGGAAGACTTGCTGATTGAAGGCAAGATCACCGGCATGGTGGTGCTCAAGAGCAACCAGCTCGCGGTGGGCTCCCAGGGGCGTATCGTCGGAACGGCTTTTGCCAATGTCGTGGTGGTTGACGGCACCATCGAGGGCGATATCTATGCGGCTGAACGGATTGCGATCAAAAAGAGTGCGCGTATCCAGGGTGCTGTCATGGCGCCGCGTGTGTCGCTGGAAGATGGCGCGCATCTGCGTGGTTCGGTAGAGATGGATCCGGATGCCATCAAGGAGGCGGTGCAGGCCAAGTTTGGCGACCTGCTGCAGCCGTCCAGGCCGGAGGTGAAGCCGAGCTCGCCTGTTGCCGCCGTGCCGCCTCGGCCGGTTGCGGTGGAGCGCAAGGATGAGGCCGTGAAAGATGCCGCTGGCGACAAAGACGCGAGCGGCAAGACCGAATCGAACGCCGCATCCAAGTAAGCACGGATCAGCAATGTGCAAGGCGCCCGACTGAGACGCTTCCCCTTTTCGGGCGGTGGCCGGAGCGCGCGACCCGAGACGCCCGCGCCGGTTGAAGCCCCTGTCACAGAACGTTTGCCGCTGTTCGCCGAATTGATCGAGCGGGCGGCGTCGGGCGGGCGTTGTGTCGTGCTGGATTTTGCACCGCCGAGTCAGGCCGGTATCGCGCTGTTCAATGACATGCATTGTCGTGTCGATATCGTGAACTTTCCGCAGGCGCTGGCCAGCTTCAAGCAGGCCAGCACGGCGGAAGATTTGGTACGCCGTATTCGTGCGGCGATACCGCATGATCCGGCGCATCGGCCCAATGTTGTGCTGTGCTGGGATTTTCTGAACTACCTGCCGCGCAACGTGATCAGCGTGGTGATGGAACAGGTGGCGTGTTTGTGTGCGCCACACGCCCAGATGCATGCGTTGATGGCGTACAGCTCTCCGGAGATGCCTGCGCAACCCTGTCGTTACACGCCGTTCGGGCGTGATGCGGTGGAAATTCGTCCACGCGTCGAGCGCATGCGGGAATCGCCGCGCATGGCGCCCAAGGAACTGGAGCGCTGTCTGCCGGGCTACAGCATTGACCGCGTGATGATGCTGCGCAGTGGTTTTCAGGAGTACATTCTGCGTCTTAAAGGCGCGCACAGTGATGCGCCGCCCGAGGTTCCGGAGGGCGTTCTGACGGTCGGTTGACGCGCTTTTTCGCGTCCCAAGGTAGAATCAGGCTCACGACCGTATTACGGCCCTCTGTCTTCGGCTGATTCAGGCCATGTCCGATTCTCAAACGCGTAAGAAAAACCAGCAGCGCAGTCGCCGTGCCCGTGAGGAATGGTTGCCGGCGCTGATCGCCCGTTACCCCCAGGCCTTCTTTGACGATCCCAAAGCGCGCAAGCCGCTGAAGATCGGCATACACAAGGATATCCTCGCCGACGAGGGCAACCAGTTGGCCAGTTACCAGCTGACCAGTGCCTTGCGCTGGTACACCGGTGCGCTGGGTTATCAGTTGTCCATCCAGGCGGAGGCCGAGCGCATTGACCTGGAGGGTCGAGCGGTCGGGACCGTCAGTGCCGAAGATGCCAAGGCTGCCGAAGAAAAGGTGGCCGTCATTCGTGAGCGCATGAAGGGTGTGCGCGAGCGCAAGGTGCAGGACCAGCGCGCCGATCGCTGGATGAAAAAACTCTCCAAGATCACGACCTGATGCCACAAATTACCGAAGCCCTCGACCGGCTGCGCGAAGGCAATCGCCGTTTTGTAGAGCGCTTGCTCAAATTGCCTGATCGGCTGCCCAGCGAGCTGTCTGCCGGGCAGTCCCCCTTCGCCGTCATTCTGGGGTGTTCGGACTCCCGGGTGCCCGCCGAGCTGGTATTCGATCAGGGCCTGGGGGATCTGTTTGTTATTCGCGTCGCCGGCAACATTGTTGCGCCGACCCAGATCGGCAGCGTTGAATTCGCTGCCACCCAGTTCGGAACGCCACTGGTTGTCGTGCTGGGGCACGGGTCCTGCGGGGCGGTAACCGCAACGCTCAGCGAGATGAGCGCGCCGACGGCCGGGGCATCACGCAATCTGCGCTCCATCGTCAGCCGCATCGAGCCGGCGCTCAAGCCGCTGATGGAGCGTGGCGCCTGGGATGATCAGGGCAAGCTCATGGGTGCCGCTGTGCGCGCCAATGTGCGGGCTTCGGTGCAGCAGCTCAAAGCCGGCTCGCAGATACTCGAAAGCCTGATCAACGACGGCAAGCTCGCTATCGTCGGCGCCGAATACGATATGGAGAGCGGTGAGGTGACCTTCCTCGATCTCCCTGAGGACCTGATGTAGCGATGCCTTGCGACCGGCGTTGCCGGCCGCTCCCATGGTGTTACATCGGCCGACAGGATCAGTTGGCGGTTTCGGGCTGCCAGGTCTTGAGCAGCTTCATGACGTCCTGAAACTTGCGTGGGCCGAGCATCGCGCCGGTGGTCATGAGTCCGCCGATGAGGGCGCCGCCAACGCCGGCCGTGACCACATCCTGGCCGGTCAGGTAGAGGTTCTTGATCGGGGAAACAGGGTGCAGCCAGTCTTGCTTGAAGCGCTCGGGGTCATGATCCAGACCGTAGATTTCGCCGCGATCGTTAAGCTGGAACCACTGCGTGGACAGCGGCGTGGACAGCTCGTAGTAGTCCAGGGCCGGTTTGAGTTGCGGCATATGCTTGAACAGTTCATCGAGCAGGCGCTTTGAGAACTGCTCCTTGAACGCCTCGTAGTCTTCGCCGCGCTGGTTCCAGGTTTTGTCCTGCCATTTTTCAAACCAGTCGTATGGCCCCAGAGTCAGAACCTCGACGGTGCTTTTGCCCGGGTAATTGTGTGGCCACTCGGGATCCTTGGCCGAGGGGAAGCTGATGTAGAGCAGCGGGAAGTCCTGGCTGGGGTCGGCGAGAAAGCGCTCGATGTTGCCCTCGTGATCGGCGGAGGGGTAGATCCACAAGTTGGTTTTGGGGATATCGAGTTCCTCGGCGCTGCCCTTGAGGCCGACGTACAGGCACAGATGAGCGCTGGAGGGTTTCACGCTCTGCATCTTACGCGCGACGCCCAGCTTGCTGCGGGTCTCTTCGGGTAGCAGCTTTTCATAGGTGATACGCGCGCCGGTGGCGCTGATGATCTTGTCCGCGCGGATGATGTCGCCGTTGTCCATGCGGGCCCCGGCCGCGCTACCATTTTCGAGATGGATGCCATCCACCCGGGCGTAGGTGAACACCTCCCCGCCTGCAGCGCGAATGGTGGGCACGATGGCTTCAGCAATTTTCCATGAGCCGCCAACCGGATAGCTGCCGCCGCCGAAGTAGTGCTTGACCACCGAGGCGTGCATGAAAAAGGTGGCCTCGGCCGGGACCATGCCGTAGTCGCCCCACTGGCCGGTCAGGACGGCAATGAGCTCCTGATTGCTGGTCAGTGATTCCAGTACATCGCGGGTTTTCATCAGCGTTTGCTTGGGAATCTGCATGCCGCGGGTGATGTTGTATGCCTTGGCCAGCCAGGGCGGCATGGCCTGTCCGGCGAGCAGTTTGCGCGCGGCCCGGGCGACGCTGTCGACTAGCTCAACATAGGCATCGATCGCAGCGGCCTCGTCGGGGAAGTAGCCCTTCATGGCGGCCACGAAGTTGTCGCGCCCGGCCGGGAAATCGTAGCTGCGGCCATTGACGATGATGCGGTCGTAAATGTCGTCCATCGGCGCCCACTCAAGCCGCCCTTCGCTGATCACGTCAAAGATGCGGCGCAGCGGCGAATGCGGTTTGTGGACTTCGCCCACGTAATGCACGCCGACATCCCATTCGTAGCCTTCGCGCTCGTAGGAATGGGTAAAGCCGCCCGCGGTGTAGTGCTGTTCAAACACGGCGACTTTCTGTCCGAGCTTGGCCAGCAAGGCGGCGTTGCAAAGGCCGCCGATGCCCGAGCCGATCACGATGGCGTCGTAGTGCGCGTCAGCGCGGCCGGTGCGGTAGCGTTTGCCGATACGTTTCATGTCTTGTGTCTCCTCGCAGTCTTGTGACTCTGCGTGTTGGGCTGCGCTCAGGCGCAGCAGGCGAGCGAGCTCGCGGGTGGCGGGTCCGGCCGTGTCGGGGTCGGAAAAGATCAGATTCAGGGTGATGTGCCGTTCGGCGCCCTCGCGCAGGGGCAGGGCTTTGAGCTGTCCCTGCGCCAGCTGCTGTTCAATCGCATGCCGCGGCAGCCAGGCAAACCCCAGGCCTTGTCGGAGTGCCTCGATCAGGCTGTGTGTGTGATTCAGCGTCCAGTACTGCTGGCGTTCCAGCGCATCGTCATGGCGGCTGTGGTCGTGCAGCACCAGTTGCCGATGGGCGCGCAGATCGTGGTGGCCAGGCGGATGCGGCAAGTGGTGCAGTGGGTGTTCAGGATGGGCGACTGCAACGAGCTGTATCGGCAGTAGGGGGGTGCCCAGCAGGCCGATCGGGACGTGTGCGCTGACGGCCAGATCGGCGTGGCCGTGCAGCAGGCTGTGGTCACAGCCCTGTGCTGTGGTTTCAAGCACGTGCACGCGGGTTTGGGGTGCTTGCGCGGCAAACTGCTTCAGCGTTTGAAGCAGGCTGGTGGCGGGCAGGGCCTGATCGACCGCGAGACGCACATCCGTTTCCCAGCCCCCGGCGGCGTGGCGTGCGGCCGCCTCCAGTTCGCCGGCTTCGTCGACCAGATTGCGTGCGCGACGCACCAGCATCTGACCGGTGCGGGTGAGCTGCGCTTTGCGGCCGCGAACCTCCAGCACCTTGAGGCCGAGCAAATTCTCCATCTTGTGGATGGCGTAGCTGATGCTGGACTGCGTTTTGTCCAGTGCCGCCGCGGCCTGGGCATAGCCGCCGTGATCGACCACCGCGAGCAGGGCGCGCCATTGATCAAGGCTGATGCGTGGGGGTGTCTCCATATATCGAATAAATCGAAATTAATGCGGCAAATATTCCATTAGACATCGAATAAATCAATGTTGATGTCATCTCGGCGGATCGCGGTCCGACTGCTTCGGCCGTGGTCGATGGTGCTTGAAGCGCCGTGGGGCAGGCTTGGCGGCCTGTCAGGCTCACTCATTTACGCCATCCCGGGGCGGGCGACACCTGTTACTATCGACGGATCAATCACCGGAGCGAGCAATGGCGGAAGTGCGCAGTCGCATTTTGGGCCTGGGCAGATATCTGCCGCCCAAGGTAGTCACCAATCATGATCTGGCCGAGGTCATGGACACCAGCCACGACTGGATCGTGGAGCGATCGGGCATTGAGGAGCGTCGCTGGGTCGATCCGGAGGAAGGCAATTACACCATGGGCGTGAAAGCCGCTCGCGAGGCGCTCGATAACGCAGGTGTGGGGCCGGGCGAAATTGATTGCATCATCTATGCGACCCTGTCGCCGGATTATTACTTCCCGGGCTGCGGGGTTTTAGTTCAGCGCGAACTGGGCATCGGGCCG
Source organism: Oceanococcus sp. (assembly GCA_030147945.1). GTDB lineage: Bacteria > Pseudomonadota > Gammaproteobacteria > Nevskiales > Oceanococcaceae > Oceanococcus. The sequence goes on along the minus strand of JASBUL010000016.1, from coordinate 29,143 downwards.
GTGCCGGCCTTTGATATTCGAGAGCAGTGCTCGGGCTTCGTTTACGGCCTGCAGATGGCTGATGCCTTTATCCGCGCCGGGCAGTACAAGAAGGTGTTGTTGATCGGTGGTGAGGTGCATTCCAAGGCGTTGGACAAGTCCACGCGGGGGCGCACCGTCACTGTGCTGTTCGGCGATGCGGCCGGCGCTGCGGTGCTGGGTGTGAGCGATGATCCGGCACGCGGCATTCTGACCAGTCGCATGCACTCTGAAGGTGCCGATGCCGAATGTCTGGCCATGCAGTACCCGGGCATGGCGCCAGGGCGGGCCGATTTCATCACCCACGACAATCTTGATGCGGCCGTGCAGTACCCCAACATGGAAGGCCAGAAGGTCTTCAAGACAGCCGTCAAACGGATGCCGGAAGTGGTGATGGAGGTGCTCAAGGCCGAGGGGCTGGGCATCGCCGATCTGGATATGCTGATCCCGCACCAGGCCAACCTGCGCATCAACGAGATGGTTGGCAAATTGCTGCGCCTGGATTCGTCCAAGGTCCACAACAACATTCAAAAGCTCGGGAACACCACCGCGGCCACCATACCGTTGTGTCTGATGGATGCCTTGGAACTGGGCAAGGTCAAGCCGGGTGATCTGGTCTGTGCCGCCGCTTTCGGTGCCGGGTTTACCTGGGGCGCGGTATTGATGCGTTGGTAAGCGAAGCTAGGACATAAAAAAGGCGGGTTCGAGACCCGCCTTTTTTGTACTCGTAAATGGCGAGAAACCTTAGAACGCGTCCAGAGCCAGATCCATCATGCCGTTGTCGCCCGCTTCCACCGCTTCGAGCAGGCTGTGCACTTCCGGCAGCAAGCGTGCGGCAAAGAAGCGTGCAGTGGCCAGCTTGGCGGCTTTGAAGTCCGCGTCGTCGGTGTAGGCCAGAGCGGCATCCGCCATGCGCAGCCAGTTGTAGCCAAGCATGGTCAGGGCAAAGGCGCGCTGATATTGCACAGCGCCGGCCCCGGCGTCGTTGGGGTTGTCGTTGAAACGGTCGCGCAGCCACTGGGTGGTGGTTTCCAGGGCGGTCAGGGCGCGGTCCAGCGGGGTGCTGATGAAGTCCAGTTCGGACTCGGCATCATTGATCGCCACACGCACGCGGTCGAAGAAGCGCTGGGCCAGGCGACCGCCATGCAGTTGCAGTTTGCGGCGCACCAGATCCATGGCCTGAATGCCGTTGGTGCCTTCGTACAGGCACAGGATTTTGGAGTCGCGCACGATCTGTTCGATGCCGTGCTCTTTGATAAAGCCGTGCCCGCCGTAGACCTGGATCGCGCTGCTGCCGTTGTCCACCGCCAGATCGGTGCAGAAGGCCTTGACCAGTGGGGTGGTCAGTTCGACCCAGTCGTTGGCGTCTTCACGCACGGCAGCATCCGGGTGCTGATGCGCCAGGTCGACGTGAATGGCCGTTTCGTAGGCCATCACGCGGGCGGCTTCGGTGTAGGCCTTCATGGTCATGAGCATGCGCCGCACATCCGGGTGATCGGCGATGGGGCCGTCGCCGCCGGTCAGGGTTTTGCCCTGGATGCGTTCCTTGGCGTAGCGGATGGCGTTCTGGGTGGCCAGTTCGGCCTGGCCCAGACCCTGGTAGCCGACCATGATGCGGGCCAGATTCATCATCGTGAACATGTTCATGATGCCGCGGTTCTGGTCGCCGACCAGATAGCCGATGGCCTCTTCGAACACCATCACACAGGTTACCGAAGCGTTGATGCCCATCTTGTGCTCGATGGCCTGGCACTTGACCGGGTTGCGTTCGCCCAGGCTGCCGTCGCTGTTGACCAGATATTTGGGCACGATGAAGGTCGACAGACCTTTGATGCCTTCAGGCGAGTCATCACAGCGGGCCAGCACGTAATGCACGATGTTGTCGGTCATCTCGTGTTCGCCGGAGGTGATGAAGATCTTCATGCCGGAGATGCGGTAACTGCCGTCGGCCTGCTTGATCGCCTTGGTGCGCACCGAGGCGAGATCGGAACCGGCCTGCGGTTCGGTGATGCACATGGTGCCGGTCCACTCGCCGGTGCCCAGTTTGGGCAGGTAGGTGGCTTTCTGTTCGTCGCTGGCGTGAGCCTGCAGGGCTTCGAAGCAGCCGTTGGTCAGGCTCGGGTACAGGTCAAACGCGACGTTGGCCGCGCAGGTCATTTCCTCGACCACCTTGGACAGCGTGTAGGGCAGGCCCTGGCCGCCCCATTGCGGATCGTTGCACAGGCCGACCCAGCCGGACTCGACAAAATCACGGTAGGCCTCGGCATAACCATCGGGCACCGTCACCACGCCATCTGCGACCTTGCAGCCCTGGGCATCACCGGATTCGCGCAGCGGCAGCAGGCGCGCTTCGATGAATTTGGCGGCCTCGTCGATGACCCCGTCGATGATGTCAGGGGTGGCGTCGGCGAAGACCTCCAGCTCGGCCAGCTGGTCAACGTTGAGCACGTTGCGCAGGGCAAATTTGATGTCTCGTTCCGGGGCTTTGTACTCGGCCATCGTGCTGTCTATTTATGTAAAGGGGGCGCGAATATTATCACGCGGGTTTTGTCTTCCTTTTCTACGCACTTCCGTGACGCATTGGATGCATTACAATCCGGGCTTGGAGACCCAAAGCGTAGATTGTTCATGATGAAGTCAAGCTCGCCTTTCCTGCTCGCCGCCTTGTGCCTCGCTCTGGTCGGATGTGACCGTCTGAGCGCCGAGAATTACGACAAGCTCGAGGTCGGCATGCCCTACGACGAAGTGGTCGCCATACTTGGTGAGCCCACCGAGTGCAGCGCGGTGGTCAACACCAAGTCGTGCCGTTGGGGCAAGGATGACAAGTACGTGGATGCCAAGATCGTCGGCGAGAGCGTGATTTTCCTCTCGGCCAAGGGCATCGATTAGCCCAAGCCTGCTCGTGGCCTGCGCTTGGCGCAGGCCCATAGTGCACGCGGCTTACGACGCTGGCGCATCGGCTGCGCGTTGCAGGGCGCTGCGCACGACTCCGCGAGTCAGCAATTGCGGCAGCACTTCGGCTGCGCCGCCGCCGGGCGGATAGACCAGATACAGCGGCACCCCGTTGCGACCGAATTCGGCCAGGGCGGCGGTGATGGCCGGGTCGTACTGGGTCCAGTCTGCCTTGAGCAGCAGGGTGTCGTGCTGCTTGAACAGCGTTTGTACTTCGTTGCTGGCCAGCACGGTACGTTCATTGGCCAGGCAGGACAGGCACCAGTCGGCGGTGAAGTCGACGAACACCATGCGTCCTTGTGACTGCGCCTCGAGCACGCGCTGAGCTGACCAGCTCTGCCAGTTGCCGCTGATTTCGCGGGCCTCGGGCGCTGGTGCCCACAGTGGCGTCACCGCCAGGGCAAGACCGCCCACCGCTGCGATGCGCTTGAGCGGGCTGCGTTGCTCCCCGGGTTTCTGTCGCAGGCCATAGGCCAGCACGGCCGCGCCAGTCAGCCCCAGCAGCAAGCCGGGGTTGCCCGCCTGACGCCACAGCACCCAGTACAGCCAGGTGGCGGTCAACAGCAGCGGTACGGCCATCCAGTGTTTGAGCGTTTCCATCCACGGGCCCGGCTTGGGCAGGCGCTGAGCCAGTGCAGGGACCCAGGGCAGTAGCGCAAACGGAGCTGCCAGACCCAGCCCCAGAGCGGCGAAAATGCCCAGCGCCACCGGTGCGGGTTGCAACACGGCGTAACCCAGCGCGCCGCCCATGAAAGGCGCTGTGCATGGGCTGGCCACGACCGCGGCCAGTACGCCGGTGAAGAAGGCGCCGCGCAGGCCGGATTGCTGTGTCAGGCTTTGTCCGGTGCCCATCAGGCCCATGCCCAGCTGGCTCCAGCCGAGCAGGGCCAGGCCCAGCACCAGCATCAGTGCCGCCAGCAGGCTGACCACCACCGGATTCTGCAATTGAAAACCCCAGCCCAGGGCTGCGCCGCCAGCGCGCAGAGCCAGCAGCAAAGCGGCAATCAGCAGGAATGAGAGCACCACGCCCAAGGTGTAGGCAAGGCTTTCCGCACGCTTTTCGGTCAGCGACGGCGCGCGTGCCAGATTCATGGCCTTGAGCGTCAGGACCGGGAATACGCACGGCATCAGGTTGAGGATCAGGCCGCCGGCAAAGGCCATCAGCAGGATGGTCCACAGTGGCGTCGTGGTTGCCGCGGGCGCCGCGTTCCAGGGCGGCAGGTCTGTGGGGACCGCGCCTGCTGTCAGCGTCACTTCTATGGCGTGGCGGCGGCCTTCAAGATCCACGCTGAGTACGCCGCTGACAGTCTGTTCGGGTTGGCGAAAATCGGGGTGCTGAGGGTTGCTGATGACGATGCCGGCATCGCCGCGCTGCCAGCGCACCTCGCCTGCATGCGCAATGAACTTGGGCTGAGCCGGGAACCACTGCGGGTTGCTGGCGCCAGCCAGCGCGTCGGCAGGCAGCGGAATGAGGCTGTACACACGGCCGTTGTCGAGGCTGAAATGGCCGCTGTTGTGGAGGCTTTCCGGCAGGGCCTGCAGGGCCTCAGCGAGCAGGTCCTGCATGCCACCCTCGCGAACCTCGGCCACGCTGATCTGGTGATCGGCAGATTCGGGGATGCAGATGTCCTTGCACACCAGCCAGCGCGCTTTGAGGCTGATCAGCGCGTTGTCAGGCGTTTCTGGCGGTATGCTGAGTCGAGTCAGCAGAGTGTGGGTGTCGCCATAGCCGTAGGTCTGCAGATCGCCTTCCAGGTAGGCTTTGGGCGTGGGCCACAGAATCGGCCCGGCCTGCACGCCCTGTGGCAGGGTCCAGCGAATGCGCGTGCCCAGCCCGGCATCGCCGGGATTGTCCCAGTAGGTATGCCAGCCGGTATTGGGAGACAGCTCCAGGGCGATCAGAAAATCCCGCCCATCAGGTGCCGGGCCAGCGAAAATCTGGGAGGCAACCTGCCCGCTGCCGGCACTTGATGCCGGGCTGCTGAGAGTGCTCAGGACCAGGCCGAGCAGGAACAGAATGTTTTTCATGCAGACAAAGACCGGATCAGGTCGCAAATGTTCATTGATGAGTTGTAGCCTGCCTCAGACCAGATTAAGTGGACTTTAACGCCGCCGTGGCTCAGGTGTGGGACACTTTCGCACCGCCGCGAGGTACAGGACATTGGAGAGAATGTGGTGAATTCCAGGATCAGATATTGGCTCATCTCGGGTATCGCCGTCATTGTGGCGGTGGGTTGTGCCACCTCCCCGACCGGGCGCAAGACGATCAAGCTCATGGGTGCCGAGCAGATGAACGCGATGGGGGCGGAGGCCTATGCGCAGCTCAAGCAGGAACAGGCCATCAGCAAGGATGCGCAGGCCACCCGCTACGTGAGCTGTGTCGCCAATGCCATCACCGGGGTGGTTGGTGGCGAGTGGGAGGTGACGCTGTTCGAGGATGAATCGGCCAATGCCTTCGCCTTGCCCGGCGGCAAGATCGGCGTTCATACCGGGCTGTTGAAGGTCGCCGACAATCAGAGCCAGCTGGCTGCCGTCATCGGCCATGAGGTGGGGCACGTGCTGGCCGAGCACAGCAACGAACGTGCATCAGCGAGTACGCTGGCCAATCTGGGGATGACCGTTGTTGATGCGGTGGCTGGTGCCTACGGACCGGCGACCCAGCAAACGGCGATGTCGTTGCTCGGGTTGGGCACGCAGGTTGGTGTGTTGCTGCCATTTTCGCGTGCGCACGAGTCCGAAGCCGACATCATGGGGCTGGCGATCATGGCCAAGGCGGGCTTTGATCCGCGGCAAAGCGTCAATCTGTGGCAGAACATGGCCAGTCAGGGTGGCGGTGCGCCGCCCGAGTTCATGTCCACGCACCCATCCCATGCCACACGCATTGCCGACCTTCAGGCCCACATCCCTGAGGTGATGCCGGACTACGAAGCGGCGCAGCGTGCAGGGCGCAAGCCGGGCTGCCGCTCCTAGGCGAAAGTGAGCTCGCAATCGGCCTGGTTAAAAAAACTCGAAAAGGACTTGCGCAGTGTGGGAGAACTCCCTAAAATGCGCCGCTCTTTAGCCGGGGCTATAGCTCAGCTGGGAGAGCGCCTGCATGGCATGCAGGAGGTCGGCGGTTCGATCCCGCCTAGCTCCACCAAATACCGGCCAAGGTAAAAAGTCCTGTGTCCCCTTCGTCTAGAGGCCTAGGACACCGCCCTTTCACGGCGGCGACAGGGGTTCGAATCCCCTAGGGGACGCCATTTGATTTCGCCCGCATCTTGCGGGCGTTTTCATTTCTGCGGTGTGTGTGCATGAATGCATTGCCCTACGCTCATGGTGGCCCCGCGCTGCGTGCGCGTCTTCGCCAGCAAGCGTCCGATTTCGTGGTTGAGGAAAACCTCGGCTTCGAGCCTGCAGGTCACGGCGAACATGTCTGGTTGGTGGTTCGCAAGCAATCCAACAACACCGAATGGTTGGCCCGTCAGCTGGCTCGTTTTGCGGGTGTTGCGCCGATGGCCGTTGGTTACGCCGGACTCAAGGATCGGCATGCGATCACGACGCAAGTGTTCACCGTACAGATGCCGGGCCGTGACGCGCCAGATTGGTCACAGCTCGGGCTCGATGGTGTAGAGGTGGTGGCTGAATCGCGGCACGATCGCAAGTTGCGTCGCGGCGCGCTGCGCGGTAATCGTTTCGAGATTACCCTGCGTCAGGTTGAGGGCGAGCGCGCAGAGGCCGAGCGGCGTCTGCAGGCTCTGCTCACGCATGGTGTCCCCAATTACTTCGGCGAGCAGCGCTTCGGTCGCGATGGCGACAATCTGGACAAGGCGCGCGCCATGTTCGCCGGGGCGCGGGTACCGCGTCATCTGCGCAGCGTGCTGACCTCAGCGGCGCGCTCACATCTGTTCAACGCGGTGCTCGCCCAGCGGGTGGCGGACGGTAGCTGGTGTCAGGCCCTGGACGGTGAGGTCTACTGTCTGAATGCCTCGCACAGCTGGTTTGCAGCTGATGGTGAGGATCAGGGTGCGCGACTTGCCCAGGGCGATGTTCATCCGTCAGGGCCGTTGTGGGGGCGTGGTCGTTTGCCCAGCACAGGGCAGGCCGGGCAACTGGAGCAGTCTGTCGCGGGCGCCGATGAGGCGTTGTGCGAGGGGCTCGAAAGGGCGGGGCTGAAGCAGGATCGCAGACCGTTGCGGGTCAAGCCGGATGGCCTGGCCTGGCAATGGCTGGATGACGACAGCCTGCGGGTCAGCTTCGAACTGCCCGCAGGCTGCTATGCCACAACCGTGCTGCGCGAGGTGGCGGACTGGGACGACTGAGCGCCTCAGCTCATTCAGTCAAACGAAAAATCGGCGAACTGTTCGCGCAGGGTCAGTTTCTGGATTTTGCCGGTGGCGGTTTTGGGGATTTCGTCCACAAAAGCGATGTCATCCGGGAGCCACCACTTGGCCACCTTGTCTGACAGATACGCCAGCACCTCGTCCTTGGCCGGCGGCTGGTCCTTGGGCACGATAATGAGCAGCGGGCGTTCGTCCCATTTGGGATGGGCGATCCCGATCACGGCGGCTTCGGCCACCGCAGGGTGACCGAGTGCTGCGTTTTCCAGCTCGATCGAACTGATCCACTCGCCGCCGGATTTGATCACGTCCTTGGTCCGGTCGGTGATCTGCATGAAGCCATCCGCGTCAATCGAGGCCACATCGCCGGTCGAGAACCAGCCATCGGCATCATGCGCGTCGTTGCCCGGCAGCTTGTAGTACTCGGAGCAGATCCATGGGCCGCGCACCTTGAGGTTGCCGACGGACTTGCCATCCCAGGGTTGCTCGACCCCGTCGTCGTTGACGATTTTCATCTCCACGCCGTAAACCGCACGGCCCTGCTTGGCCTTCAGCTTCCAGTAATCATCGCGACTTAAGTTGTCGGCATCGCGTTTGGGCACGTTGACGGTGCCCAGCGGGCTCATTTCGGTCATACCCCAGGCATGCAGAGTATCGACATCATATTTGTCCTTGAAGGCTTGCATGATGGCGATCGGGCAGGCCGAACCGCCCACCACCGTGCGCTCCAGCGAGGGCAGTGATTTGCCGGATTTCTCAAGATACTGGAGCAGGCCCAGCCATACGGTGGGCACCCCGGCGGCCAGGGTGACGCTTTCCGATTCGATGAGATCCTGCAGGGTTTCGCCGTCACCCATCTTGGGGCCCGGGAAAACCAGCTTGCAGCCGCACATGGCGGCGGCGTACGGGATGCCCCAGGCATTGACGTGGAACATGGGCACAACGGGCAGCACAGCATCGCGCACCGACAGGGCTAGCGCGTCGGCTGCGACAGCCGCCATGGCGTGCAGCACCGTGGAGCGATGCGAGTAGACCACGCCCTTGGGGTTGCCGGTGGTGCCGGAGGTGTAGCAGATCGAGCTGGCCGCGTTCTCGTCAATCTCCGGCCAGTCGAACGTGCTCGGTTGGCCGTCCAGCCAGGCTTCGTAGCTGATCTGACCCTCGTCCAGCGCGGCATCGGCCGGGGCCAGAACCACGATTTTCTCCAGCGTCTTGAGCTCGCTGCGAATGGCGGCAATCAGCGGGATGAACATGGGGTCGATCATCAGCACGCGATCTTCGGCGTGGTTGATGATGTAGGCGATCTGTTCGGGAAACAGGCGCGGGTTGATGGTGTGCAGCACCGCACCCATGCCGGATACGCCGTAATACGCTTCGAAGTGGCGGTAGTCGTTCCAGGCCAGGGTGGCGACACGGTCGCCCGGCTGGATGCCCATGGCGCTCAGCGCGTTCGCCAGCTGTGCGGCGCGCCCAAGGGCCGCGCCCATGGTCGTGCGGTGACGTGGGTTGTCGCCGGTGACCGATACGATCTCCGTGTTGGGATGATTGCGCGCGGCGTGGCGGATCAGTGTGCTGATGGTCAACGGCACGTTCATCATTTGACCGAGCATGTTGTCTCCTTGGGTTTTGATGTGATTGGTTTTTTTGAGGTCAGCGCCGGGCCGAGGGCCGTACGCGCTGCCATTGCTGCAAATCGTTGCTGTCCAGCGGGTCGCTGCCCTCAAGGTGCTGGCGCATGAAGACCAGATCATCGTAACCCCAGAACAATTCGTCACCTATCAAAATACTGGGTACGCCGAATACTTTGCGGCGGATGGCTTCGCGCGTCTGGTTGTGCAGCGCATCCTTGATGTCGGGGTCGCTGGCCTGGGCCAGAATCTGCTCGCCATCACAGCCGGCCTGCGCGGCGCAGTCGCTGATGGTCTGTGCGGCGCTGGGATCGCGGCTGTCCGCCCAGACCGCATGGAACATGCTGTCGATGAAGCGTGTGCGCGTGGCGGTGTCCTCTATTGCCAGGGTGGCGCGCAGGCTGAGCAACGGATTGAACGGATGGCTGGCCGGTGGACGCAGCGGCAGATCCAGCTGGCGCGCTTTGCGCAGGACATTCTTGAGCATCCATTGTGATTTTGCCGGCAGCTCCGCAGGTCCTTTGCCGCCGTAGTGATTCAGCAGTCCGGCGAAGACCACCGGTTGCGGGGTGATGGCCAGATCATGCGCTGCGGCAATCGGCTTGAGGCCGTGCCACGCCAGGTAGGCATTGTGTGAGATGTAATCGAACCAGAAATCAACGCGCGTCATGTGTGTGCTCTCCGGGCTGCGCCAAATCAGGGCAGCAGTATTTCACCACGCAGAAACAGGCGGCAATCACCGCGCAGTTGCACGCGGTCATCGTTCAGCGTCAGTTCAAGCTCACCGCCGCGTTGCGAGAGCTGTTGGGCACGCAGGTGGCTGCGGCCCAGTCGGTCGCACCAGTAGGGCGCCAGATCGGCATGAGCGGAGCCGGTGACCGGATCCTCGTCGATGCCGAATGATGGCGCGAAGTAGCGCGAAACGATGTCCGCGTCGCTACCGGGCGCGGTCACGATCAGACCGAGTGGGTGCAGGTCTGCCAGGCTGCGGAAATCCGGTTTCAGCTGGTGGATACTGTCCTCGTCGTCAAAAACGGCGATCCAGTTGGCGCCGCGCCGCAGGTGCGATGGTGTCCTGCCCAGCGCGGCCTGTATGCAGGGCAGGGCACTGTCATCAGCTTGCGAGGGGCGGGCTGGCAGGTCGATATCCACCTTATCCTGATTGCGGTGCGCGCGCAGGATGCCGCTGCGGGTGTCGAAAGTCACGCTGTCGTGCGACCAGCCGCCATGCTGAAATAGCCACCAGGCGCTAGCCAGGGTGGCATGGCCGCACAGTTCGACCTCGTGGCTTGGGGTGAACCAGCGCATGGCGTAGTCCGCGGGGGCATCCGGTGTGCGCACCAGGTAGACCGTTTCCGACAAGTTGTTTTCTGCCGCGATGCTCTGCAGCAGCGGGTCTGGCAACCATTTGTCCAGCGTGACCAGGGCAGCTGGATTGCCGCCAAACAGGCGCTGCGTAAAGGCATCGATCTGATAAACAGGAACTGGCGTCATTGTTGCTTGTCCCAGATGACATCAAACGTTCACACGTCAAGGACAAAATCCGCGACGCATATAAAGATGAGAGAAAGTGAAACGATGAAAACTATGGATCAATTGCCCACGCTCGCCAATGCGTCAGCGCCTTTGGAACTCAGCGTACCTTATGTGAGTCAGGATGCCGCGCTGATTGCGGCGCGCTTTGACGACGCTGCGCTGACCGGGCGCAGCCTGATCTGGGAGGTGTTTGAACAGGATGCGGTTGATCCTGTGCGCTATGGCCTGTGTCTGGTCAAGGCCGATGGCGAGCCGGAAGTGCGTATTCCGGTCATGGGGTTGATGCCGGGCCGGGCCTATCGCTACCGCTTCCTGGATGGCGTGAAAAGCTCACCCGAAGGGCGCTTTATCACCGCCGCTCAGCACGGCGCGAATCGCGCCGCCTGAGATCGCGCCGGGCTTTGCGCCCGGCAACGGTGTTGTTACTGCTCGAGTAGCTCCAGCTTGCCGGGCTTGCCGTCCCATTCGGCGGCGTCTGCAGGCGGATCTTTCTGCTCGCGAATGACCGGCCAGGCTTTGGACAGCGCTTCGTTCAGTTCGAGGAAATGCGCCTGATCTTCGGGCAGGTCGTCCTCGGCGAAGATGGCCTCAGCAGGGCATTCGGGTTCGCACAGCGTGCAGTCGATGCACTCTTCGGGATCGATCACCAAAAAGTTCGGGCCTTCGTGGAAGCAGTCCACAGGACATACCTCGACGCAGTCGGTGTATTTGCACTTGATGCAGTTTTCGGTGACGACAAAAGCCATGTGCGCTCCGGCGTGAATTCTGAAATCGGGAAATTTTACTGAACTGCCGTCGCGCCGTCAGCCTTTGGACTTTGCGGGGCGCCACGGCGGCGTCGTGAGATCGTGTGTATGCAGCCTATACTGACCTGTTTTACGGTCCGAGAAATAGTCCTGTAGGCTGAGTTTCACGGTCGGGAAGGCAAGGTTGTCCCAGGGAATCTGATCCTCGCTCATCAATTCCACTTCCAGACTTTCCGGGCCAGGTCCGAAATCAAGGTCCAGCAGTTCAGCCAGGTAGAGCGTGTAAATCTGCCCGATATAGGTCACGTTGATGAAGCTGAACAGCTGGCGGACCTCGACCCGCGCGCGTGCTTCTTCCATGGTTTCACGGGCTGCACCCTGGGCCACGGTCTCGCCAATTTCGAGAAACCCGGCCGGCAGGGTCCAGTAGCCGTAGCGCGGTTCGATTGCGCGCTTGCACATCAGCACTTTGTCCTGCCAGATCGGCAGACAGCCGGTGATTACGCGCGGGTTCTGGTAGTGAATTGTGTGGCAGGTCGGGCAGATAAACCGGGGCAGGTGATCGCCCTCCGGGATCCGATGTTCCACGCTGCCGCCGCACTCGGCGCAATACTTCATGGTTTGGTGCCTGTGTTGCGCGCCGGGGGTGGCATAGCGCGCAATTTTCAGTAATGATTCACGTATCTGCGCACTCGCGGGACGATGCGTTGATGCGAGTTTAGCAGCCCGACGGGGCCAGCTCGCAAGGCAAATAAATTGAGGGGAGCCAATGATTAAACAAAGTGCCGCCGTGGTGGCTGCAAGCATGTTGGGTTTTGCTGCGCAGGCGCAAGATGGAGCCTGGTCGGTCTACGCCGGCGCCGACTATGTCATGCATGAGGTGTCGATCACGCGCAACGTGCCGCCGGCCAATCCGGAACCCGGGCCTGGCAACAACGGGCGTACCGTCCGCGAAGATGGTGATGGCAACAGCGTGCGTCTGCGTGCGGGTATGTGGTTGAGCGAAGATTTCTCGATCGAAGTTCAGGGCAATGTCGACAGCGATGCGCTGGAAGGTGACGAAAGCGCCGAGATCGACAGCTATTACGGGGTGTTCGTGAACGTGCGTGCTCAGCCGTTTGACTGGCTGGATGTGCTGTTCCCGATCGGCTTCGCTGCGGTCGACGCCAATGTTCGCTATCAGGATGACAACGGTGATTTTCAGGTCGCCAGCATGTCGGAAGAGCGGGCAGCGTTCGGCATGAATCTGCAGTTGCGCCTGGGTGAGATGCTGACCGATCCGGATTCGCTGATCGCAGGGCTGGGTGTGGGCCTGGGTTTCATGGTTTACAGCCCGTCGGGTGATGCCAATGTGCGTGGCTACAATGCCGGGATCCAGTTCGGTCTGGATTTCTGAGCCTGAGCCGGCTTCAGGCCGGCGTTTCAAATTGCACAAAGGCGGCCTCTGAGGCCGCCTTTTTTGTGCCGGATGCGATCTGTCGGACACCGTGATGCGTCAACTGTTGCGCCTGCTGCCATTGCCCCTGGTGACCCTGCCGATGCTGTGGGTCGGCTGGACCCTGTTCAACGGGGTCCGTGAACACCCCGAAAGCTTTGCCGGTTTGCCGCGCGCGCACAACATGGCGTTGCTGCCTTGGTCCGCACATGGCTTTCAGGTGATTGATCCGCCCGGTTTTGTGCTGGGCTATTCGGAGTACTGGCGCAATCCCTTGTGGGTGGCCTACCGACTGGGCCGGCGCGTTGACGGGCCCTACGCCGGTCGTCCAGAGCACTTTTCGGTGGATTCCCGAACCTTCAGTCGGGTCAGCGCGGAGGATTACAGCCGCAGCGGCTTTAACCGCGGGCATATGGCGCCGAACTATGCGATGTCCCGATTTCACGGCCGCGCGGCGCAGCGGGCGAGTTTTCGCATGAGCAACATCGTGCCTCAGCGCGGCGCGCTGAATCAGAAGCTGTGGCAGCGTCTGGAGGAGATCGAGACCGATGTGTATGCCGATCCGGTCGCGCCGTTGTACGTGGTGATGGGGCCGGTGTTCGAGGGCGAGGATGAGCGCTTGCCCAGCGGTGTGGCCATTCCCGATGGCTTCTTCCGCATCTGGTTACGGCGTGACCGCGCGGGTCAGTTGATGGTGCTGGCCTTCCTGGTTCCGCAAACGGTCAGCGGATATGAGCCGCTGGATGGTTTTCTGGTCAGTGTGGATGCTGTCGAGCAGGCCACCGGGCTAGATTTTTTCCACCGCCTCGATGATGAACAGGAAGCGGCTCTGGAAGCGGGCGTGAATGCCCGGGCCTGGGACTTCTCGCGCCATGCCCGGCGGGCGCCGCGCTACTGAGTTAGTCGGGGATTTTCTGATCCGGCCGGGGTGCAGGCAGCAGCACGGTTTCGGTGCCACTCAGCAGGTCCTGCCAGGTTTTGTTCTGTGGATGGGGGATGGCCCAGAACACGCCGAGGCCGCACAGGCCCCAGGCCGGAATGGCGAACAGAAAGCGCAGGCCAGCACGCGGCCAGCTCACCGCGCCACCGTCTTCCTTGCGCACCTGCAGGCGCCAGGCGCGCATGCCCAGGGTTTGTCCGCCGTGGGTCCAGAACCAGCTGTTGAACAGGATGGAAATGGCCAGCAGTACACTCTGGAACGTGCCGCTGCCGGCAGGTTCGGCGTTGCCACCATGGATGAGCACGGCGATGAAGCCGGCGCAGATCCACAGCGCCAGCAGCAGCAGAAAGTCATACACGGCCGCGCCCAGGCGGCGCATAAAGGGCGCGGGTTGAATCAGTTCGGCCATGGCTTGGGCGTTACAGGGTCAATGTCATATCGAGGTGGGGGATGTCCGCTTCGAGGTACATATCGCCATGTGCGACAAACCCCAGGTGACGATAGAAGTCGATGGCGGACTCTTGCGAAGCCAAGTGTACCGCTGACTCGCCGCGCAGGCGGGCTTCTTCGATCAGGGCCGCCATCAGCAGTCGACCAACGCCCTGGCCGCGCCACGGTGCAAGTACGGCAACGCGGCCGATGTGGGCATCGGGCAGCATCCGCGCGGTGCCGACGGCCTGATCGCCGTGTTGCGCCAGCACGTGGATACAGTCCGGGTCGCGACCGTCAAACTCCAGTGAGGGCGCGATGCCTTGCTCGTACACGAACACCTGTTGGCGCACCGCCAGACAGGCTTCGCCGTGCGTGGCCCAGTCTATGCGTCGCGTCGTGAGCATCGCCGCCGACGCCAGGCTGCGAACAGGCCGAGCAGCGCCAGCGCGCCACCGTCGATGAGGCCACCGCGCAGCGCCGTCTGAGCTTTGCTCTGGCGTTGAAGCGTAACGCTTGCGCTGTCGATATCGCCCCAACGGTTGATCACCTGATATTCGATCTGATCCGCGTTTTGACCGGGGCCAAAGTCGTATAGCAGTTGCTGGCCCTGGACGCGGACCTGGCCGTTTGCGGCGCGTGCGCTGAGCAAACGCAGTGGCTGCTGGCCGGCATCGTTGCTGAGCACGTCGAGCAGCAGCTGCTCGCTGTCGTCTGGCACGCTGGTGAAGCTGTCGTTGGCCGCGCGCAACGTGGCGGAGCTTGGATCCAGACCATCCAGCGTGAGCTGGCCGGTGCCAGCTGGGTCCAGCCAGGCACGCAGTTGTCGGGCTTGTGCACTGTTGTTGTCCCACGAGACGTCGAGTCGACCGTAGACGTCCGCGCCATCCGGGCTGGAGCAGGACGAATTGCCCCCCGAGAGCTGACCGACCACGCGATGCTGGGCATCCCACAGCCCGGCGCCGGACGAGCCGGGCTCGGTAACGCCCTGATTCCAGAACACCTGCCAGCTCTGTACCGCCTGTCCGTCGACATTGGCACTGCGTGGTGCGGCGGCCTGATTGAACAGGCTGATGCGCTTTTCGTCGCCGCCCGGATGGTGCACGCTCACACCGCTGGTCGGGGCCAGTCCGCGCGCGTCCCAGCCGGCGTAGTAGACCTGATAGTTGGCGGCGGGTTGCTGGTTGAGGCGCAGCAGGGTGAAGTCAGCCGCGGCGTCATCGGCCAGCAGGCTGGCGCCGGTCTGATTCTGGCGCAGGTTGCCGTCGGGCGAGCCGCCGCAGCGGCTGGTTTCAAAGTTCCAGTACACCACCACCGAGCTGGCGGCGAACTCACCGCCCGCGCTGACTCCGCAATGGCGCGCCGTGAGCAGCAGCGGATCGCCGTTCTGTTCGGTGTTGTTGAGCAGCACGGCGCTGCACAGACGTTGGCCGCCCAGCGTAATGCGCGCACTGGCCCGCACGGCATCGGTCCAGCTGTCGGCCTGACTGCAGGCCACGTCGATGTTGCAGCTGCCGGACTTGCTGAGCAATGTGAAATCACGAAAGCCGTGCTGGACCTGGCTCACGCGCAGCTGCGTGTTGAGCTGTTCCGAAGCCGCAACGCGCAGCTCCAGGATCAGTGCGTTGCGTGGCACCAGGGGCGACCAGAAGCGCGCATGGCGGGTCAGAACGTCGGTGCTTAGCGGGCCGTGCCAGCGCTGGCCGTCGCCGTCGTAGAGGTTCAGCGTGGCCCCCGCCGGCAACTGCATATCGCTCAGTGTGACGCTCAGGCTGAGGGCGTCTTCGCTGCGCAGTTTGAGTCGCCAGACAGCCTCGCCGGCCTCCTGCTGCCACTGCCCATGCTGCGTGCTGTTCAGGTCGACATCGCCAGCTCGAGCATAGTCCAGCGCGCTGGATGGTGCCGCGGCGTGGGTCGGTCCGGGGCTGGTGAGATCCAGCGTGGACAGTGTGTTCAGCAGCAGGCGCGAGAGCCACGGGCTGTCGGCGGCCTGGCTTGCCGGTGTGGCCAGCAGCAGCGCGCTCAGAATCAGGTGGCGAACAGGCAGGTTCATCCGGTCAATCTCCAATGATTGATTGGCGATACTGATTCAACACGTTTGGCGCGGTTGAAAGTATCCGGAATCACCCAGTGTGCCTCAGGTGTGCGTGCCGTGTAGAGGTCGGCGTGACCAAAAGCTGGCCAGCACGCTGCCGGCGATGATGTGCCAGATGCCCCAGCACGCTGCGATCAGGGCCATGCCGCCGAGCCCGCCAAAGAAGTTGAAGATGAGAATCAGGCCCAGCCCCGAATTCTGGATGCCGACCTCCACCGTCACGGCGCGGGTGTCTGCATCCGGCAGGCGGACCAAGCGGGCCAGCAGGTAGCCGCAGCCAAAAGCGATCAGGTTGTGCAGTACCACCAGGCCCAGGACCAGGCTGAGGTATTGGCGGAAGGCATCCAGATTGTTGGCGGCGGCGGCCAGCACGAAACCGAAGAAGGCGGCAAACGAGAACCAGCGCAAGGGCGTGCGCAGATAGGCGCTGAAGCCTGGGTAGCGCGCAGCCAGCCACATGCCCAGTGCCAGTGGGGCGCCGAGCATGATGCAGACCATGATCAGCATGTCGTTGAACTGCAGGGAGACGCTTTGAAGCAGCGGCGCGAGCTGGCTGTCCAGCTGTCCCCAGAATGCAAAATTCAGCGGCGTCATGACGATGGCAGCGAGCGACGAAACCGCCGTCATGGTCACGGACAGGGCCGAGTTGCCGCGCGAGATATGGGTGACGAAGTTGGAGATATTGCCGCCAGGGCAGCTCGACACCAGCAGCATGCCGAGGGCGAATTCCGGCGCCGGGCGCAGGATCTGGATAAGCACAAAGGTTGCTGCTGGCAAGGCCAGAAATTGCGCACACAGTCCGGCAAAGACAGCCCGTGGTAACTGCAGCACGCGCTTAAAATCAGCCACGCGCAGATCAATTGCGATCCCGAACATGACCACGCCAAGCACAACGTTGAGCAGCGTCAGGCTTTGTGGCGAGAAGTTGAGGGTGATCTCCTGCATCACTGCGGTTTTTTCGCAACGGCGGTGATCACGCCGAAATACGGCGGTTGCGATTCGCGCAGGCTGACATCGCACTGCTCGCTGATGAGCCCGGCCTCTTCGATCAGCTGGCTAAGCGCAGCCGGCTCGAAGCCCAGATTGACGTGATCAAACGCCGCCACGGTGGCTTCGTGGGTATGCCGGGCCAGCGTGGAGATGATCGCGCGCGCCCCCGGGCGCATCACCCGGGCCAGTTCGCTCAGCACCTGGGCAGGTTGTGCGCTGTAAGTCAGGGCGTGGAGCAGAAAGACGGTGTCGAAACCGTCGTCCGGCAGCGGCAGGTTGTGCATGTCGCCTTGCAGATAGCGCGCCTGGGCAAAATCCTGTAGGCGCTGGGTGCCGGCTTCAACCAGCGTTGCGCTGAAATCCACGCAGGTGATTGAGCGGCTGCGCGGTGCCAGCAGGGCGGCCAGCATGCCGTCGCCAGCGGCAATGTCCAGCACATCGCCAAAGGCCAGCAGCGGCAGCAAGGCATGCGCGGTGGCCTGCCAGGTGCGCCCCGGGGAGTAATGCAGCTCCATGTGGCCGGCAACCGACTCAGCCCAGGTCAGGCCTGGGTTGCGCCGACGCAGCACTTCGGCCATGCGCTCGCGGTCGCTGTTGATCTGTTCGCTGGAAATGTCCTGGCGCAGGGCTTGCCACAGGCGTCCGATGGTGCCGCTGTGCGCGGTGGCCGAATAGAACACGGTGGTGCCCTGGCGCCGATCCTGCACCATCCCGGTATCGCGTAGCTTGCCCAGATGAGTCGACACGCGGCTCTGCGCCAGTCCGGTGATGTCGGTGAGTTCGGCTACGCTGAGTTCTTCAGCCTCCAGCAGCAGGAGCAGGCGCTGGCGTGTCGCATCGGCCAGAATGCGGCAGACTGCGGCGCTTTCGGTGATGTCCATGCTCATGCGGGTATGTTGCCGACTCAAAAAACAGCAGTCTGCCACACGCACGAGCGGCACAGGACAAGACCTTGATTCGACTGGATGTATTGCGTCATGGCGAATGCCAGGGCGGGGAGATTTTTCGCGGCGCCACCGATGTGGCGCTGAGCGATGCTGGTTGGCAGCAGATGCGCGCTTCGGCGGAGCGCGCGGCGGCGCCCTGGCAGCGTATCGTCAGTTCGCCTTTGCAGCGTTGCCGGGCTTTTGCCGAGGAGCTGAGCGCGCGTCTTGAGATTCCGCTGAGCGTTGATCCGGACTGGCGGGAAATGAGTTTTGGCCAGTGGGAAGGGCAGTTGCGTGAAGAGCTCTTCGCGCGTGAGGCGCAGGCGATCAGTGCGTTTTATCGCGACCCGGTCAACTGCGCGCCGCCGCAAGGTGAGGCGGGTGATGTCTTGCAAGCGCGGGTCGTCGAGGCCTATCAGCGCGTGTTGGCAGAGGCGTCCGGGCAGCATGTGCTGATCGTGACGCACGGCGGTGTCATCCGTGCGCTGCTGGCGCATGTGCTGGGCATGCCGCTGCAGCGCATGTTCACGCTGGATGTGCCGTATGCCTGCTTGAGTGGATTGCACCACGTCGAGCGGGCCGGTTTCAGTCGCTTGCTCAGCCACAACACCTGAGCGCTTGCGCCGCGCCTTGTTATGATGCGCGCCGCTCCACAGGAAACAGCCCCGTGCACAGCAAGGAACTGACAGCCGCTCTGGATGCGGCACGCGCCGCAGGCGAGATCATTCGCGGTGCCTACCGCAAGAATTTCGACGTCACCATCAAGGCCGACGCCAGCCCCGTCACCGAGGTGGATGTGGCGTGCGAGCACAAGATCCGCGAAATTCTGGATGCGGCTTGCCCCAACTACGGCTTTTTCGGCGAGGAAACCGGTCAGTACGACATGGATGCCGAAGCCATCTGGCTGATCGATCCCCTGGACGGCACCAAGAGCTTCGTGCGCGGCTACCCGTTCATTTCCACCCAGATCGCCCTGATGCGTGACGGTGAGCTGGTGCTGGGGGTGTCTTCAGCGCCGCTGTTTGATGAGCTGGCCTGGGCCGAGAAGGGGCGTGGTGCGTTTCTCAATGGTGAAGCGCTCAAGGTCAGTGCAATCGACAACTGGCCCAAGGCCACCCTGTCGACCGGCAACATCGCCAGTCTGACGCGCGAGCCGGCGGCATGGTCGGCACTGGGTGAGCTGATTGGCCAGGTGCACCGGATTCGTGGCTACGGTGATTTCTATCACTACCACCTGCTCTCCGCCGGGCGCATTGATGCGGTGGTCGAGTCAGACGTCAATATTCTCGATATTGCCGCCAATACCGTGATTCTGCGCGAGGCCGGCGGCGTGATCTGCGATCTGCGTGGTCAGGATGTGGGGCTGGAAACCACGTCGGTGGTCGCTGCCAACGCGGCCCTGCACGCGGATTTGCTGGGCCGTTTCAGTGGTTGTGGAGTCGGCTGAATTCAGCGCAGGCTGATCTCTGGCCAGCCCTGGCGTTTGGCCAGCGCGCTGAGTTTGGGGCAGGGGTCGACAGCAAAAGCATGATCGGCCCATTCCAGCAGCGGCGCATCGTTGATTGAATCGCTGTAGAACCAGGTCTCGCTGGGGGCAGGACGTTGCTGCAGCCAGACCTGCAGCTTTTCGATTTTGCCGCCCTGGAAGCAGGGAATGCCGTCGATCTCACCGGTGAAGCGCCCGGCGACAATTTCCCCATCGGTGCCGAGCAGGTGCTCAACCCCGAGCACATCGGCGATCGGGCGCGTGATGAAGCTGTTGGTGGCGGTGATGATGACCAGTTCGCGCCCGGCTTTGCGATGTTGGTCGAGAAGGGCGCGCGCGCCCGGGGCAATCATCGGCTCAACCACAGCGCTGACGAATTCGGCGCGCCAGGCCTCGAGCTGCGCCATCGCGAACTGCCCCAGGCGGCCGAGGCTGAAACGGGCGAATGCGCGAATATCCAGCTCGCCGGCCTTGTAGTCCTCGTAGAACTGCTGATTCTGCGCGTCGTAAGTGGCGCCATCGACCACCCCCTTGTCGACCAGAAAACGGCCCCAGCTGTAGTCGCTGTCGCCTGCCAGCAAGGTGTTGTCGAGGTCGAAAAGTGCCAGTTCCATGATCTGCGCTGCAGCAAATGAGCGGGCTATTCTGCCTTGGCTTTGTGACATCTGCATCGCCTGTTCGCGCCGGTTTGGACTTGTGCCGGGCTTGTGGAAGAATGGACCCAGTTCAAAATATTTTTCCACCGATGATCGACGCTGATGGTTTTCGTCCTAACGTCGGCATCGTGGTGCTCGGGCCCAACAAGCAGGTGTTGTGGGCCAAACGTGTGGGTCAGGATGCCTGGCAGTTTCCGCAAGGTGGCATTCAACGTGGCGAAAGCCCCGAAGACGCCCTGTACCGGGAGCTGCACGAAGAGCTTGGCCTGAAGCAACACGATGTTGAGGTGATGGGCTGTACTCAAGGCTGGCTGCGCTACCGTTTGCCGCTGCGCTATATCCGCCGAAACAAGAAACCCTTGTGCATAGGCCAGAAACAGAAATGGTTTTTGCTGCGCATGGTGTGTGATGAATCCAGCGTGCACTTTGCGGCTTGCGATAAGCCGGAGTTCGATTCCTGGCGCTGGGTTGACTACTGGTATCCGCCCAACGATGTGATCTTTTTCAAGCGATCGGTTTATCGCCGTGCCTTGCGCCAACTGGAGCCGCTGCTGGGAGATCAGGCCTGCGCCTGAGTCCGCGAGGCCTGGTGGGGAGGCGATTGATAATCGCAATGAGAATATTTGTCGAACGCTATTGACAACGATTCGCATTTGGGGTGTTATACGCCTCATGTATATCTGTGTTTGCCATGCCGTGAATGAGCGGCGCATCGAACAGGCGGTCGCCGAGGATGGCGTGCGCAGTATCAAGGGTTTGTGCATGGCTACCCGTGCCGGCACTTGCTGTGGCAAATGCCTGCCTGAAGCCAAATCCCGCCTGAACGAGGCGTTGGCCCGTCATGTGCCAATGGTGAGCGCTGAACGCGTTGCCTGATGCGAATCGATCTGATTTGCGCTACTAATAAAAATCAAAGTAAAATCAACGCTTTACGTTGATATTGATCGGGTGCTCTGCTAGCCTTGTGACCTACTTCATCACGGTGGGTTGAGTCATGAAAGGCGACGCCAAGGTTATCGAGCACCTGAACAAGGCGCTTAAAGCGGAGCTGACCGCGATCAATCAGTATTTTCTTCATGCGCGGATGTACAAGAACTGGGGTTTCGAGACCCTGGCCAAGCATGAATACGAAGAATCCATCGATGAGATGAAGCATGCGGATGCGCTGATCGAGCGCATCCTGATGCTGGATGGCCTGCCCAACCTTCAGGATCTGGGGCGCCTGCGCATCGGTGAAGATGTGGAGGAGTGCCTACGTGCTGATCTGGCGCTGGAGCTGGATGCACACCCGATGTACAAGGAAGCGATTGGCTATTGCGAGTCGGTGGGTGACTACGTCACGCGCGAGATTTTTGTGCGCATTCAGGAAAGTGAAGAAGAGCACATCGACTGGCTGGAAACTCAGCTTGATGTGCTGGGCAAGGTCGGGATCCAGAATTACCTGCAAAGCCAGATGTAATTCAGCCCAGAGCAGAGGGCTGCAAGCCGCGCCAGTGCTGAACTCGCGCGGCTTTTTTATGCCCGCTCTGCTAGAACGGCTTGACCACCGCCAGCAGCACGATGGCGATGAGCAGAACCGATGGCGCTTCGTTGAACAGGCGGTAGAACTTTGCGCTGCGGGTGTTGCGGTTGTCGCGGAAGGTTTTGACGAAGCGGCTGCACAGGTGGTGATAAACCAGCAGCAGCGCCACTAAGGTCAGCTTGGCATGAAACCAGCCGCTGCCGGTTAGCAGGCCCATGCGCCAGCCGGCCAGCAGCCAGATTCCGAACAGCAGGCTCAGCGTGCCGCCGATGTGGGTCATGATCATGAGTCGGCGCTCCATGAGCTTGAAGCGCTCATCGCTGAGCGTGTCCTGGGTGTCCGCGTGGTACACAAACAGACGCGGCAGATAAAACAGGCCAGCAAACCAGGTGACGACAAAGATGATGTGAAAGGCTTTGATCCAGAGCATGGGGTCAGGTCCTGTAGGCCTTGTCGATGGCCTTGCGGGTGAGAATGCCGTAAATCACGGTCGGGTCGTTGCGTGTGGTGCGTTCCACATACAGGGCTTCAACCCCGCTGCTGTCAAAGGTTTCGCTGGCTTCCTGCAACGAGGCGCGCAGCGGCACCGGGGCGCATTGACGGCGATCGCCGGGAATCTTGGCCAGGTTGATCAGGCGCGGCTCCTCGCCGTCGTCGTCCTCCTCGCTGGCCACCGTCACGGCGTATTGAACATCGGCTGCACCGATGACAAAAGCCGGCGATTTCTCGGGCCTGACCAGCAGCCAGTCCGGCTTGCCGCGCAGAAGATCGCGGGCCTGATCCAGTGTCAGACTTTCTTCGCTGACCGCAAAATTGCGGTTCATCGTGGGTATCACACTGAGCCGGCGCAACGAACGTGACACCGGGTCGTTGCGGTAATCGAGCCCGCGGTTCTTGAGCAGCAGCGAGACGATCGATTCGCCGTGGTTGGTTTCGCGGCAGACCAGCACGGCCGTGATGACCGTGATCATGGCGGCGAAGACCATGTCGGTGCGACCGGACAGCTCCAGAATGACGATCAGCGCGGTTAGCGGCGCTTGCAGCACGGCGCCGAACATCGCACCCAGGCCGAGCAAGGCAAACAGGGCGACCTGCTCGGCAGGCAGCCCGGTGGCCTGAGCGCTGAGGTGTCCCAAGGCACTGCCCAGGCAGGCGCCCACCAGCATGCAGGGCATGATGATGCCGCCGGGAATTGCGGTGGCAATGGCCAGGCTGGAGCAGATCAGAACAATGCCGCCGAGCATCAGTGAGGTCGACAGCGGCATGTCGCCGGCCAGTGCCTGATTGATGTTGATGAAACCATCCACGCTGGTCAGCGGCAAGGCCATGGCAAAAAGCGCCGTAATCAGGCCTGTCGCGCTCATGTTGATCCAGGTCGGGATGTCCTTGGCGCGGACTGTCAGCCAGGCAATGGCGCGTTGATAGTAGGTTGCGATCAGGCCCAGCGTGGCCCCGACGACGAGCAGTATGGGCAGCTGGCTGAGCGATTCGATCTCGGCCACGCTGACGCTGAGTGTGGGGTGTGCGGTGAGCCACAGATGCGCTACCGCATTGGCACTGACTGCGGCGACAATGGTCGGCGCCAGGCCCAGCACCGAGTATTCCATGATGATCACTTCCATGGTGAAAATCACGCCGGCCAGGGGGGTGTTGAACGATGCCGAAATGCCGGCAGCGGCGCCACAGCCGACCAGCGCGCGCACCGTGCTGTGGGGCAGCTCCAGGTATTTGCCGATCATGCTTCCACCCGAGGCGCCCAAGTGCATGGCCGCCCCTTCGCGGCCAACTACCTGACCGGAACCGGCCGCGATCACCGTGCCCAGGAAGTTGGCCCAGGCATTGCGTGTTGGCAGTTGTCCTTGATGATGCATAAGGCGTTCAACGATATGCACCAGGCCGGTATGGCGATGGCGCGCCTTGATGAACTGGAAGATCAGGCCCACCAGCAGGGCGCCCAGCACGCTGGCCCAGAACTGCGTTGGCAATTGCGGCAGGCTTTGCATGCTGAACACGCCGGGCTGTTCAAACAGCCAGCGTGCGAAGTCGATCAGGTGGTGCAGTGCGGAAATCGCCAGCCCGGCCAGCAGGCCGCAGACGCAACCCAGCAAGGACAGCGCCAGAATGCCCGGTTGTGCGGTGACGGGGAACATCATTCGCAGGGGAGAGGTCCAACGCCATCCTTTCATCCCTGTACCCATGCTAATCTGACGAGTTTTCCCGACCTTGAAGTTTATGTCTGACCAATTGCGTGTCGCGATCGTGGGTGGAACCGGTTACACCGGCGCCGAGTTGCTGCGTCTGCTTGCGGTGCATCCGCAAGCTGAAGTGGTGGCCGTGACCTCGCGACAAGAATCCGGTCGGCCGGTTGCAGACGTGTTCCCCAATCTGCGGGGACATTATGCACTGTCCTTCAGCGAGCCTGACATGGAGGCGCTGGCGCAGCAGTCCGATGTGGTGTTTTTCGCCACCCCGCATGGTGCGGCGATGTCCGGCGCGGCCGAGCTGCTGCGTCGTGACGCGCGCGTCATCGACCTGTCGGCAGACTTTCGCTTGCGCGATCAGGCGGTCTGGGAGCAGTGGTACGGTCAAGCCCATACTGCGCCGGAGTACCTCGGTGAAGCGGTCTACGGGTTGCCTGAACTGAATGCCGCATCGCTGGCGCAGGCGCGCCTGGTGGCCTGTCCGGGGTGCTACCCGACCGCGGTCGAGCTGGCCCTGATGCCGCTGCTCAAAGCCGGTGTTGTTACATCGCGCGGCATCATTGCTGACGCCAAGTCGGGTGTTTCCGGTGCCGGTCGGCAGGCCAAGTTGGGGATGCTGTTCTGTGAGACTGCGGACAGTTTTGCGCCGTACGCCAGTGCGGGGCATCGCCATCAGCCGGA
Source organism: Oceanococcus sp. (assembly GCA_030147945.1). GTDB lineage: Bacteria > Pseudomonadota > Gammaproteobacteria > Nevskiales > Oceanococcaceae > Oceanococcus. The sequence goes on along the minus strand of JASBUL010000016.1, from coordinate 4,583 downwards.
GATCAACCAGATCTTGAGCGAGATGGCCGGCGCGCCGGTGCAGTGCCTGTTCCAGCCGCATCTGACCCCGCAGGTGCGCGGCATCGAGGCCAGCATTTATGCGCCGCTGGTGGATCAACAGGCCGATCTTCAGGCCTTGTTCGAGGCGGCTTATGCGGACGCTCCGTTTGTCGATGTGATGCCGCCCGGCAGCCATCCGCAGACACGCAGCGTGCGTGGCTCCAACATGGCGCGTCTTGCGGTAGCACGACGCGGTGACACCGCTGTGGTGTTCAGCGTTATCGACAATCTGGCGCGCGGTTCCTCGGCTCAGGCCATCCAGTGCATGAACATCATGTTCGGTCTGGATCAGACCGTCGGCCTCAACGCACCGGCGATGCTGCCGTGACGGCATCCAGTCCAGGGCGCCGCGCGCGTCTGCTGCGTTATGCGAGTGTTGCGCTGGCCGGAGCGGTCGCGGGTGGTTTGCTCACCTACGGCGTCATGCCGGAATCATTCGATGATGCGGTGGCTGAAGAGTTGGTCGGAGCGGATTGCCCGGCCCAGCTAAGCGCATTGCAGCGTCAGCGCCGTCAGCTCAGCGAGGAACTGGCCTACGTGAAGCAGTCGGTTATCGTCGAGCAGGAAGCCTGCTTCGAGTTGCGCGACAGTCTGAGCGAACAGGTTGCCGAGGTGGGCCGGCTGAATGAACAGCTCGCGTTCTATCGGGGCATCGTGGCGCCCGAACAGAATCTGGCCGGTGTGCGTATCCACAAGGCGGAGATCATGCCGCTGTATGGGCGCGACTATCAGTTCCGTTTGACCTTGCTGCAGCCGGTTCGTCAGTCCTCGGACGCCAAAGGCATGCTCAAGCTGCGCCTCGAAGGTTTGAAGAAGGACGCCATGCTGGAGGTGCCCCTGCGTGACATCGCGCTGGGCGAGAAGCCGCCGGCCTTGTATGAGTTCCGTTACTATATTGAAGTGTTTGGCCAGTTCCGACTGCCATCCGATTACCGGCCCTTGAGATTGGTCGCCGAGGCCATACCTGAGGAAAGAGGGCTGAAGCCGGTCAGCCAAACGTTTGTCTGGGCGGAAATTCTCAAGCCCCAGGCTGCTGAAGAGGGCAACCCATGAGCGAAGATCTTCTGGTATTCACAGACGCCGCCGCGCTGAAAGTCAAAGCGCTGATGGACGATGAAGGCAACCCCAACCTGAAGCTGCGGGTATTTGTGTCCGGTGGCGGCTGCTCGGGTTTTCAGTACGGATTCACCTTCGATGAAAACGAAGGCGATGGCGATACCCGGGTGGAAAAGCAGGGTGTTTCGCTGCTTGTCGATCCGATGAGTTATCAGTATCTGGAGGGTGCGGAAATTGACTACAAGGACGACGTCAACGGCGCCCAGTTCGTGATCCGCAACCCCAACGCCACAACGACCTGCGGCTGCGGCTCTTCGTTTTCCGTTTAGGGCTGGCCTGGATTTTCGCCAGCGCTTGCAACCAGCGCATTGCCGGTTGTGGGTGCAAAGTCATCGAGCTTGGCCAGCAGTGTTGCGGTCTGGCTCTGGAAGCGCTCCATTTCCGCGCTGGCAATGGGCGGCGCGCTGGGCAGTTTGACGCGCAGAGGGTCAACATGCTTCCCGCCAACCAGGAACTCGTAGTGCAGGTGCGGGCCAGTCGCCAGACCTGACATGCCGACATAGGCAATGGTGTCGCCCTGGCTCACGCTAACGCCTTTGCGAATGCCGCGGCGAAAGCTGTTGAGATGTGCATACAGCGTTTGATACTTGCCGGCGTGCTGCAGGATCACCACGCGCCCGTAACCCCCTTTGTTCCCGGCGAAGACAACCTTGCCGGCTCCGGCAGCCTTGATCGGGGTGCCGCGCGGTGCCGCGTAGTCGACCCCTTTGTGCGCCCGGATCTTGTTCAGGATGGGGTGCTTGCGTCCCATGGAGAAGCGTGAGCTGATGCGCGTGAAATCAACCGGTGAACGCAGAAAAGCTTTTTTCATCGGCTTGCCGTCGGGGGCGTAATAGGCAGCGCGTTCGTCGCTGTCGACATAGCGCACCGCGCGCAACGCGTCTCCGCGATTGGTAAATTCGGCGGCCAGTATGTTGCCTTCCTTGAGCAGCTTGCCGTCGCGATACAGCTCTTCGTAAATCACCCGGAAGCGATCGCCAGCGCGAATATCAAGGGCAAAATCGACATCCCAGGCGAAGATGTCGGTCAACTCCATGGTCAGTCGGTCGGACAGCCCGGCAGCTTTTGCCGAGAGGAACAGCGAGTTCTCGATCACGCCCTCCACGGCCACTTCTCGCACGCTCAGGTCGTCCACCAGCAGCGTCTGCTGGAACTTGCCATCATCATCGCGGCGGATGCGCAGTGTCTGGGTGTCGTCGATGCGCATGTCGAGCGCGGCGACGCGTTGCTGGTCGTCCAGTCCCAGCATCAGTTTGTCGCCGGGGCGCAGGCGCAGGAGACGCTTGGCGGTGCCGTCCAGCTTGGCCAGCGCCATCCAGTCGATCGGTTTGAGCCCGTTGCGGTCGAACAGGATGGACAGCGAATCGCCGTTCTTGACCACCAGTTCGCGGCTTTCGAGGCGAACCAGATTGGCCTCTTCGGCAGGCTCGGGGGGCAGGGGAGGCGCTTGTGTGGCCAAATCCTGCAGGGCTGCGCTGCTACGCCCGGTGTCGGTGAGTGCGGCATTGGGTGGCGCGACGGCCGCCTGAGCGCTGGAAATGGGAGCGATGTCGTCGAGCAGCGAGCGCGTGTCGCTGGCGCGTGCAACCAGACTGATTTCGTTCTGGGCGGGGGGCGTTCTCGCCTGCGTCTCAGGCTTGTCCTGCGTGCGTTCGCCGGCCAGATAGAACGCGACGGCGAAAATTCCGGCGCCTATGGCCAGTTTGGGCGCCAGCCGCGCCGAGGTCGGAGTGCTGGGCTCCGTTACAATGTAGTCAGATTTCATTACTGCTCGCCCCCAATACCCGTGTGTACCCATATGCAGGTATTGGGATTGCAGCATACTGGAAGGTATCGCCTGAGGCTAGTGTTTTCATAGAGATACAGCCGGTTGCTTCAGCGCGATGGAAACATATCGCCCTAACCATAGATAAAAGCTGACGAATGAATTTGGAAACGGCAGTGGCCGAACTTGCCCGCGGTGTCGCGGAACTGATACCGGAAAACGGCCTGCATGAGCTTCTAAAGACGGCCGCTGAACAAAATCGTTCCCTGGTCGTGAAGGCGGGCTTCGATCCGACCGCGCCTGATCTGCATCTCGGTCACACCGTTCTGTTGAACAAGATGCGTCAATTTCAGGAGCGTGGTCACGATGTGGTGTTCCTGATCGGGGACTTCACCGGCCGCATTGGCGACCCCACTGGCAAGAACGTAACGCGCAAGCCCTTGACGGAAGAGCAGGTGCAGGCCAATGCGCGGACTTATGCCGAACAGATATATAAGGTCCTGGATCGCGACAAGACACGTATCGAATTCAACTCCAAGTGGCTGGGCAGCATGACCGCCAGCGATACCATCAAGCTGGCCGCCCAGTTCACGGTGGCGCGGATGTTGGAGCGCGATGATTTCGACAAGCGTTACAAAACCGGCCAGCCCATTGCGATCCACGAGTTTCTCTATCCGCTGATGCAGGGCCAGGACTCGGTTGCGCTCAAGGCCGACATCGAGCTGGGCGGAACCGACCAGAAATTCAATCTGCTGGTCGGGCGTCATCTGCAGGGTCAGGCCGGCCAACCTCAGCAGGTCGTGATTACCATGCCGATTCTTGAGGGGCTCGATGGTGTGCAGAAGATGTCCAAGTCTCTGGGCAACTATATCGGGATCAACGAGCCGCCTGACGACATGTTCGGCAAGCTGATGTCGATCTCCGACGAGCTCATGTGGCGTTACTATGAGCTGCTCAGCTTTGAGTCGCTGGATGAGGTTGCCCGACGGCGTGCGGCTGTTGTTGATGGGGATCTGCATCCTAAGCAGGCCAAGATGGATCTGGCGGAAGAAATCACCGCGCGTTTCCATGGCGCGGATGCGGGCGTGCAGGCACGCCAGGCTTTCGATCGGCGCTTCGCCCAGGGCCAGCTGCCTGACCAGATCGATGAGATCGAAGTGGCCGTGGGCGCTGACGGGATGGGCCTGGCTCATCTGCTGCGCGCGCTGGATTTGGTCGCGAGTACCTCCGAGGCAATGCGTATGCTCAAGCAGGGGGCGGTGAAGCTGGATCAGCAGCGCATATCGGATCCCAAGCAGGTGTTTTTGCCTGGGCAGAGCGTTTTGTTGCAGGTCGGCAAGCGGCGCATTGCGCGCGGACGCCTTGTCTGACGGGCGGTCGAGAAATCTAAGTGTTTGATTTCAGGTGGACTGAAAAAAAATTGAAACAAACAGTTGACGCCTCAGAGGGGGCGTGTATCATACGCCTCCCTTGACGAGCGGCCTGCTTCACACGAGTGGGACGAGTCGTCAAAAGTTCTTTAAAAATCAAGCAAGTAATTTGTGCGGGTGCTCCTTGGAAAGTGGCGAAGCCACCAACTAAGAGAGCATTCAAGCGAACGTCAATAAGCAGTACAGTACAATCGCGGGAATGAGCTCTACGT